>JAUHWN010000142.1 GCA_030424665.1 Bdellovibrionia bacterium | reverse complement strand
CACTTGGATCAGCGAACCTTTTGCTTATAACTCAGGAGAGTTCGATCGCGGAAAAGTTTATTTTGAAGAAGACCTTAAAAAGATGACCGAGTTTAATCGTTACGAAGACGTGGATGGTGATGGAATTCCTTACCGGACTCTTCCTGGAACACAGAGTGACCTTGCCGCCTATTTTACGAGGGGCTCTGGTCACGCACCGAGTGCTGCTTACTCTGAGGACCCTGATGTTTTTGCAGGTCTTCTCGATCGCCTTCGCAAAAAATTTGATACGGCGAAAAAGATTGTACCTAAACCGATCGCCGACACGGGACATAGTAAAAAAGTGGGCATCATCGCTTTTGGTTCAACTGATTCTGCGATGAAAGAAACTCGCGCCCTTCTTAAAGCCGATGGGGTTGAAACCGATTACCTTCGTTTGCGAGCATGGCCCTTTACCGATGAGGTCGATCAGTTTATCAGCGAACACGAAAAAGTCCTCGTCGTCGATCAAAACCAAGAAGGGCAAATGCACCACCTATTGAGTATTGATTACCCCGAACACTACGCCAAACTGAAGTCGGTTCGCCACTACAACGGCCTACCGGTAACAGCACTTGGCCTGAAAGAAAAAATGATAGAGCAAATGGGAGGTCTGAAGTGAGCACAAACAGTCGCGGATTAACTCGAAAAGACTATACTGGCGCAAAATCCACCCTTTGTTCTGGATGTGGCCATGACAGTATTACTAATAATCTGATCTCGTCCATGTTTTTAGGCAACGTCAACCCTTACAGTGTTGCAAAACTCTCAGGGATTGGTTGCTCGTCGAAGACTCCTACTTACTTTTTAGATAAGTCATCTGGGTTTAACTCGATTCACGGACGAATGGCGCCCGTTGCCACGGGGGTATCGGTCGCAAATACCAATCTGAATATCATCGGCGTTTCTGGCGACGGTGATTCCGCCTCGATCGGTATCGGTGGCCTCGTTCACCTGATGCGACGAAATGTGAAGATGGTATACATTGTCGAGAATAACGGGGTGTACGGATTAACCAAGGGGCAGTTTTCGGCAACAGCCGATCTCGGCACCACCCTTAAATCCGGTGAAGCTAACAAACTCGATAGTATCGATCTTTGTTCAATGGCCGTCGATTTGGGCTGTACTTTTGTTGCACGCTCTTTTTCTGGCGATGCCAAGCAATTGGTTCCACTCTTACAGGCAGCGTTTAATCACCACGGCACTGCCTTCATCGATGTTATTTCTCCTTGTGTGACTTTTGCTAACCACGAAGGCTCTACCAAGAGTTACGATGCCGTTCGAGAAAACCTTATTCACCTTCAACAATTGGGAATGATTATGGAGTCCCAAGAAAAGAAAGTTGATTACGAAGAGGGACAGGACCAAAAAGTTGAACTCAATGATGGATCTGTTTTGGTTCTTAAAAAACTTGATTCGAAACTTCACGATTTTACCAATCGCATGGAAGCCATTAATGTTATTAACAGTGCTCGGAACGAAGGTAAGATTCTGACGGGTCTTTTTTATATTGATGAATCAAAGCCCGCTCTTCACGAAGGACTCGACATGTCTCCCAAAGGTTTAACTCACCTTAATGCCAAAGACTGCCGCCCTTCCGAAGAAAGTCTCAAAGAAATTTTGAAAGAATTTGTTTAAAGCTCGTTCCGAAAGAGAATTTCGTTTTTAAAAAATGCATAATGAATTAGGACCTTTGTCGATAGCGAGGTCCTATTTTTTTTACACTTTCCCAGAAATTCAGCGCAATTTTATCTTCTTAGTTTTGTTTAAGACGACTTTTTCTTTTTGAAAGTGTTAGCAATTTAAACAAAACACTAGACCTTCGAATTGAAAATCCAAATTGATTCACCCAGACAATTTTTCTAGATTTTGTTGAGAGATTTGTCGATGTTCTTGGACTCAACACTTTCGTTGGAATCACTAGAGATGCAAGATTCTTAAGTTTTTAAGGAACCTCAAGACCTTAGAGATTAAAAACCAGACTGGGCTCCTAGTTGAAAGGGTGGCAAAGAATTTGCGATAATAAGTATTGGGTAGAAACGAGGACCAGTATGAAATTACTTTGGATCGCAGCACTAGCAATATTCGCATTTACTGGATGTTCTGAAAAAGGATATCAATTTACTCAAGTTGAGACAGGCAGCAAAACTGTTCCCGGTGATGATAACTCCAGTCAAGATGACCCGGCTAACGCCGATCGCCCTGATATTCCGGATGATCCTGAAGATCCTGTGGATCCAAACCCAACACCGACTCCAGCGCCATCTCCAGATCCAAGCCCAACTCCTGCGCCATCACCAACGCCAACACCCGCTCCTACTCCTGACCCGACTCCTACGCCAACTCCTACACCTACGCCAACTCCTACACCTACGCCGACTCCTACACCTACGCCAACTCCTACACCTACGCCGACTCCTACACCTACGCCGACTCCTACACCTACGCCGACTCCTACACCTACGCCGACTCCTACACCTACGCCGACTCCTACACCTACGCCAACTCCTACACCTACGCCGGCACCAACCCCAGAAACCTATGAAGAGGTTTTTGAGCAAGCCGACTACAACCAGGTTGATATCCTTATAGTTACCGACAACTCCGACTCTATGGAAAAAGACCAAAGAGAAATGAGTAAACGCTTCCCGAACTTTATTCAGGGGCTTGGAAACCTTGATTGGCAAATGGGATTCACAACGACGGATCTACAGAGTAAGTACCACAACCAAGGTGGCCGACTCCTAAGACTCGAAGATAAACACGGAGAATTGGGGGACACGATTCTCACGCCAAGTTTCTCTAACGCCAACGAGATTTTCCTCAATACGGTTCAACGAAAAGAAACCATTGGCTGTTACTACGGCGATACACCACAAGCGTGTCCGACGGTGAACGAACAGCCGCTCAAAGCCAGCATTATGGCGATGCTACAAAAAGATAGCGAAAATCGCGGTTTCTTTAGACCCAACGCCGACCTTCACGTTGTCATTCTCAGTGACGAAGATGAAATGAGTAATGGTCAGGGTGAGGGGCTTACGACCGGCCAAATGGTAAAAGATGCCTTTGACGATATTTTTGGAAGTGATTCGGGTAAAGAGTTGCGCATTCACTCTATCATTATCAAACCTGGCGATCGCAAGTGTAAGCGCAAGCAGGCCTGCCAGATGTTCTTGTGCTTAGCCGGTGGAAACTACGGTTGTAAGTTAAAAGAAGCCTCTGACCTGACTGAAGGAAAAGTCGGAAGCATCTGTGATAAGAACTTCGGAAAAACTCTGAAGGGAATTGGTGAAGACGCCAACCAACTGGCTCGAAGCTTTAAACTTGCCCATAAACCAGTTCCGAGCAGCGTAAAAGTCACTCTCTCTGGCGGATTAGTGATCCCTTACAAGGTTGAGGGCATGCGCGTAGTATTTGACCAAACTCCTCCACCCTATACAAAGATCACTATTAGCTACCAAAAAGCGAACTAGGCCGATTGGAACCGGGGCTTTTAAGTCAGAGCCCTGGGTCAGATCCAAAAATCGGGGCACAAAATCATTGAAATTCAGAAAAATGGGGCCTATAAAATGGCCCTAGGCTTTTTTAAAGCCCAGAAGTGCGCCTGTAGCTCAACTGGATAGAGCATCGCCCTTCTAAGGCGAGGGTTTGAGGTTCGAGTCCTCACAGGCGTGCCATTTCGACTTCCCCTAATATTTCAATTATTTACCAAAAATAAAGATTTTTTCTTCGGCCGATTTTCGTTTATTTCGAATCTGATCTCGCCTCATCTGCACAACAGGTGCCCGCTTTTTAAGCAGTCACTGTATTGGCGCGTCACCTAGCTCGTAGGATTTTAAAAATACCAGTTCGACCCAAGAATTATGTTACCAAGTACTCCTATACAGTATCGATAAAAAACGGTTTTTCATAAAAAACCTAAGATATAAATCAAAATAGATCTCGAAACTTAAGAGCACGCAAAGACATCCGCAATTCATTGCACCATCACGCAAACATCTCTAAAATAATTATTATTAAACGGGAGCGTCTGCTGTGAAAAAAACCATCAATTTGCTACAAGAATTTTCTATTCCTCTAATCGGAGGAGTTATCGCTGCACTACTCTGGGCAAATATAGATGAACACTCTTACCACCACTTTCTGCACTACCCTCTTCTCGGTAAAGGTGTCGGAATGTTCGGCTACGAATTTAACTTTCACTTTTTAATGAACGATTTATTCATGGTTCTCTTTTTCGGGATCGCAGCCGTTGAGATTACCCAGGCCGTAATGCCCGGTGGTTCACTCAATCCTATTTCGAAGGCAGTTAACCCCCTCTTTGGAACTCTCGGTGGAGTCCTTGGCCCGGTCGGAGTTTTCTTTTTACTTTGCGCGATCATTCCAATGGATAACCTTATTCAAGGCGACATTACCCAAGCAACTATTGTTAATGGTTGGGGGATTCCAACGGCGACAGATATTGCGCTGGCCTGGCTGGTCGCTCGACTCGTGTTCGGAGCTAAACATCCGGCGGTCAGTTACCTCTTATTATTAGCAGTTGCCGACGATGCTATCGGTTTAGGGATTATTGCTATTTTCTACCCAAGCCCCGATCATCCGGTTGAGCCTATTTACCTTCTTTTCACGCTTCTTGGCATGGCTGTCGCTTTTGCAATGAATCGCTTAAACGTTAAAAACTTTTGGCCCTACGTAATTATCGGCGGAGGCCTTAGTTGGGTTGGATTGATTTCGGCCCACTTACACCCGGCACTGGCCCTCGTTTTTGTGGTCCCATTTATGCCTGCTGGGCACGGACGCCACGCGGAGCTTTTTGCAGAAGAGGATGAACACACAACCATTGCTAACTTTGAGCACTTTCACAAACTCCCGGTCGATCTCGGACTTTTTGGTTTTGGTCTGGCCAACGCCGGCGTTCTTTTTGCCGGAATCAACCAGGTCACATGGGTTGTTTTGGCCTCACTCATCATTGGTAAAACGGTCGGTATTGCTGGTTTTGGCATGCTGGGCAATCTTCTCGGCTTCAAACTACCACAGGGTATGGATTTTAAATCGTTAGTTGTTGCCGGAGTTATTGCCGGTCTCGGACTCACTGTGGCACTATTTGTTTCTGGTGAGGCTTACGTTGAGCCTAGCCTACAGGGCGCCGCAAAAATGGGAGCCTTGCTCTCTGTTATCGCAGCACCGATTGCATTTGTTCTCGGAAAGATGTTTAAAGTTAAGAAGTAACTTTAAACATCGAGGAGAGTAATATGCTAGAAGTTGGAACTGCATTTCCACAATTTAGTTTGCCCAATCAAGACGGCCAAACCATGAGTCTTAAAGATTTCAAAGACCAATGGGTTGTTCTTTATGTTTATCCAAAAGACGATACTCCTGGATGTACCATTCAAGGAAAGTCGTTTACAGCCACTAAAGAAGAGTTCGATCAAGAAAACATTAAAGTTCTTGGCTTGAGCGCTGACGATGTCGCCTCTCATAAAGACTTTTGCAATAAGTTTTCTTTTAACATCGACCTCCTTGCCGACCCCGAAGAAACTCTTTTAAAGCAACTCGGAATCGGGCAAAAAGAATTCAACGGAACCATGTTTTGGAACCGCACAAGCTTTGTAATCGACGGCGAAGGTATTCTCAGAAAGGTCTACACGGGCGTTAACCCAGAAGGCCACGAGCGCACGCTCCTCGACGATATCAAATCCATGAAGTAGGCGCCAGACACCAAATGGTAGCGCGCCCGACAGAAGGGAAAGTATCTAACGATCTTTCCCTTTTTTATTTGAAAACCCTGATTATTTAAAAAACCGCGTTTCTTTCTCGACCTTTTACCTGTTTAAATATTAGATAGCTCTCCCGATAAGTAAATAGATATGGATGTAATTAAGTTATTCTTTTTACTCGTCTTCGTTACTATTACTTCTGGGTGTGTTACTCAGGACCCCATTCATATATCTCAGTTTGGCAAAGAAAAATCTGTAAAAACAATAACCTATGATTCAAATCTAAGAACGATAGTTTTGGTAGAAAAGGGCAAGAAAATAAAGTTTTGCTCCGAACCGGCTCCGGACTCCGATGAATCAATTCAAGATGGAGTTTCCGCATCAATACCAAGCATCAAAGGTAATGACCAAGTAGGGGTTTCAGAAGGCACAGGGGTTGGATCCCTTGGTGGTCGCAACCCTGCAGTTCTAATTACCCGTGAGGTCCTATTTCGACTCTGTGAAATGGGTATAAATAACGGGGCAAATTTCAAAGACCAAGCTGCCTTATTTATAAGATCTCTAGAGCTCATTGAGTCCATTTCTAATAGTAAAATGTCTCAAGGCACGATGACTAAAAGCTTGTCGAGCGAGAGTGCTTGGAAGTATCGAGGGCCCAGCGATAAAGACACTGGCACCAACGAGTCCGACCAAGGGCCAAATAATTCTTCAACATCAAACGATGATTCTAATAATGATGATTCTGACCAAAGTGATGATTCTGACCAAGGTGATGACAACTAACCTTAAAATGATCAAAATTTAATCTCCTCAATAATTCAATTCGTTCTCTCAAAAGGATTTCTACTTATGAATTCGATGATTCAATCCGCAATGATTGCACTTTTACTTGTCTTGTTTTCTCCAGAGGCATTTTCCTCCTGCTATACAAAACACAAATGTGGTCACTACGACCAGTGGGGTGCGAAAGCCTGTAAAATTTGGCAGTGTGTTCCATCTTGTTCTGGTGGAAATCACGAAGACTTAAGAAAAGGGAAGTGCTACAAAAACAAAAACTGTTTTCAAAAACATCATTGTGGAGGACATGGTCAGAAAGCCTGCTTGATCACTCAATGTACTCACGCCTGTAAACACGGTTTGAAACAATTTGGATTGGGTCTGGGCGATTCAAAATGCGGATCCAATTGTTTTGACACCCACAAATGTGGAAAGAAAGGTCAAAAGCCCTGTACCATTAATAAGTGTATCCCTTCCTGCGACAAGCACCTCTATGAAGACGTGGCTAAAGGAAAATGCCTAAAACCCAAAAAGGGACATTCTGTTTGGACATCAACACTAGCATCAATTGGCGAAGCAATTAGAAAACCTGGTAAAGGGTGTAAAGCTACTTTAGATAAACTCCCCCATATGAAACCAGGGAAGACTCTCGAGTCAATAGATGCTTTTAGTGGCGCATGTGTCGCAGAAAGTAGCATTGGATTTCTATGTGGTACTTTTAAGTACGCTGGTGACATTTTTACTGCTATGGCAACCGAGGGAGAAAATCTAAAACACTTTTCTGAGGCCGTAGAACACGCCTACAATAGTAGTCATTGCCACAAGCTTGCACCAACGGACCGATCAATGTGTGGACTTCTTTACGGACTATCTGGCGAGACGACCAGGAGCTACACATGTGTTAAAAAGCTCTATGAAAAGTTGAGTAAAGAAAAAGGATCAAAAAAGGCGCAATTTGACTCTAAGTCTTGTCAAATGATTGGTGAGTTTGCCATGAGTGTCTTGCTCGACAAACTCGCTATCAATGCTCTAGGGGGGGCCGATCAAACCAAGAGAAGATTGATAAAAATAGCACAACTCTTCAGAACGGCATTAGCAATCCAAACACTTGCCGGAGATCAACTTGAAAAAGAAGTAAACTCCATCCCCGAGTGCAGAAATTAACCTCAAGAGTACCATTAACCATTGGATAGTGCTTCTGCACTAGATATTCGATAGAAGGGAAAGTACCAAACGGTCTTTCCCTTTTTTCATGCCCCAAACCCGACCTAAATATTGAATCCCATCACGTCACTCAATCTAAAGTCGAAGAACCCACCTCTATAATCAATGTTTAGTTACACTTTAGGGCTATTTCTTGAATTTTCACCCCGGCGTTCCGATAAGAACTATGTAAGACATGAATATACTTGAGGAATTGTGAAACGCATCTTTGACTTTAAAACATTCGAGTCCTCTTTTATGGGAGTCCCAATACCAAAAAGACTTTCGCTTTTCTTTGGCAAGTTAAAGACTCTCTGTTTTCTCATTCCAATTTCAATGAACTTCATAACTTTTTCGAAAGTCATCGCCCAAGAGCAAAGCGATAAATTTTCGGGAACCTTTCAGTTTATTGAAGGAGAAGTACGCCATAAGCGCGGTAAAAAATCTGTCGACGCTGAATTCAAGGATCTCATTCTTGTCGACGACGAAGTTCTTACCAGTCGGCAATCCATTGCAAAAATCATTTCACGATCACGGTGTAAAATTGTTCTCTACTCTTCAACGCGAGTAAAAGCCGATCGCACAAAGTCAAAAATCTACTACTGGAGACTGGCAAAAGGTCCTTTGCGTGTGATTTGCAAAGAAAATCGAATTCCTGAAATCGTTCGGCGAGGAAAAGAAACCTTTGAAATTCAAAGGGGTGAATTTGTTCTCGACGACAAAAGACTTCTCGTCATTAACGGTCTTTTAAAAGCCAGTGGGCAAGAGCTCAAATCCGGCGAAGTCTACGTGCAAAAGAAACGAAAGTGGGTTCTAGAAAAACCAAAGAAAAACGATAAGAACCCAGCTTTTGCAAAACAAGTTAACTTTTTTGAATTGAACTCGGTTTATCCTGCACCTAAAGACAGCTATCCAGTCATCGATCCAAGGGTGGCACAAAGAGAAAAAGAATTGGAGTTATTAGCTGCCCAAAAAGCAAAAGAAGAAGCGGAAAAAGAAAAGAAGGCCAAAGAAAACCGCGTACAAACTCGCTTTACCGCAGCCTATGGCTTCGGTAACGGAAACTTTAAGTACACCGAAGGCGCTAATTCTGCGGACCTCGATGTCGAGTCCATTCGCTTAAGTGCAAACTTCCCCGGAGGAGAGTATAGCTTTATTGCTTATGTTGAGACCCTCGATATAGATCGCTCAGAAAATGGCGAAGGCGGTAACGGTAGTGTCTTTATTGACGAAAATAATAAAACGCGAAGTCTTGGACTCGGCTTTCGCTATCACCATCAAAAGTGGTGGTCGACCTATTTCAATTTCGGAGTCGGTAGCCATAATATGACGATCGAAGCAGATGATGGCATCACTCGCCTTAAAACATCGGCCGCACAAAACTCTTTAAATATACATATTGGTGTCGAGGCTCACCTCACAGCTCCATCAAAGGACTTTTCTTGGACGGGTTTATATCTTGGCGCTGAGATATTTCACTATCAGAGTATTGGCCTCACCCAAGAATTCGAAGATTTTCCGAATCCACCCAACGAACTTATCGATCGCGATGGGAGTTGGAATAATACCGGTGTTCGCCTGTTTATTGGCACTTACCTGCAGTTTTTCGAAGAGTAACCAAAAGGTGCCAGGCACCTTTTAGAATTCATTTTCCATATCGTCGAGGTCACCCGGTAGCTGCTCTTTCGGAGCTTTCCAAGTTTCTGGTTTACCAATGACTTTTATGGCTTCATTACTGGCAAATTCTTTTTCTTTCTTTGCGATACTCGAGGTTGCACGAATTCTCTCGGCAACTCCCTCTTTAATGGGAACGACTTTTAATTCCTCGACCACTGCCGCAGAAGCTTTTTTCGGATCTTTAGCCTCTTCTTCTTTGCTAGGTTCAACAAAAACGACCTGCTGACCTTGATCAACCTCGACGGTCTTTTTATCGCGAAGACGTTCGACAAAGATACTTCCTTTCAGTGTGGCCTGTTCTGACTTACCTGTTTTCAAGTTAAATGAAGAGTAAAAGTCCGTCCCGCGAACGCCAGCAACTGCCGCTTTCGTGATAACCTTAAAGCGAGAAGCTCCCTTTTGCTCTTCAGAAGTTTTCTTCTTCTTGTCTTTTTTAGAGGGCTTAACGAAGGCTCTAATTTTTCCGTAGGTCATATCGACAATAGAACGCTTTCGTTTTTTCTTTGAAACCTGCTCGTCAATTCGAATGACCGTAAAGGGGCCCAAAGCGACTTTAAAATTTCGGCCCTTAACGATGGCTCTAGACGCCTTACCGGTTTCGATTTGGTCGTTACAACCAATTTTTTCAAAGCGCTTTGGCCTAAAGGCCACTTGATCACTTTTGGGGTCATTATCAATCAAACGACGTCTTACCAACACGGTATTTTTAACATGAGTTAATACGGCACAACTGCGCACAATACGGGGAACTCGTCGCTCTTTATCTTCTATAAGATCGGCCGCCATGGACTTTTGTCTTTTATCTATATCAGCTTGAGTATTTGCAGACTTCGTCTGTACCGAGCTTGTCCCCTTGGTCTTACTCACTTCATTTTTTTTACTATCCGCTTTTGTTTGCGCCCAAGCACTCAGTCCAAAAATACTGACTACAAAAACGCACAGTAAACTGACTCTAAAATCCCTTTTAGCCACGACCATAATCGTCCTCGAATCGTTCGATGTCATCTTCGCCAAAATAAGTGCCCGTTTGCACTTCGACAAAAATGAGTGGTTCATCTCCTGTATTTTTAATTCTGTGCTTAACACCTTTGCCGATGGTCACACTTTGACCTTTATCAAGATCCTGAACTTGATCATCCAAAGTCACGCGCCCCTGTCCTTGCACAATTACCCAATGTTCCGCCCGCTCTTTGTGGCGCTGGTAAGACAGTTGATGGCCGGGGTCCACAGTAATATATTTCGCTTTAAAGGCTCCATGGTCGTAGAGAACTGCGTACTTACCCCATGGCCTGACATCAAAAATATGCTCGTGGGCCTCTTTCATCTCAAGCTCACGAATCTTTTCAACCAGTTGTTTTACTTTTTGAGTTTGCCCTTTTTTTGCCACCATCAGGGCATCGGGCATATCGACGATGATTAAGTCTTCCACTCCCACTAAACCCACAATTTTTTTGGAAGGGGAAAAAGAAAAGTTATTACTACTATCAATTGAAAGTTCAGTGGCCTTATTAGCTAAACCCATGGGAGAGGTTTCACTGAGTTCTGAAACATCATCCCAAGAGCCCAAATCACTCCAACCTAAATCACACGGAATACAAACCTGATCTGAGATCTTTTCCATAATTCCGTGATCGATACTAATCGATTCAAGCTCACCGTATACATCAC
>JAUHWN010000256.1 GCA_030424665.1 Bdellovibrionia bacterium | reverse complement strand
ATCGAAATCGAAAAGTTCTCAAAGCAAATTCAAAATCTTCAACCAGAGCTCTTACTCTTTTGCGGTTGGAGTCGGTTGGCTCATAGCTAAGTTGATTTTTCAAAATATTGGTAAAATCGATATCTTTTAGGTGATTTTTTTTCAGTAGCTCTCTGCAGTGATTGATTTGTGCCAACACCTCATCTGTGAAGTTCACAGAAAAAGAAGAAATATCAGCTGTCCAGCCAGAGTTTGCATCGGTAATTTGGTCCGAATAGGGTAAGTAGGGCTTTATATCAACAATTGGAGTTTTGTCTAAAAGATCGGAGCTTCCGATAAAGATTTTTCTGCCATCGATTTTTTTCAATTCAACGCAACTCATCCCTAAAAAGTTCGGTCGGTAGTTCGAACGAGTTGCAAAAACTCCCCTTTTTTCCTTTCCCCTAGGGGGAAGGATGAGGTTTTTCCAGTCTGTACTTTTACTGAATTGGTAAAGAAGCCAAATGTGACTAAAACTCTCAAGATCCTTTAATGTGATGGGATCGAACTTTGAAATGAGTTCAACATAAGAGCCCGAATCTTCAGCCAAGCTGGCCTGCCTGGGTGCTTCAAAATTTTGTGTGGCTAAACCTCTAAAGGTTGCAATCGCTTCAATATTAAAGTTCATGACGGCCAGACCACTGCCTCGAAAGTTCGAATGCAAAAATAGAAAAACAATTGGCTACATTGAGAGAGTTTTTCACTCCCATCATTGGGATACGAATAATTTCGTCTACTTCACTTAAAATACCTGATTCAAGGCCAAAGCGTTCGTTTCCGAGAACCACACAAAAAGGCTCTTGAAAGTGAAATTCCGTCAAGGGTCTCGCCTGAGGGCTCGTCTCCAAGGCATAAATTTTTCTTCCATCCTGTCGAGCTATTTCAAGGCTCTCATTCAGGTGATGAAAATGCTTCCAGGGCACTTGATCGAATGTTCCCATGGAGGTTTTTTGTAACATCTCGTTGTCTGGTAGAGGTGTATAGCCAACAAAATGAAGTTCTTTAGCACCCAAGCACTCGCTAGTGCGCATGATATTACCCACATTATAGGCCGAGCGAATATGATCGAGTACGACCCAGTAATCAAATACTTGCCGCTCGCGATCCATCTGATCGATTGTGTCAACTGGAATTATGTTTTCGTCTTTCGTATGAATATTTAAATAGCGTTCCAGGTGAACTGCAATATTCAGTAGTTTTCTGAGGTCAAGGTCTTCAATTTGTCCGGGATGAAGTCGACGGAGTTGCGCAAGCTTCGCATCGAGATCGCACTCCATGAGCCAATCAAAAAACTCAATGAGTTGTTTGTACTCAGGGGAACCTATAAAACTTTCTCCCCACTCAGATTCAATCTTCTGAATCGAGAGCAAGATGATTTGGGCCTTACGCGCGTGGCTGAGATCGGTAAATTTACTCCGGCTATAGTCTTTCATCGGAATTTACTGTTTAGACTCTTCGACCATTTCTTCAACCTTTTTTGGGTCAACCCGAGTCACAAGGTGCTCGAAGGGACCAATTTCGTGGTTAAGAAGAGTTTGGTGGATTGAATTCCAGTCGTATTCAGTCTCTTTAAAGAGCTTTTCGACCTTTGCTGTAAACTCGGGAAGAATTGGTTTAAGATAAACACTCATCACTCGGAAAATATTAATGATGTCCGTAAGAATTTTCTTTGTTTCAATGGCGTCATCCTTAATGAGCTTCCAAGGTGCTTTCTCGTCAAAATAGCGATTGGTTTCGTCAGCAATATCGCGAATAACTGTAATGGCCTTAGCGAAATTCAAATTTTCATAAAGATCGGCTATTTCGTCGGCCTTGCTGACAGCACTTGCCAAAAGCTCTTTCCCTCGATCAGTCATCTCTGATGTTTTACCGTCGAGTTTTTTGTTAAGCATTTGAGCGCCACGTGATCCCAGGTTTGCAATTTTTCCGATGAGGTCCGAATTGACCCGTGCACAGAAATCTTCCAAATTGAGATCGATATCTTCGATGCCTCGAAGTTTACACGCATAATAATAGCGCAGGTAAGTCGGGTCCAGGTGATTGAGATAAGTTCCGGCTGAGATAAAGGTCCCTTTAGACTTACTCATTTTTTCGCCGTCTTCACCTAAGATCATTCCTTGATTCACAAGTCTTTTAAAAGGCTCTTTAGTTGAAACCAGACCTAGATCGAATAAAACCTTATGCCAAAAGCGAGCATATA
>JAUHWN010000141.1 GCA_030424665.1 Bdellovibrionia bacterium | reverse complement strand
GACTTCAAAATCTTGATTGGACGCGAATCCATGTTTTTCCGTACAGCGAGCGTCCTGGTACTCGGGCCGCAGAACTGATGTCAGAGTCCGTTCCTGTTCCGGAGAGAAAAGAACGCTCAAAAATTTTGCGAATACTCAGCACAGAACGCTATAGTATGAAGGCTCTCGATGAAGTAGGGAAAACAAAAAAATGTCTGGCTATACAGTCAAAAAGGTCTGATAAATCTCGAGGATTTTCGAGAGATGGCTGGAATATCCAATTGAATTCAAACCTCAATATACTCGGTCGAGAGGTGCAGGTAAAAATACTAGGTTTTGATCAAAGTGAATCATCCCGTATGGAAGGAGTCCATTATGGCGAATTGGTTTAACCTATGGTCTAAACCTGAATTGGGGCCTATTGAGAAAGCACTGGGCTATCAATTTAAAAACAAGAAGCGACTCAATAAAGCTCTCACCCACAAAAGCTTTCAAAATGAGGGTGGTGATAAAAAGGGCGGAAACAACGAGAGACTCGAATTTTTAGGTGACGCTATTCTCGATTTTGTCATTAGTGATTTGCTAATGAAGAGTTTTCCGCGAGATCCCGAAGGGAGTCTTTCAAAAAAAAGGGCTTCTTTAGTTAATGAAGATCATCTTTCTCAAATGGCAAAAGACATGGGTATTCCAGATGAACTTCGTTTGGGCAAAGGTGAGACTAAAACTGGTGGAAATAATAACCCAAGACTGCTTGCTTCGGCTTTAGAAGCAATTATTGGGGCAATTTATCAGGATTCAAATATCAAGAAGACTTATGAGATCGTCAGCAATATGTTTGATCAATCCCTCGTCGATATTGGTTCTTCTCCTGACTATGCCTCTGATTACAAAACGCGATTGCAGGAACGGGTGCAAAAGAGCCTTCATAAAACTCCGGTCTATGAACTTATCGAAGAGACGGGGCCAGACCATGAAAAAAGTTTTTTAGTGAGTGTATCCGTAGATGGTAAGGTCCTCGCTCAGGGTAAAGGTCGAAGTAAGAAAAACGCCGAACAAAACGCCGCTCGAAAGGCGATGGAGACAATTAAATGAGTTATCGTGCAGGATTTATTGGTTTTTTAGGTTTACCGAATGCGGGAAAAAGTACCTTGCTGAACTCCCTTGTGGATGAAAAACTCAGTATCGTATCGGATAAGCCACAAACGACACGACAGACAATCACTGGTATCGTTTCAAGAGAAGAAGCCCAATATATTTTTCTCGATGCCCCGGGCACTTTAAAAAGCGATTCTGGTCTCAATCCATTTTTGAAGTCAGAAGTCGAAAGAGTTCTTGAAGAAGCCGATGGGATTGCTCTGGTTGTTGGCGCTGATCAAGAGCCTTCCGATCAATTACTTGAACTTATTGAACATATTAAGTCTTCAAAGAAGCCCTGGATTTGCGTCGTCAGTAAATCAGATTTGAAAGCGCCGAAGGAATGCCTTGATTTACAGGCTCAACTCCGTGATGAAGGTGTCAGGGTCATGCGAGTGGCGCCTCAGAAAACGCCAAAAGATACGCGAAGTCGCTTGTTTGAAGAGTTTTATAGTTTGATTCCAGAAAATCCGGCCCCCTTGTTTGATACAGACATTTATACGACGGAGACCCTCCGAGAGATTGCTCGTGAACGAATTCGCGAACAGTGCTTTGTTTACCTTAAGAAGGAAATTCCCTACGGTCTAGGTGTCCGTATTAATCGTTTTTTAGAAGACGATAAAGTGATCCGAATTTATGCCGACATTCTGGTGGAAAAAGATAATCACAAGCCTATTCTTATAGGTGGTGGCGGTTCAATGCTTAAAAAAATCGGAACCGAAACGAGAAAAGGTTTAGAAAAACTCATGGGAACAAAGGTCTTCTTAGACCTTCATGTGCAAGTGAGAAAGTCCTGGACCAAGGATGCCATGTTCCTCAACGAATTGGGTTACACCAAGAAAAAAGAGTCGTAGATGGATGAGAGTCAGAAAAAAGCCAATCAATTCGGTCCCACGCGTGTCGCTATTTTAGGTCGACCTAACGTCGGAAAATCGTCTTTATTTAATTACCTGACTGAGACGCGGAAGTCAGTTGTTAAAAATCAACCGGGTGTCACAAGAGATATTATCGTCGAGACGGCTGAGCTTTGGAATAAATCCTATGAAGTGATCGATACGGGTGGTTTAACAGAAGCGGCAGACGAAATTTCGCAACTAATTCGCGAACAGGTCGTCGAATTTTTATCTAGCGTTGACCTTCTTTTGGTGATGATGGACGCCAAGTCGGGAGTCATGCCCGAAGACCGAGATCTGATTAAAATTGCATCTGAAGCGGGTAAGCCCTTTCTGGTTATAGTGAACAAAGTGGACAGTCCCATTGATATCGAAATGCAGCTCGCCGAATTTTATGAGTTCGGGGCCGAGCTTGTCGGTATTTCGGTTGAGCAAAGACAGGGCTTGAGCGAGCTTTTCGAGTGGCTACATCCTCGCCTCAACGAATTTGATGCCGATTACCAAGATGCTCTGAGAATTGCCATTGTCGGAAAACCCAACGTGGGCAAGAGTTCGATCGTGAATAAACTTCTCGGCGAAAAGCGTGTTCTTGTTTCTGACATCGCAGGGACCACAGTTGATTCCGTGGAAGTTCCTTTTGAGCTCGATGGTGTAAAGTATCTTTTGGTGGATACAGCGGGTTTAAGGCGCTCTTCGCGCAGAACTGAGGATGTTGAAATTCTTTCGGCTTTCAAGTCAAACGAAGCCATTCGCAAAGCCGATCTGGTTTTGTTGATGATTGACTCTTCTGAAGGGCCTTCTGATCAAGATTCGAAAATTATTCAACAGATCGTAGAGCAGCACAAAGGTGTACTCGTTGTTGCTAACAAAATCGATAAAGCAGAAGAAACTCGTCCCGAAGCCAGGAAATGGTTTCGCGAGGAGATGGAAAAGAACTTTCACTTTTTCCCAGACCTTCCGATGGTCTTTACTTCGGCTTTAACGGCACGAGGGTTTGAGAAACTCTTCGAGGCGATCCAAGACCTACGTAGTAAGTTAACGAAACGCATGAGCACCTCGGATCTCAATGACTTCTTTAGCCAAGTCATTCGTCAAGCGCCAGCTCCGCTCTACGGGACAAAGACGGTGAAGTTTTACTACCTCACTCAGACCCATCAGGTTCCTCCGAGCTTTATTGCCTTTGCCAACCATCCAGACGGAGTGGACCCTTCCTACCGTCGGTTCCTCTCGAAGAGAATGAAGGAACGCTTTGATCTGCACGGAGTTCCGATTCGAATTTTTGTGATGAAAAGTAAGAATCGATAGTCCGTTGCTTCCGCTGCGGAGCTCGCTTAAAATGGTCCTGATACTATTTTCAGGGGAATTCTATTAAGCGCGAGCTTTTTTCAACGAGAATTGGTTTTTATTGTGTCGGCATTGGATCGGCCTTCGGGCTCGGTAATTTATGGCGCTTTCCCTATGTGATTGCCGAAAATGGTGGGGGAGCTTTTGTTCTCTTGTACTTGGGGTTGGCTTTTTTTATTGGTTCCGCTTTGATCATCGGGGAACTGATGCTGGGAAAATTAACGCGAAGGTCGGCCATCTCAGCATCTGAATATGTCACGGGCAAAGATCCGGAACTCGCTTGCGATAAAGACGACCTAGGTATCAATCGTTTCTTCCCCAAAAAACTTTGGAAAGTGGTTACCATGGGCTCTGTGGTGGCGGCTTCAGCTTTACTAATATACTATACGGTCATTAGCGGTTGGGTCCTTCATTACTTTATGCAGATGTTAATTGGTCAACTTAGGGGCGATGCCTTTTCGCCAGAACAGACTTTGATGACATTGAGAGATAACATTTTCCTCCACTTAGCCTTGATGAGTGTGCACTTCATTCTCATAATTTTTGCTGTGATTAAAGGTATTCGCAGTATAGAAAAGTGGATCGTTTATTTAATTCCTTTTTTCGCGACGATCTTTGTCCTTTTATTGGTAAGAACTTTGGAACTGCCGACTTCCACCGAGGCCCTTCGCTACCTCTTTTATCCCGACTTTTCGAAGATGAGTTTAACATCACCCTTGGAGGCCCTCGGTCACGTTTGCCTTTCGTTGTCCATAGGGTTTGGCACCATGATTACTTTTGGCAGTTACATGCGTGAAGATGCAAAGCTGCCTACCTCTGGATTTCGAGTGGCGAGTATTGACACGATCATTTCGCTTCTTTCGATTCTATTGATTTTCCCCCTAGTGGTGGGAGCGAGTTTTGCCGTATCTGGCCCTGAGTTGGTTTTTCAGACATTGCCGCGTCTTTTCTTAAGTATGTCCGGTGGAACGACTTTTGGAGTTTTATTTTACCTTTGCCTCTATCTTTCGACCTTTGCAGCCAGCGTGATGTTGATGGAGAGTGTGGTTTCTAACTTTATTGATTTTAAGAAGTGGCCACGAAAAAAAGCGACTTGGGTTTTTGGTGGTATTGCTTTTTTCTTGGCTATATTTCCGGCACTCACCACAGGGCCTTTGCGGCATATCTCTATTGCGGGTCGCACTGTTTTGGAGGCTTTAGATCGTATTTTGGTTAATGGTTTGTTGCCTCTGTTGGCCCTTTTTATGAGCTCTCTCTTAGTGCTTTTTATGCGCGAGGAGCGAAAGAAAGAGCAATTTATCTTTGACGATAGCATTTCTTCTCAGCGGCTTTTTAAGCACTGGCAAGTGGTCATCACCTATGTTGCGCCAATTGTTATCCTCAGTGCCCTTTTAATGGCCCTCGTTTCGTTTTTCTTGCCCGCATAGATCTCAAATACAAATTAGAGGTGCCTCAGGTTAAGAGGTGCCTTTGGTAATCCAATAAAAATGGCTCCTTATTTGCTCTTCTAAGCCAGCGAAATTGGATGAAAATTTGACTCCTATAATGAGGAATAAATTGTGAAATTAAATCGCTTCGGATTGACGATTCTACTCTTAGTTTTTTTAGCAATGAGCCCGCTTCAGGCCCAGGCCAATCAGTGTGAAGCTCGGTTTGGTCTATTGCCTGTTCCCACGAATGAGGCACTTCGAACCACCACGGGGCGAAATGATCACTATCCCATGGGCAAAAAGGGAATCAATCAAGTTCCTGTGGTTCAAAATCAAATCTATCAATCTATTCACAATTTAACTCAGCACCTTGACCCCGAAACCCAAGAAGCCTACAGAAATCTTTTTGGAGAGGGTGGGCCCTTCCTTAATGCGGATTTTCCGACGATTATGGCTGACGTTTTAGGCTCCGAAAGAGGTTTGTCTGATCAGCTACAAAATTTTATGGGTGTTGAGAGTTTTGCCGATGGAGAAATTCTCGCAAAAATCGCAGAAAAAACAGAAGCGAGAATTGGCTCAATATATCACGATGATCAATATTACAGTGGTTCAGGACGAGTAATAAGCTTATTAAATCGTGAATATTTTGAAGTTCGAAAACGAGCATTGCGCTACTTTAGATTAGCTATTCAAGAAGATAGTTTTTTGCGTCAAAACACAGAAATCCGGGATCAATACGAAAAAGCTCTTCTTCTTTGGGCGACGACCTATTCTATGGTTAGTTTCAATTTGTTTAATCCCGCTCATTACACGATTCAAGAGCAATACTTAATGAACAATAGTGGTAACGATACTATGGGTTTTTTTGCACCAACTCTTCACACTGCCATTTCTGGTAGTGCTACTTACTTTACCTTCTTGCAAGTAGCTGAGAGTTTAGGTTGGGCCAGCTTGATGAGTCCTGAGGGAATAGTCGCGGCCTTGGCCAGTGGAGCTGTTTTTGTGGTGACCCAGGCCTACAGAGGAAAGGGAGCGAAGACTGATGATTTTTTTGAAGGGTTTGTCCCAGATCGAACGGGTACTTTTATTTCGCCATTGCGGATTTTCTTTAAGAAAATAGTCAACCGAGCCCGTCGGAAAAAATTGAGAAAACACGCTCTTCAGTTAGAAGAAGCTCTTCAGTCTGGGCAAATGCAACTCGTCGACGGTCGAAGTCGTCGTGCTATTGAGAGTGTGAATACTGTTAAAGAGGATGGGGAAGTGAAAGTCCCGTTGATCGAAAGAGAGATCAATCTCGATGCTCATATTTCACAAATTCGCGCCCAAGGCGAGGACCAGAGAGAGTTGGAGTACGCCCTTTCTCAATTTGTAATTGACGGGCAAAAGCTAATTACAAAACACAGTCTCAATAGTTTGCAGGGGGATAGCGACTTTACCAAGCTTTGGGAAACCCTCGCGACACTTAAGCCCAATCGCGAACAAAAAAAGAGACTCGATGAAGTTCGCGCTAACCCATTGCAGTCTGTAGAGCGCCTTCAAGAAAAATCAGAGCAACTGATCGGGGTTCTCAGAAGTGTTCGCTCCAGTCAAGAAAAGCTCAATGAGCTTAATGCTCTGGTGGAAGAGCGCAGGGAATCCGGTGCACAGGTGAGTGAAGGTACCTTGAAGAGACTTTCTAGTTTTGGAAGGGCCGTTGAAAGCTTAATTTCTAGTATTGAAGGGCAAAGAGAAGTGATGGATACCGTTGCTAGCAGTCTACTTGAAGGTAAAATTGATGAAGCCCTGGCTACGGCTCAAGGTTTTCCAAGTCTGAGCGATCGTCTCCATGTACAAGGAACTGACTTAAATTCACCGAAGCCTCACTTGACAGTCGTGGGGGGGATTTCTCCCAAGGCCCAAATCATTGAAGTGCCAGTTAGCCAGTTACAGCACGGACTCGTAGAACACGGTTATGGGTATAATGCTTCTCTTAAAGAAATTCGTCTCGATGGGCAGTTAGTAAGTCTCGATCGCCTCTCAGATGGGGATCTCAAAAAGTTGTGTCGACATTTAACAGGATATTCGAAAGAAGCTATGGTTACCAATAGAGGTACTGACAATGCTAAGTATAATCTTATAGGTATTAGTGCCGATGGAAAGACGGCCACAGTAGAAGTTTTTGAGTCCCAAAATGATGGTTCTCACCGGACGGTACTTTCTATTAAATGTAATGGTTAAGACGTTTGGTTCTAGAAATTCACGCCCAGGACGCCGTTAATGGTATAGGTGTCCCCGCCGGGAAAGATTCCCGTGGCATTATTGTCGGTATCGAGGATTTCTTGGGTTTCGTCGTCGAAGTTGAGCAACTGATACATGGCCTGAATCCCAAAAAACATTTTATTCGATAAAATAGGAATCTCGATCCCGATCCCGATGTCTAAACCGAGAGCGTCATCCTTAGCAAAAACTGAGCTTCCAGAAACGGTGAGCGTTCGATAATTTTGCGAAAAGCCGGCGACAAGAAATGGATTGAGTTCGGCAAGTCCCTTGGTCACGTTTTGCGTGTTCATATAATACTTCAAATCAATGCCAATCGATGTGAGGCCTACATTTCCTTGAATGACTGGGTCGGTGACATCGATGAGTAAGGCGTGGTCACCAGTTACAAAGCTAATTTGCATGGCAAAGCGCAGATCAAAAAAGTACGAAAGAAAAAGTCCGAAGTTAGGAGCGGGGTCATAAATTTGCCCAAGGGTTTCGGTCCACGCGCGAAAGCCGCCGATAAAACCCAAAGTAAAAAAGCGACCGTTGAGAAAGAAGTTGATATCAGCTTCTTCTTCGGCAGAGTTCTCGTATTCCGAAAAGTCCGCAAAAGGATCGTAGGCATCATCACCGTACTGGGCGACTTGGTAGGAATCGGCACTCTTCCACCAGCCCCTAGGAATTAAGTCATCGACTTTAATGGATTCGCTCGCCTGAGCGGTCGTCGCACCTAGTAATAAAATGAGGATAGAAACTAAAAACCGGCCCGTGGGGACCCCCTTCATAAAAGCTCTCTGTAAGTCTTTATCGGCTTTAACAAAATTGAGGATTAGTAAAAAATTTTTGACTATATTTTTGGCAGCTGAATAGCCTCTATACAAAGGGCCATGCCTTGCTTTCTTGGTGGGGCTCTGGTAGCTAATGGCTGTGCTTTTGAAGCACTTAAAAAACGGGGCTGATATGATCAATTATAAAGATTCTGGTGTTGATATCGAAGCTGGAGACGCCCTCGTAGACTGGCTCAAGGCCAATCAAAGCGAAAAGCGCCCCTTCGAAGACCAATTGGTCTCGGGAATCGGCGGATTCGCTGCCATCATGAAATTTCCATTTATGAATATGAAAGAACCCTGTCTGGTGAGCGCTACCGATGGCATTGGAACTAAGTTGAAATTGGCCATTGCTAAGGACGATTATTCCAGCATAGGCCAAGATTTGGTTGCCATGTGTGTCAACGACTTGGTCTGTTGTGGTGCCCAACCCCTCTTTTTTCTCGATTACTACGCCACCGGAAAATTGGAGTTAGACACGGCCAAGGAATTTCTTGGCGGTGTACAAAGGGCCTGTAATGATTCGGGTTGCCTCCTGATTGGCGGTGAGACTGCAGAAATGCCTGGCGTTTATTCGGAGAAAGACTTTGATTGTGCCGGTTTTGCTGTCGGGGTTGTCGATCGCGAGAAAATACTCGGTCGTCACTTGGTCAAAGAGGGCGATGTCATCCTCGGTGTTTCTAGTTCTGGATGTCACTCAAATGGTTACTCACTCTTGCGTAAGCTCTTTAAAGAAGATCTTGAAGAGTACTTAGGGCAGTTAATAGCTCCGACTCACTTGTACCCAAGTCTCGTTGGCAAGCTTAAAGAAAAGCTTGAGCTCCATGCTTTAGCCCATATCACTGGCGGTGGCATCGACAACCTGGTGCGAGTCCTCGCAGAAAACCTTTCTGCCGAAGTAAAACAGTGGAGTTTTTCGGACCTGTTTTTAGAAATTCAAAAACGATCGGGACTTAGTGATCAAGAGTTGATGAAGACCTTTAACTGTGGGATCGGACTCATGATTATTTTACCGGAGTCAGAGGCCACCCAAGCAGTGGCTTTAATTAAAGAACAGGGCTTTGAAGCCTATCGCCTGGGGCACGTTGTTTCCGGCGATGGAAGTTTAAAGGTTCACTAATGTTAAAGTGGGCCTTTTTTGTTTCAGGACGGGGCTCAAACATGAAAACCCTGCTCGACGGTGGAATGTCAGATGAAGTTGCACTCGTTGTTTCCAATCGCAGATCGGCCTTGGCTTTAGAGCATTGTCACCGACGGTCCCAGGAAACCTATGTGATGAAGTCACAGGATGTCTGGCAGGACCTTGATCGGGAGCTTCGGAGTAAGGGAGTTAATGCCTTGTTTTTATTGGGCTTTATGAAAATTATCCCGAAAGAGTTTGTTCGAGCCTGGCAGGGACGCATGCTCAATGTCCATCCCAGTCTCCTTCCTGCCTATCCGGGCTTAAAAAGTATTGAGCGCTCCTTCGAAGATAACGCGCCAATGGGAGTGACCGTGCATGAAGTCACCGAAGAGGTCGACGCCGGTGAAATCATCCTTCAAGAGAAATTAATCGATAGACCGCAACAGAGTGGATTAAGCTTGAACGAACTCCAATTCAGGATACATTTGATCGAACATCAACTCATACGAAAGGCCGTGAAGTTATGGATCCCAAAAAGGATTTAGTTATTGTCTCCGCTTTCGGTCGAGGACACTGGATTTGCCAAGAACTTTTGCGCCAAGGATTCCGTGTCGGTTTGGTTGATGTATCGGGTCGACTGGGCCGTTGGGCTCCCGAAGATTGGGAAGGTCCCTTTCCGTGTTTTGAGACCAGCCATTTAGATCCCAGCCAAAGAGCGCGCCTGGTTGAAGATGAAGAAACCTTAGCTTTAGACCGTGGCCTTTGCCTTTGGCTCAAAGATGGTCCTCTCGAATTAAAGAGTCCGCTAACGAGTTTTCTTCTGCGCCAGAGAAAGATTCCCAGTTCTGTTGAAGATTATTTATTGGCAATTCCTTCGGAAAGTTCTCAGCAGAAAAAGGCACGAATTCAAGAGCTAATGAATTTAAATTTTAAAGAAAATTGGCTCGCCCATTTTGCCCATCAGTGGTCTTCGAGTCGCTACCAAGCCAATCACTTGGCCATGGAGTCGGGACAAGCTTTAGCTTTGTTCACACCCTGCTTTATGCGAAGGGCCTCGCGCTTTAGTTTTGAAAAATCCCTACAGGAATTTAAGCGTCTCGGAGGAGATGTTATTTTAGGCTCTGAATTGCGCGACCTATCTATTCAGGGAAAGAATATCGCCGCCGTTGAAGTTGGGTCAGACCTCAGTGGTGGAGTTCTTAGAGCCAATAATTACTTGTGGATGTTGTCGTCTCAAGAAACCTATTTTCTCTCTGAAACGATTGGCCACCTCTTATTTCCAAAAGGCCCTCTTGAGCCCATGTGGGTTTGGTTGCGTTTTCGTGTGGAACTCACTGAAGGGGTAGAGAAAAATGCCCTACCTGACCATTTTGTGATGATCGATCATCTCGACCTCCCTTGGACGCGAGAAAACTTTTTAACTTGTGTGCGAGCACCGGCTTCAAATCAACTTGATGTTTGGATGCGAGTTCCGCAGAAACAGCGCTTTCAGCGGCAAGACCTTGAAGAGATGGCAGCGGAAATCATTTTAAGCCTTAAGCATCGAATGCCTTCAAGCCACCCAAAACTTTTAGAGATGCCCCAAGAATTTCTCTATAACTACGAAGAACTGGGGCCATCACGACATGGGGTCTATCGCTCAGAAGACATTGAAGCACACCCCGAAACCAACCACATTCAAAATATTAAGTTTAATTCCCCAGAGACTTGGCCGGGTTTGGATTGGAATAATCAGCTCCTCAGTCAAAAGTCTCTCTTTAATCAGTACGTTCAAAGTTTATCCAAAGAGGAAGGTTCAGTCGATGATCACACGCTACACCCGTGAAGAAATGGGACGCATTTGGACCCAAGAAAATCGATTTCAAAAGATGTTAGAAGTGGAAGTGGCCGTTGCCCAGGTTCAGGCCAAGCACAAAATGATTCCTACGGCCGCTGCGGCTGCCATCAAGAAAAAGGGTCAGTTTTCGGTTAAGCGCATTGAGGCCATCGAAAAGAAAACTCGGCACGACGTCATCGCTTTCGTTACAAACGTTGCAGAAAATGTGGGTCCCCATGGACGTTATGTTCATTTTGGTCTCACTTCTTCGGATGTTCTTGATACCGCCCTCAGTCTTCTTGTTGCCGATGCTCGACCCGTTTTAACAGCGTCATTAAAATCTCTTTTGAAGGCCTTAAAGAAGGGGTCGGAGAAGTATTCCGATGTTCTATGTTCAGGTCGAACCCACGGTATGCACGCCGAACCCGTTAGTTTTGGTTTAAAGCTTGCGGGATTTTATACAGAATTCTCTCGTCACATGGATCGAATCAATCGCGCCTTTGACCAAATGGCCATTGGGAAGCTCAGTGGCGCCGTCGGAACCTATTCTGCGCTCCCTCCCGAAATCGAAAAAGGGGTTTGTGA
>JAUHWN010000140.1 GCA_030424665.1 Bdellovibrionia bacterium | reverse complement strand
GACTTCAGAATTACAAGGGGTGTACCAAAACCATTTTTCTCCTAAGTGATCAAAATCACTGAAGCGGAAAACGCATCGAAGGATCAATCGTCCAAGAGCCTGGCCAGTAGGCTTTCTAAGGACTTGTTATTATTGAAACAGCATTGTCCCGAGCGCGGGACGAGAGGCCAATAGACGGGACAGCTCGTTTTGCATAAGACGAGCGATGCTCATCACTCAAACAATGGCCAACATTACACGCTTTGGGATCTATAAAGAATTCAATACTGGATGGAGCCAAAGAATTCCATCCTATGCTTGAAATTAAAAGAGGAGGTCGACTGAGAGTGAATTTTGTATGTGCCTGAAAAAAACTTAAAAAAATAAACAAAGATCTGCTATAACATTGAGCAGTAGAGGGGTTTGAAAATATGAGTGTCCCGTCACCTGGACACCCACCATCATCGTAAGCACCTAGATTTTCTCAGAGCAAGTCCACAAATGACACCTTCTTTAAACTCACTGTCCAACTGGATGGACACCTTCAAGAGAATCGATTTTCAGTCAAATCGGTCACTTGGAAGAGGATTGTTAAAAATGCCAAGGGAGAAGTGGCCAAGCAGCTGGACAGTTTGCACCACCTTAGGCTCTAAGCCCTTGATATTTTGGTTTTGAGCGTTGGCACCACCATTGCTCAAGGCTTAGGCAGAAGTCGCAAGCGACTCGAGAGGGGGAAAGGACAATGAATTATAAAATACTGATAGCGGATGATAATCCCCACTCAATGGTAGGGCTTCAAACAGAGCTTGAACACCACCTCGATATTCAGCCCGTGATCGTAGGCTCCGCCAAAGCAGCCATACGGGAGCTGAAGAAAGATCCTTTCGGTTTCGCGGCCATCGTGCTTGATTTCCATTTTGAAGAAGAGGGCACCAATGGAGCAATCCTCGCAAAAGAACTTTTGAATGTTAACAACAAGCTTCAGATCATCATCTGCACTGGCGACATGAAAAAAGACCCCGTGATAGAAAGTCTCCGGGCGCGAGTGAGCGACTTCATTCCAAAATCAGAGATCAACACTCTGATCAGCTCCATTCGTAGGTGCTTTCCTCATTATGATGAAACCATTCGTTCAGTTCGCCAAAATGAGTTGAGTCCCCGCACAAGGTTTGCTCAAAATGAACGTCACTTGAGAGAACTTGGCATCATCGGGCGATCCGATGAGATGATACAGGTGTACGACAAGGTAAAAAAGAGCGCTGACTCTAAAGTCACTGTCCTCATCACCGGTGAGTGCGGGACGGGCAAAGAGCTTGTCGCAAAATCATTGCATGAGCAATCGTCAAGATCCCACCGAAACTTTGTTCCCATAAACTGTGGGGCGATTCCAGATTCACTTTTAGAAAGCGAGCTCTTTGGCCACGAGAAGGGAGCTTTCACCGGTGCCATGACGAAAAAAATCGGAAAATTTGAGCTCGCTCATGGCGGAACAATATTTCTTGATGAAATTGGCGATATGCCAACTCACCTGCAAGCAAAGCTGTTACGCGTTTTACAAGAAGAGGCCTTTTACCCTGTCGGATCTAACCAAATGAAGAAGGTAGACGTTCGAGTAGTCGCTGCGACCAACGTCAATCTCGAAAGGGCCGTTAAAGACGGTAAATTTCGAGAAGACCTTTACTACCGCCTCAAGGTGATTTCAGTATCTCTTCCCCCGCTAAGGGAGCGGCTAGAGGATATTGAACCTTTGGTGGTTCACTTTCAAACCAAGTACGACCCGACAGGCGAAAAACGAATCCTTTATAAAACTTTGCGCTATTTCAGGTCACACGATTGGCCGGGCAATGTCCGAGAGCTAGAAAATGTGGTGCAAAATCTGGTGACGTTGTCGGTGGACAATGAAATTGGGCCAGAGAATCTTCCTTCAACTTTTTTTAAAGAAGATCTCGATATCCGATCCCTTGATGGGAAACTTAATTTTAGCTGCGATTACACCGGTCTTGAAAAGCAGCTCAAAGAGTACGCTGAGGAGGTCAAAAGGGAGTACGTCCTGGCAAAAGTTAGAGAGGACAGATCCTTAAGGCAGGCATCAAGTAAAATTGGCATGGCGAAATCGACTTTGCAAATCAAACTTAAGAAATGGGGTTACACGTTTAACGATACAGGATTGGTGAGAGAAGATGTGGCTGGACTTTAAGAAAAACATAACCCGAAAAATTGTTGATCTCATCGGTGGTCAACGGGTGATGACCATTCAAATGGATATTACCAATGCATGCAACTTGAGCTGTGCGCATTGCTACCATAGCCACCACAACAATAAAGGCGCGATAAAGCTTGATGACTGGTTTGAGATCATCGACCAGTACAAACAATTTCTCGACGAGTATCATTGGAGACCTAAAATCGTGATATGCGGCGGAGAGCCCACCGTGAGTCCCTATTTGCTCCCTTTGATCTCAAAAGTCGATAGTATTTGGCCAGGGGTGCGAGTTTCCATACTCACCAATGGAACAAGGCTGACTGAAAAACTGCTTGATGCCTTATCCCCCTATAATATTGAAATGCAGATCTCCCTCGATGGCCCAGACGCTGAAAAACATGACTTAGTCCGAGGAAAGGGAGCGTTTGAAAAGGCGCTAACAGGCCTTAAGCTTGCTGCCTCAAAAGGTGTCGACATCTATGTGCAGTCGATCCTTTCAAAAAAGACCTCCTCTTGGCTTGAGGACTTCTTTAGGCTCGCTAGGGCCTTAAAGGTTCGCCAGATGAACTTCACGCGCTTCATTTCTCAAGGCACTGGAATCAAGCTTGAAAATAGCGGTGAAGACCGGCCCCTTTTACCACAAGAATTAAAGCGAGCAATGGAAGATATTTTGAGATTTTCCAAAAAACATAAAGTTCCCACAAACACCAACCAAGCCCTGTTTCATCTGCTTGATGAAAAACTCGGAGCCAATGAAAAGTATGGCTACCAAGGCTTGATTGTCGACTACATGGGGAACTTAAAGGTGTCCAGTCGGGCCGACTATATAGTTGGAAATGTTCTCGAAGAGGGATTAAAAAATCTGTTCTTGAATGATCCGATTTTTAGAAATTTAAGAAAGGCAAATATTGAAACCTGTGGCCAGTGCCAGTTCTTTAGAAAATGTGGAGGCAGTCGCAATGCAAGTTTTGCGACCACCGGTAGTTTTTTAAAGGCTGACCCTGGCTGCTGGATTCGGTAAACAACATACTAAAGGGAGGGATAAAATGAATCCATTGAAGAAAGCAATTTTTTGGCTCTTGGCAATATTGCCACTTGGCTCAATTTCCTATGCCGCCGATTATGAGCTGCATGTTGAGACCCCTGATGCGGGAGACATTATCTCTCAGTTCGAGGAAAGGCTCTCTGAGGAAAACCTACCATTGAAATACTACAATTACATGGGGGAGAACGGAATTGTTGACTTAGATGATCTAAGAGCTGAGCGAAACTATAGACACTTTCTACAAATGCTTCTTGAATTTGAGAAAGACACTCTATTTGGAATGACTGCATCAAGTGGCCAGCTCAGTATTGGTGGAGGCCACTAATGTTCAAACAGCTTGCTTTGTTGTTTTTTATTTTCACTACAGTTGGGGTGGGCTGTACACCCCAGGGGAGTTCAAAAAAAATGATCACTTTAAAAGTTGGCTTTCCAGAATACTGGGGCAAAAACATGTCCCCATCACTTCAGCATACGATTTATGCTGACGCCCTTATGGGAAATCAGTTCGAAGCCTTGGTGTCTATTGGCCCCTCGGGGTCCATCAAACCCTTGGCGGCAAAAAGCTGGACTGTGAGTGATGACAAAACGACCTACACTTTCAAAATCGATACATCGAGGAAGTTTTCGGACGGAACACCTTTGACGGCCAAGATCTTTAAGGACTCCTGGGAGTATGGCCTCACGTTGCCTCCAAAATCAGCCAACAGCAGTTTACAAGATGTCTTGTACCGGGTGGTGGGTTTTGAGGAATTTGCGAAAACAAAGTCTCTCAGAGGACTCAGAACCCCCAACGACGAGACTTTTATTGTGGAGTTCAAGGATTCATTTCGTGCAGCACTCACAAATTTGGCAGGTAGCCGAATGGCGGCCTTCGTGAGAAATGAGGAGAAGAAATCTCTAGGAACTGGTCCATATGTTATCAATGAGAGTGATAATAGGCGACTTAAGTTCACAATCAACCCACACTGGTCTGGCGAGGCTGATTTCAAAAGTGTGCAAGTCGAGGTTATCGACCCGAGTGAAGCCGAGCAGAGTTTGGAGTCTGGCAGAGTTGATGTTTATACCCTTGCTGAGCACGCCAAGTTTGCGAATTGCTTAGATGAAAAAAGCAATGTTGGTTGCTTCTCAGGCAATGAGTCCCGTCATATTGCAATGGTTCTCAATTCTAAACCCTCGAGATTTTTTGAAATTCTTGAGCACCGGCTAGCACTTCAAGCTTTGTTTTATGAAGTTTTCTCTGACGCGAATATGCCAAAGAATATCAAAATTCGTACTGTTCTTGACCCTCAGATCTTTCTCCCCCTTCAGGCCGGACGTATCGATGAAGAGGTTGCAAAAGAAGCTGTACGAAAGGGTAAACCGTATATTGATGCTTTCATTAAAGCGACTAAAGAACGCCCTTTGAAAATCATTACGGCCACCAATGACACTATGATGAAATGGGCGAAAAATAAGCTTTCAGAAAAGGGTGTACAGTTTTCTGACAAAAGTGGACTTGTCCCGATGAAAGATCTCGCGAAAACCTATTACAAAACATTTGATACGGATATCTCATGGATGACTTTGAGTGTTGCGAGCGGTGACCCCGACGGAATCTATCATGTGCTTGGAGCGAATGGCTCTATTGCCTCGCCAATGATGTTTAAAAAATTATCATCGAAGTTTCTGGAAGAAGGGCGCAAAGTCCTCGAGTTAGAGGAAATCGATCCCTTCTATCAGAAAGTGACAGCAGCTGCTTTGGCCGAGGTTCCATTTGTTCATGTCGGATACTTAAAAACGTTGATGGCCTACCGTAAGGACCGAGTCAAATTAAAGCAAGCCTATAAACAACGAGAAGACTACCGGTTTTCTGAGATCAGTCCTCTATAATAGGGAATGGTAGAAGTGATGCTTTCAATAAATGACTGGTTCAAACTTTATGCCAAAAAACCTTTGATCCTCCTTGGTCTATTGGCCTTTGGGATCCAGATGATCTTTGTCTATCACAACTTTGCGAGAACAGAGTTTGAACAGACCAGCAGGGTGAAAAACTTGGTGGACAAAATTGCCAACACGGCCATTGAGCAGAAAAATCGGGATGTCTTAGAGGCCACATTTGCCGTGGCGGTCGATGAATTGGGTGCAAAGTTCATTCTTCTTTGTAAAGGCGACCGAGTCTACGTCAGTTATCCTTTGTCACAAAGCAAATGTGAGAGCCCACTTAAAGAATCATTTTTTCTTCGCCGTATTGAAATGACAGCATCCGGCTACACAGGATACCGGTTCATTTTCTTTATCCCAAAGTGGAATTTCTCAGGGCGATTCCTTTGGCTCTCGACGATCTCAAGTCTGTTCTTGGTTATCTTCTTTTTTGTTGTGGCTCGAGTTCAAAGAAAGCTGAAAAAAGATGTGTTCTTGCCTGTGGCCAGTAATTTCTTTGATCAAAAGATGGAAATTTTAGAGTTTGAGAATCTGAAAAAGATGATTGAAAAGTCCAAGAAAGCTGATTCTGAGAGGATCAAGATCGAGGCTAAAGAGAAAATGGAGCAAAAGTTTGCCCATAATATTCAGTCACCACTAGGTAATATCAAGATTTTAAGAGATCGCTTGAAAGACAAAATTGACCCGAGCTCGGCCAGACTATTTGATAACATTGTCCAGCAGATTTCAGATATGACATTGAGCTATACTGAAAACACCAAAGCGATTTCCGTTGCCGACGATTTATCGAAAATTGAAGACAGACGAAGTCTTGTTGAAATGTCCGAACTCATGGAGGCCTCGGTATCGGCAAAAACCCTAGAGCTTTCAGAAGCCAAGAGATCTGTTAGCTTGGTGTTGCATAATAACGTTGAAAGAGGCACCTTCATTGAAGCCGTTCCAGTCGAGATGCGGGCCATCTTGTCGAATATGATTAACAATTCGGTGGACTCGGGGGCCGCCCGCATTGAGCTGACCATTCAGCTGATCTCACCGAATTCGTTATCAATTTTTGTCGAGGACGATGGTGCAGGAGTGCATGAATCTCTTGCTGAAAAACTCTTCAGCAAGGGCGCTACTTTTGGTAAAGCCAATGGGACAGGGTTTGGTCTTTACCATGCAAAAGAGTTCGTCACTAAATGGGGTGGTAGCATCCGTTTACAAAAAACAGCTTCCACCGGAACTCAATTTGAAATCAAACTTCCCGTATATGAGATACCAGAAATAAAAATCGGTGACCACTCTCAGGTGGTGATTTTGGAAGACACGAAAGAGGAGAGATTGGCGTTAAGAAAGAAAATCGACGAGAGATCGACGAGCCTGAATCGTCCAGAGGTCATTGAATTTGAATCATCAAAAATGGCCCTTGATTGGTTTGAAAATACCGAAACTCCCATTGCTGATGTGATACTCTTTGCCGACAACGATCTCGGTCTCGATGAGACGACAGGTCTTGAACTCATCAATCACCTTGGGATTTCTCAACTGAGTTATTTGGTCACAAGTGGCTTTACCTCACCCAGTCTAGTTCGTCAGTGCAGGGAATTTGGAGTACGGCTCATACCTAAAGGGTACCTGAGTGCCTCAACGTTTTCGGTGACTTAGAGGTATTTTGGTCGGTTGCAAGTCTCGTACTGAGCCACTTGATATCAGACCGTTTGACTGAGTTTTAAAGGTGACGCCTCAGAACGTTGGCGGTTGAGAAAAAATCGTCTCACTCTAAAGCAACAGATACTCTGATATTTTAGTCTACGACGATCGTCGGGTATAATTCGGAGTGATTGAATAACTGTTAAAACTTTCTATAAAAGTGTCGATAAGTCCCTGAGAAGTAACGGGTATTTATGAAACGACACCTCTTTAAAAAAGTTATCACCATCATAGTTTGTTGTACGTTGGCGACGGAGGGCTTTGCTGTGACCTATACAGTTAAGAGAGGTGATACGCTGTCTGAGATAGCAGAGAAATACCTTAGAGGAAGAATCTACGGTGCTGTTGGAAGTTTAAAAAGGCTTTTGGCTGAGAACTCTAATATCAAAAATGCCGACTATATCAAAACAGGTGACGTCATCGAGCTTCCAGATGACATTTTGAAAAACACAGACAATGCTCTCGCCATATCGAGCGAATTCTCAAGAGCCTTCGAGCAAGAGTCCCACTCGCAAACCGAAGAACCAGAACGGCCTTACCCAGAAGAAGTTTTGGGCCAGGAGAAATATATAGATCAGAGAAAAGACCCTGCCTCAATTGACAAATTCAAGACCTACAGTTCATTTGGTTTTTATCCAAGCCTCGGTTTTTCGAGGCTTGATAGTACGCAAACAGGGAGTGGTTCTGCAGTATCCGAGGTGGGTGTTGGTGGTTTGATTGATTGGACAGTTCATTTTAGTAGAACGTTTGAGGCTCAGGTTTATTTCAATTTGATGGACTACAACTATGAGTCCTCTCAAAGCTCAACACTCACTGATTCCACAGGCTCTATGGCTGAGTTTGGTTTTGGAGTTACAAAGCGGTTTACGGAGCGCTTTAAATTAGGTGGACAGCTTGGATACAGAAGCTCTCCTTACCTGAGAGGCACAAAACAAAACACAGGAGCCGTTGAAAATGTTCAGGCTGCAGTGCTTCGAGCAACTCCCAAATATGACATCTTGAAATTCCAGGACTTAAGCGTCGAGCTGAATGCTCCCATCGAATATGAGTTTACAGGAACGGGCCCCAATATAACGACAGATGGAGGATTTGGTTACGGTTTAGGTCTTGAGCTAAAACATGAGACCTCTTGGGGGGAAATCAATGCTGGTGGCTTTTATGGGCGCCTTGATGGCGGGTTTAGAAGCGCCACCACTTCAACTCAGGAGATCAGGTCTTATCTAGGAATTAGATACAATATTGGAGGGAAGAAAAATGATTAAGCTTCTCTCGATCTTTTTGTTTTTTTCGCTTCTGCTGACGGGCTGTAAAAACCCATTAGGTGATGCGGACCCGTTTTCGGACACCTTCTGTGCAGGTAATACGGACCCTACAATTGATGAAGAGTGTAATCCTATCAGCCAAGACCCGAACACATCTATTTTATCATGGGATTTTTTGAATTCTGGGGACTATTCATTCGACTCCAACTATGTTGAGGTGACCGGAGGCACGGCAAGCTTAAAATCTGTTGATCAATCGTTCTCGGGGACTGACTTCAATAGTGGTAGCCATGTGGGGACTTACCTTGACTCTTCCGATTCAAAATTGAAGCTGAGAACTCAACCGGATACAGACTCTACCCATGTGAATACAATCTTGCCAACTATGTCTTCAAATTTAATTGGTTACTGGCGATTTGATGGAAATTTAAATGATAGCTCCGGTAACCAACACAGTGGAACAGCTACCGTTGAGAGTTATGAAGAAGGTAAGGTTGGTACAAACGCCTACACCGCTCTAGCAGATAACTCGACTGATGACCTGATAACCGTGTCTAGTTCAGCCCTGCTGGGGGAAAGTAGTAAGCTATCGATATCTTTCTGGTTTAAATCGAGTGGGTCTCAAGATGATTATGGTGCACTTCTCTTAAAATCGGCGGGAAATGCAAATAGCCAAGGTTGGCAGCTACAACGATTTACATCAACAAATTTGTGCTTACGAACTGATACTAACCCCTCATTAGGAGGAACTAGTGGTGATCAGGACTGTGGCAGTGCGAATGTTTTTACTGGAGAGTACGTACATATCGTCGTGATATTAAACAATGGTATTAAACAAACCTACGTTAATGGTGAATTAGATATTGATGGAACCTATCTGGTAGGAGGAGGGTTTGGAGATTCTTCAGAGCCACTGAGAATCCTGAATTACGCAAGCAACAGAGAGATCTCGGGAAGCATAGATGAACTCGCAATGTGGAATGAGGTTCTCAGTTCTTCCGATATTCAGAATTTATATGAATCTCAAAACGCAAACTTCACTGAACTCTCATCCTCATGGACTCCCCATTGGAACAGCATTGTCGGCTACTGGAAAATGGATGGCAACTGGCAAGACTCTTCTGGCAATGAGAATCATGGAAGCCCGATGGCATCCCCTGAGTTTACGATTGGATCGAAAGTTGGTAGCCAGTCAGGTTTTTTTATAAGTGGAGAGGCTGATTTCATAGATGTCCCGCATGCAAGCTCAATGGACTCTACTGAGTTAACTGTAATGTCATGGGCAAAATCTAATGCTTTCGGTGCCTACAGGCATATCCTTGGTAAAACAACTGCCGGAAGCTTGACTGATGGATATGGTTTGGGCTACTTTACAAATTCTGATGAAATCAATTTTTGGATTAATCAGTGGAATGCAGCGGGGGTCGTTACTGCTGATTTTCCAGAAGATCGATGGTTCCATGTCGTTGGTACTTATGATGGGAGCACCATTCGCTTATACGTTGATGGGGTGCTCAAAGACTCAGTTTCTTATTCAACTCCAATAAATCATTCCTCTGCAGATTTTAATATAGCTGGTATTGTTGACTCCTATTGGTGGAATGGAGAGCTAGATGATTCTTCAATTTGGTCAACGGCTTTAAGCCCCTCTCAAATTAGGACTATTTATGATCGTCAAAAACAAAAGTACTCAGGTCACTATGATTCGCCCATTATTGATCTTGGCTCGGCAGGTAACTGGACAAACCTTGATACCGTCACGTCCCTTCCTTTCGGCAAAGAAATCGTCGCCCAGGGCAGTGAGAGTTCATCCGACTATTCCGATTTAAGTGGGGATTTGAACAATGGTTTGATTGGCCTGTGGACCTTCAATGAGACAGCAACTGGCACAGCACCGAGTGGGACGGATTTTGAAGATCTTTCTGGGAATGGAAGTCACGCAACTGGATTTAATGCTCCGACACTGGGTGTTCAGGCTAAGCTTGGAAGAGGGGTACAGCTTAATCAAGCAGCTAACGAATATGTTAGGATACTGGCTCCATCGGGACAAACGGCTCTCGACGCTACAAGTGATTTTAGCACTTCGATTTGGTTTTACTATGACCCGAGCTATGATGTCTCAGGTAATTCGCGTCATCAGTTTATGTTTATTGGAACTTCCGGAGGAGGATACCTTTTGGACTTCCAAGCCATGGATGGAGTTTCTGGAGCTTCTGGACAAATTCGTGCAACTCTTTACGATGGGTCTGCCTCTGCAGGACCGGTAACGGCAAATGGTGGACTTACAGAAGCGCGATTTTACCATCTTGTCGCTACAAGAAGTGGATCCAATGTCGAAATTTATATTGATGGTGTGGCTTCAAGCACCTCGTCTGGAGACATTTCCTCAGTTGACTTTAGCGGACAAACAGTTTCCCTGATCTATTTTGGATTGAATTCACATAACACCATCGACGAGGCCGCCTTTTGGTCCAGAGCCCTCACACCAACAGAAGTCCAACAGCTCTACCGCCGAGGTGCCAATCGAATCAAATACCAAGTAAAGAGTTGCGTAGACTCTTCTTGTAATTGCAAGGCGTACAACACTTCCCCTGTAGGATCGGCTTCGGATTGTGACGGTGATGGGACTCCAAACAGCTCAGACACTGACGACATCTATATGGCTGAGTTCATCGGACCCGGTGGAGATGGGTCCACCCAATATAGCGAGCTTTTCAACCGTGCACCTGCTGATTTAACTTTCAATTGCACGGCCAACACATCTGATTCAGACAATGACATTTGTGTTGATGATGAAATTACGCTTGAGGGTGACACCAATGCCACCTCACCGAGCTTTACTTTCTCGGATATGGCGACATCGGCAGTCCCTGCAAACAATCGATATTTTCAATATCGAGTCTTGATGGAGGCTGAGGATAATACAGCCTGCTCAGGTGAACCTTGTTTACCAGAGCTTACCAGTGTTGAGGTTGGACCAACGGGTCGATACTATGGTGGATCTCCGGTGATTTCATCAAACTCACCACTGAGCTTTGATAACATCCAGTCGATGAGCTTCACTGAGGGTGGGTCATGTTCGGCCACTTACCAGCTCTCACCTGACGGGTCGACATACTACTATTTCGATGGAACAAACTGGGTGACCGCAGGTTCAGAGACAGTGGGTTTGAGTAGCTCCTCAAGCCAGATCACATCAAATATCAGCTCTTTTACAGGAACTGCTGGAGCGGGCAACCTTTACTTCAAGGCTTTCTTAAACTCAGATACGAGCCAAGCGTGTACAATCGACAGTATATCTCTCACCAAAGAGGTGGACTGAAGAGTGAACAGAT
>JAUHWN010000139.1 GCA_030424665.1 Bdellovibrionia bacterium | reverse complement strand
CTGGACATCCAAACCCCAGCATTGGTGATTAAAAAGAAAAGTAGAGAACCCGCAAAACTTCCCGTAATTGCGGCGCTATATGAAAACTTCTTGAAAAAGACTCGACCTAATACCGCACAAAGAGCAATCGAAGCGTAAACAAAAACCATAAGACCGTGGAATCCAAGGATGAAATCAGAGACTAGCATGGCAACTAAAGCGGCTATTGCGGCCCAATGGGTGTTTTTTAGTTGAGCGCCAGCAAAAAGAGCTACAGCAATAACAGGAGAAAAGTTCGGAGGAAGAGGTAATAGGCGGAGAAAAATCGTCGCCACGACTAAAGCAAAAATTAACACTACTCCTAAACTCTCTTTCGATAAGCTCACGCTAAACTCCTTCTCGCAAGTTACTCCCTATTTAAACCCTTTATTGGGCCCATTGTAAACCCTATTGCTGAGGGAACTTTTCCATAAACTCAGAAAAGTCAGGTTTCTGTGGAGGGCTCTTCTTATGGCGCTGAACAACTTCATCGATGGCTCGGTCCAGCTGACTGTCTCGACGGGCTGTTTCATCTTCTGGCGTATTTTCAACGACGATATCGGGATCGGTTCCATAGTTTTCAACATTCCATCCCACGTCCTTAAACCAAAAGGCAAATTCGGGCTGTGTCGTTCCACCGCCGTCTAAAAGCTCGTAGGCAGGCCAAATTCCAATAACACCACCCCATGTTCTCTTTCCAATCAAGGGTCCTAGCCCCATAAGCTTAAAAGAGTGTGAAAAGATATCACCATCAGAACCCGCAAATTCGTTGGTCAGCGCAACCATGGGGCCGTCAGGCGCAGAGTCCGGATAGGGGTCTATTCCCGACCATCTCGACTTACCATATCCAATTCTTTTTCGCGAAAGCTTCTCGAGCAAGAGCCCCGAAACGTGCCCCCCTCCATTAAAGCGCACATCTACGATTAAGCCCTCTCGATCGACTTCCTGAAGAAAGGACTTATGAAATTCAGAGTATCCCCATGAAACCATATCGGGTACGTGTATGTAGCCAATCTTCCCATCGGTCTTATCGTGAACGTAATTTCTGTTTCTCTCGACCCACTGGCGATAGAGAAGGTCTTTTTCTGAGGTCAAAGTTTTAACATTGTATTCTTTCCGCTGGTCTCCCGACTTTACGCGAATGCGAACTTCTTTTCCTCCGAGACTGCTCAGAACTTTTTCTGGTCCCAATGATTCTGTCAGAAGGCGATCGTTAATCGAGAGCAAAAAGTCTCCAGGAGCCAATTGAATTCCCGGTCTTAACAATGGAGAAGACTCACTCTTTGACCATGAGCAACCCGAAAAGATTTCCTTGATCTCGTAGGCTCCTTCAATTGAGTTCCAAAGGAACCGAGCTCCAAGAAAGCCTTGCCGGTAATGGGGGCCGCGACGCAACTCTCCGCCCCGAGTGTAGGCGTGGGAAGCCCCGAGCTCCCCTTGCATCTCCCATAACAAGTCATTCAGCTCACGCCGACACGAAATTCGTTCTAGGAGAGGGAGGTAATTGTCGTAAACTTTATCCCATCCAATTTCGGCCATATCGGGTTTCCAAAAGTGGTCCCGCTGTAATCGCCAGGCTTCGCGAAACATTTGCTTCCAATCATCGCGCGGATTGACCTCCATTTGAATTCTAGAGAAGTCAAAATAACCCGATTGGGGGCCTGGTCCCGATTCTTTTTCTTCTGGCTTTTCTGAAGTACTTATAAAACGAACACTTGATTCCCTGTACACGATGATTTGTTTGCGATCCGTGCTCATTTCAAAACCAGAAATACCTTCAGTCCAAGTGTCATCTTTTTGTTTTTTGAGATCAAAACTCTCTAACCAAGAGCCATCTGTCGATTCTCCTGCATCTAAGGTCCCCAAAACCGGCGACAAGCCAAAGAATACGCGATCCTTCGTTGCGGCGATTCCAAAGTAACGACCATCATCGACAGGAAAAGCCTCTTGCCTATGGAAGATTCCATCAAAGTCGATCTCGATTTTTAATTCTTCTTTTTCTTCGAGGACATCGGAATTACTACCGCTATTGGCATCGGCATCTGAGTCTTTACCCTCTTCTTTTTTATTCTCGAGATCTTTTTTCTCTTCTAAGGCTTCGGCTTTACTTTCAGAATTTTCTTCACTGCTTTCTTGGTCTTTGTCTTCTTTTTCAGCCTCTTCAATTTTCATCAATTGGTAGTCACTTCCAAAAAGGGAAGGAACTTCTTTTTGCAGTGTCAACACATAGGGCCTTCCTCCACGGGGAAAGCCCAAATCAAAATGGAGGCTATCGTAAACCGGATTGAATTCTTTGTAGGAAATAAAGTAGAGATACTTTCCTTCGGGTCCAAAATGGGGATCTTTGTCGGTTCCAAGATTCGGAGTCACCTTATAGGACTTTTTTTCTTCGACAGAATAAATCCAAATCGAACCATTCATATTGTTTGTTCGTTTCGTATAGGCGAGCCAACGACCATCGGGCGAAAGATCGATGGACTCGACACGCATATACTCTTCTCGATCGATGTACTGGGACCCACCAGTTTCTAAATTAAGTTCCCAAATTTCGTTTTTATGGTTAGTAAAATAAACTATTGGAGCTTTATGGTGGGGTACAAGTTCATTGATCTTACCAAAACTCTTTTGGTGTCGCTTCTCGGCTCCATCTGTGTCTAAACTTCGGTACTCGATGTACTCTTCACCATCGAGATCGACTACGTAGCACAGTATTTTTCCCGAGTTCACGTAACAAGGAAGGCGATGTCGTTCTCCATTGTTAATATCGACATGCTCGACCGCTCCAAACCACAAAGGCAAATTAAAGATTCGACTTCTTGATGCCAAAGCAAGTTTTTGCGATTTCGGCTCAAAACTAAGACTCTCAAAGTTTTTCTCGGCACTAATAAAGCGACGGTTTGTCTGGGTTCTCGGACTTCGGTAGTCTATCTCAACCTTTCGCGACTGATCCGATTTCAAGTCGTGAACAAAAATATCTGCACCCAAGTGATAAACTAATTGAGACCCACATGAGTTAATATTTCGGACGTAGTACTTATCTGAATGGGTGTGCTTTTTGAGATCCTCTCCCTGGAGATTACAGCTATATATATTTCCGACATTTTCGTGATCAGAAATGAAGTAAATGCGTTCATCGATCCAGAGGGGGCGAGAAAGATTCCCCTGCAAAGAAATCAAACGCGTAAACGAATCCTTTTCACTTCGACGAATCCAAAGATCTCCAGCCGTTCCTCCTCGATATCGCTTCCAATAGGAGGGCTCCGTATCAACAGTATTAAAACCCAGGCGATTGATAACCACCTGACCATTTTTTGAGCCCAGGCTCGCAAAAGAACCATGCCCCCAATCACAGGGTTTAAAGTTCCCACTCTTTGGGTCCATTTGATAAAAATATTTATCACCGTGAAATCCACTGTCGTGGTCACTGGAAAAATAAATCCCAGAATCCAGCCAATGAAGGCCTGTGGGTTCAGAATCAAAATAAGTAAGGCGCTCTACCTCTCCACCCATGGCGTTCATTTTATAAATTTGCGAGGGCCCTTCCTCCGAACTCAAAAAGCAGATTTCACTTCCATCTGGAGAAAATTGCGGAAAACGACAAACTCCGAGGCCCGAAGTCAACCGGAATGGTCGCCCCCCATCTAAGGACACACTCCAAAGGTCTTCTTCGCTGACGAAAACAATTTCACGATCGCTCAGACAAGCTTGAGTGTAATAACCCTGATTATTCATTCTGACCCCCTGCACCTGACTCGACAGAGCGAATTTGATTTTCTAGACTAAGACCAATGAGTGAAGTTGGTCGTTGGCTTATATTTTTGTCGCTTGTCGTAAGCTTGGTTGTAACCTCAATCACAGTAGGGGTTCAACATCTGATTAAAAAAGAAATCAGCCCATTGGTGCAAGCTCAACAGTCTATTCTAGTGCGTCATCTGAATCAATTTGAACGAGATAGTGAAGCCATCGCAAAAATGGAGTTTTTAAAGAGTGGGCCCAATGAAAAAAATGCGGGCCCCTTAATGGCCCAAGTCCTGGCCTGGGGTCTTCAAATCGGTTCAGATCGAAGTATACGATCTCTGCCTGAAAAAACTGAAATTGCCGAAAAATTAAGCTATCTCGGAAAAGAATGGCTGAGTAAACACCGTCTCCTGCGAACGGATGATACCGACCTGGGTTTTTTAAGGGACCTCATGAACTACGACCATTGGGACCTGCTCGATAACACCCCTCTGGCGAAAATGGTAAATAGTGATCAATTTCTCCATCCCGCCCAGATTCCGCTTCCCAATGCCGGACGCCTGATCATGATTGCAAAGCTTCGCCTAGTACAAGGACTGAACAACGATACCCTTTACGAAGCCCTCGTTGAAACCAGGCACCTCGGAAAAATTCTGATTCGGAGTCAAAACCTCATACTAGCCGCAACGGGAATCTCAGTTCTCCACTCTGAAAGAGATGCTTATGAGTTCAATTTGAAAAACAAAAAATATCATCAACAGCTCGCCGATTACGAAGCTATTTCACGGGAGGATCTCACAGTTGCTCGACGTTATCTCTGGGCCCTGCGAGGTTATTTTAGAATTTGGAGCCCCATTGAACTTATGGAGCGGGTGGTGAAAATGAGCCAATCTCACTGGGGCGTTTGCGCGGCTCTCAATGAAGCTATTCCATTTGCCATGAGCTTTAAACCCTACTTAAAAAGTCGCTTCCCCTTTGAAATGGATTTTTCAAAGCAATATAATTTTTTTGAGGGACTTGCGGACCAGTTCCAATATGAATGTCGCTTTGATTACGTCAGACATTCCATCGCAAAGAGTCCGAAGTCGATGACCGAAAAAACCTCTTTCTTTCACCTCCTTCCCTTCTTTCGTCGACTCGTGGGACTCAAACTCAATCTCGTCCCCCGGGCAGATTTTGAGGCCTATGAAAACATCAACTGAAGTAAGAAGACCGAGCGTTGTTCACCTATGTCTCTCAAAAGCGTGGGGTGGCCTTGAAATGCAAAGCCTTTGGTGGACAGAGCATTTTACAGGTCGAGGGATCACTTCCTATTGCTTTTGCGCCAAGGGGTCCCCACTCGAAAGAAAATGTCGCGAAAAAGGCGTGAAATATATTTCTCTGAAACCGGGAAAGTATATTTCTCTTACTTCAAGTCTCGAGATTCGAAGGGCTTTGAAGGAAGTTGAATGTAGCCACATTATCATTCATCACCTGAAAGATCTTTGGTTATTAGTTCCGGCCCTTTGGTGGACTCAGAAGCCAAAAATAATCGGCTACGCTCGTATGTTCCTAAAGAAGCATACAAAAAAAGACGTTCTACACACTTACCTCTACTCACACTTAGAAAAAATGATTCACATTTCGAAGAATCAAAAGAAGGGACTTATTCACTGTCTGCCGATTGACTCCAGTCGATATGAGTTTATTCCCAATGGTGTGGACATCGAAAAGTTCAATCCAAAAAACAGAAGCCTGCTTTTTCGCAAAACAATGGGACTCGAACAGGGCGACGTCGCCATCGGAATCGTGGGCAGAATCGACCAACAAAAGGGTCAAGCCGAACTTATTGAAGCCTATCAAAGAATTCGAGATCAAGTTTCAGTAAAAACAAAACTCATCATTGTCGGCGAACCGACCCAGGGAGAGAGCGAACTGTACACCGAAGAACTCCGTCGCAAAACCCAAGAGGACAAAGAAAGTATTCTGTGGCTCGGTTACCGCGAAGATATTCCAGAGATCATGGCGAGTCTCGATATTTTTGTTCTTGCTTCCTACGAAGAGACATTTGGCAATGTTGTGCTTGAAAGCATGGCCTCTGGAGCCGCAACACTTGTTACGCAATCAGGTGGTGCCCAAGAAATAATAATTGAAGGCGAATCGGGCCTGTACATTCAACCTCGAGACAGTGAGAGTATTTTTAAAGTTCTCAAAAAGCTCCTTGATGACAGGTCACTTCGGCAAAAACTCCAAGTCAATGGGCGAAATCGGGCAGAGGAATTCTACGATATTGAAAAAATCAAAGATCAGGTTCTCGATTTAACCTTAGCTCCTTGAATCAATCAATCACTGGCTCTGATCGCGCCAGGACTGGGGAGCTATTTGCTTAAACCCTTCAAAGTAACCTCCCTCGTAACCAATAAACTCCTCGCAAAGATCGATAAGATCTTTAGTTTCGCCATTGGCGAACAAATCCTTTACTGCTCGGTCGAATTTTCGAAAGAACGCTGGGTTCACCCTTTTAAGCCGGCGGGGTACAGCTTTGCCTCGCGCCGACCAAAATCCCTGGCTTCTAAAGAAATAATCGCAAAATAAGGGGTAGAAACGAGCCATTGAGGCGAAGAGTTCATGTCTCGGAATCTTTTCTCTCATATCATCAAGGACCTCTGAAATACGGTAGAGAGCCAAGTTTTTTTCTTCCTCAGTCAAGGGCGGTGGACCTTCCTCGAAAAGGCGACGTGCTAATTCTTGAAATTCTTGAGCTTGAGGATTGGGCTCAGGAAGAATGACAGCTTCCATCAACATTTGATGGAGCTCGGGAAGTCCCTGTTTACGATCGACTTCTTTGAGAAAAAAACTTAAAGTTTGTGGGTCGTGGACATAGGTCTCGACCGGCCACTTCTTATAATAAAAAGACTCACGAAAAGCTGTCTCAACAGAATTATAAACAACGATTAAATCAATATCAGAATGGCTGGAAGCCTCTCCTCGAACTACAGAACCGGCAAAAAAGGCGTACTGAGCGTCAGAAAACTTCTCTTTGATTAATGATTTCGCAACAAAAAGTGGGGATTTTCTATCGGGCACTTCGACTTCCTACTAGGAAAAGCCATGGGTTTCTAATTCAAAAATGGCTTTGTCTTTGAGCTCCTTATGGGGCCGTTCCATCTTTTTTTCAACCTGCTCAGCAACAAAACACAGAATTTTAGAAATGCTCCTCAAGCAGTCTTTTCTGCGTAAGAAATAGTCAGTGTTCCAGATGGGGTAATTCAAACCCGGTTGAACCATTGAGTCCCAGCTCAGACTCACGCCATCATTGGGCCCAAACTTTTCAAGCTCCTTAAAGTTTCTGCGCAAACTCGGGTGAATATTCTCCGAGCGCGGAATCCCAAAAAGATTAACGATATGCATGTGATTAGGATAATTGGTCTTTCGCTTCCAAAGAGGATATTCACTCGACAATTCTTGAAGACCATTAATATTGACCCCTGAAAACTGGCCAAGAAGACTGAGCCACTTTCTCCGCCACGTACTTGAAAAAATATTGGCGTAGAGTTGAGAGCCTCCAACCAATCCCGATAAATTGATCCAAGCCTTAACCTTTCTCAACTCGTCCCGTCCCGCCATTTTCTCAAAAACCATGCGTGCTTCGGCGGAGCCGCGGCCATAAGTCATTAGGATGATCGATGGCTCAGGGGTTTTCTCGATCCGCTCCCAAAGCAAACGGGCATTCGTCGATACTGACTGAGAGTCGTCGGTCTCCAGAGCCTCACTTGAAAACAGGGCATCATCAGCCAGATCGGCTAAAAAGCGACTGCGCGAGCCCCGAGAAACCTCGAGCCCAAAACAACGGCCACCCTGGACCATGACATGGTGACGCTGGTTTTCATCGCGGTGAGTCCGTGAGTAATTGGATATCTCGGTAATGAAGGGGCCGTGGAGACTGCTCTTTAATATGGACCTATAAAGCACCATCGAAGCCAGATCCGCCCCAAAGCGGTAACTCATCAGAGCCAGCTCCCCTTTTGTGGGGATTCGCGGACTCAATTCTTTGACTATAAAATCGGCACGGAAGGCTAACTCGGCCTCGGTATGAGGTTTGTTTTGAAAGTAGCTCGCAGGCTGATCGTAAAACTGAATGTCCATCGGGCCTCCCCTGCTACTATGCTATCCCCAGTTATGGATTATTCAAAAAAATTAAGGGATGACTGCCTGCGAAAATATTTAGTGCCAGGGGACTTTCTATTCACAAGATCTAATGGAATAATTTTCGGATATGGATTTTTCTGGAAAAAAGCTGCTAATTGTCGATGACGAGCCCGATTTGAGAGAGATGATTTCTTTTGAGTTTGATTTACTCAATTTTGAAGTCAAAGAAGCTAGCTCAGGAAGTGAAGCAATTGACCTTCTCAAGGAGGATGGAGCGACTTTCGACGCGATCATTAGTGATATTCGCATGCCAAATGGAGATGGACTCAGCCTCCTTAAGTATTTATCGAGCCAGAAAAATCGATGCCCCTTGGTTTTTATTTCTGGCTTTGCTGATCTAGGCCCCGAAGAAGCCTACTCCTTTGGTGCGCAAAGTATTTTCTCTAAGCCCTTTGATTTACAAAACCTTGTCAATGCTATTTCGTACTACTTAAGCGACTATAAAACGCGCCTTTCTGGAGGAGTCGAAACTCTTTCAAAAGTTGTCGAACTCGATGGCCTTTCGTTTTCTGAAATGAATGACAGTTTTGGACTGACCGCTTTTGGCTTTTATTTTAGACAAGAGGACCGATTGAGCTCAGGAGAAAAGTTCAATTTCAAGTTTACCGACGAAAGCTCAAATACAATTGAGGGTACGGCCAGGGCACTTTGGACAAGAAAAGAATCTGAGGGTGGCACACACTATATCATTGGCGCTGAAATTATTGGTTTAACTCCTGAGTCTTTGAGTTATTTAGAGGCCAATAAAGATACTGAGGCTTATACCTCACCTTTTATCCCTAGCCCAAAAAGTTTTTCTTAAGAATTATCCTTTGCTGACAAGTTTCTCCAGTTCTGAGAACAAAGATCAGAAAGATCTCGTTTAATACTTGGAAAGAGAAGTCTTTGGATTTTGTCTTGATGTTCAACTTCACTCCAGTGAAAAACCCCTGGACGAGTTATCAAAAATAATTTTTCTTTCATTGGAGATTTTTTAGAGCTTAAGTCACGAACTTGCCACTGGGGCCCTACGAGTGTGAAGTCACCAGAGAATATGAGCTGAATTTGTTCAAAGAAATTAATCAAACTGTAGATCCCGCCAGTCTGCCCTTTTAAATTTGAATATTGAATGAGTTCGAGATTTCGATCCCATTGGCCTCGAACGCTGAGCAAATTCTTTTGGAAATTTAAAAGTCTCAGCTGAACCGTCAGCATTATGAGAAGGTAGGGGACGAGAAAAAACAATAGAATTAAGCTAAGAACCGCAAATTCTAGGGCAGATCTCATTCCTTTGTACAAACTAGTGTATCGGTGCAAAACAAGAGTCGGTAAGAAGGTACAATGATCCAAATCGATCTTGTTTTTTAGTTCGAGGACCAGAGGCTCAAAGGTAAAAAGGTCCTTCCCTGCCAACTTTTCTTGCACAACAATTTCAAAGTGACTCGCCCTATCTTCATTTTTAATCAAAATCCCCTGATAATTTCCATCAGGCTCATTAAGATATTTCAGGTGAGAGTCTAAATGAATTTCATGGAGAAGACTATTCAACTTCTGCAGATCCTTTTCAGGAACCAAGCTTTTGATAGCATAACCTCTAAAAGCTTCGGCTCTTTCACTTCTTCTTTGATAAAAGAGATAAGCGAGAAGAGACAAAGGTACGAGTCTAAAGAAAGCGTCAGCGCCTCCTTCAAGAAGACTCTCCTGGGCCCAAGATTGCTCGGTTCCCAAAAAAATAGCTAATAAAAAGAAGAACGAATAGAGGTCCATCATTTAAGTTATGACCCCTCTTCGCAGCATGTGTAAATTTGAAGACTCCTGAATATTATGACTCATTTTTTCTTTCATAGACTCCAGAACATCTCTTAAAGTATCAACTGGCGACCAATTCAAAAGTTCTCTCGCTCGACCGATATCCGCCACCAAAAAATCGAGGCTATCATAATGAGCTGGGTAGTATTTTAATGGAATTTCCTTGGAATAAAGCTCTCGCATCATGCGAAACAAATCGTGACTGGAAACCGAAATTCCCGATGCAATATTCAAGGCCTGGCCCTTAAATTTCTTGGAGTCTGAGTTCAGGCAATAAGTAAAGGCCCTAACAACATCGTAACTCGAAACAAAGTCATGGGCCTGACTGCCTCGACCATAGATATGAATGGGATTTTCATAGAAAAATGCCTGAAAATATCGAGAAACAATATCTTCAGAGTTCAGTATGTTAACCTGTTCTTTCGGATATACCGAGAAGAGGCGTAGACTGAGTCCCCTCAATCCAAAATTATTACAATAAAGATTAATAGCTTCTTCGGCAGCTTTCTTTTGCGCTGCAATCATTGAAATACTTTGAGGAAGTTTTCGATTTTCATTGAGTCCGATTTCAGCGTAGGGAAACTGCTGCCCATAGACTACAGAACTACTCGCCATGAAAATGGGCGTCTGGCTTCCACTATTTAAAATTTTATCTTTTATGAGATCGAGAATAAGAGTGGTACCGAAAACATTAGTTGAATAGCTTTCACCGGGGTCTTGCGTGCAAACTGATTCTTTGGAAATCGCCGCGAGATGAATGATCTGATCGGCCCACTGTACATGGGGGCGCAAACTACTTTCGTCTCGAATATCTCCCATAACTGACTCATAGGCAAAGCTCGTTTGCCCCGGTGATTTTCGGTCGTAAGATCGAACCTTAAAACCATATTTCACCAAGTGGGGAATCAAACTTTGACCGAGAGATCCTTCTCCTCCAGTTACGAGTATTCGCTTTTCTTTAAAATCCATCTCTGGGCTCCTCAATCAACTCTCCTTAAAATTAGGAGCAAGTGAAGTGCCAGAAAAGAGGCTACAGAAGCGGAGGTGTCGACCTGAGCCCCAGCCCAAGTGGCTTTAAGCCTGAACGACAGTTCCATGACATTTTCTGCCTGCGTTTGTATAGATCTTAAACAAAAAAAAACGGCCCCAGGGGCCGTTTTTATATCGATTCAATCGGTAATGAATTGAATTAGTTATTCGCTTTTTTTGCTTTGTATTCCTTTGCGCGCACTTCAGCTTCGCATATTTCTACTTTTTCACGATACTCATCTTCACGCTTTTGCAGAATCTTTTTGTATCCAACAAAGCGTTTAATTCGATCTTTTAAAAATTCTTCAGAAACACCAGCGATTTTGTCATTTTCATCGATACCAATTTTGAATTCATCTTCTTTATCGGTAACTCTATCGATTGGCTCAGTCCACATTAATTTCCCGTCGCCACCGAGTTCTGGTGAACTCAACTTAAGACGACAAGCCTTGAGGCTTCCGTACATACCCTGAGATCCAAACTTACGACTGCCATAAACTTTATCTTCGAGACCATAGACTTCGTATTGAAGTCTCCTGAGCTCTTCAGCCATATTTACTTTTTTCTGAAAGACTAAGTTTCCGTCTTTGACACCAACAGCACTGTTGCCGCTGACTGTTCCTTTGTTGTTAATATTCGTATCGATCTTTTCTGCTTTATGCGGATTCGAAGAACACGCAATTC
>JAUHWN010000255.1 GCA_030424665.1 Bdellovibrionia bacterium | reverse complement strand
TGCCATCGGCCTATGCGCTGGAGCAGTCTGTGGATCTTAATGGTGGTCCTACAAATCTTGCAGCGAGTAATTCGGCTGGAGGAATAGATTTAAGCTGGGATACTCTAGCGGGAGCGGTGACCTATAATGTAAGGCGAAGCAATATTACCGGTGGTCCCTATGGAATCATAGCCAATGTTGGTACCAATTCTTATACCGACTCAGATATTGAGGCCAATGGTAATTACTTTTATGTGGTTGAGGCGGTCTTTGCTGACAGTAGTCGTTCCGAGTACTCCAACGAAGATTCAGTAATACGATCTGGGTTTATCGATCTTCAGGTACCTATTGAGTTAACGGATATTAAAATGTCTTCGAGTTCATTGGGGGCGGTAAGTTTCGAACGTTCACAAACGAGTATTGATACCGATGCCTATGATGGTGTCACGAGTTATGAATTTGAAGTCATTGCCACTAACTCCGATGCTTTTGCTAAGAATGTTCATCTTATCAATGAGTCTGACGTTGTAGTGGGAAGTTTACTTATTCCATCCGGCGTAGGAACTCCGACGCGCTATCGAACAACCTTTACTCCGACAGCTGGTTATGAAATCTACCGAATTCAGATCGAGCAGACGACTAATGACGGAGAACTTAATGTATACGGAGCGAAGGCCTACATTAATCAGACCGATGCAACCAAGACAAGGCTTTACTTTCCGTTGAGTAGTTCTGAGGAGTCTCCAAATAACCAAGACGCGAGTATTGGAATCTACTCAACTTCATCAGAAAGTTTCGAAGAAGTTCCCAATGGGGGACGATTTCTAAAAGACACGACCAAGCTATCAAAAATTGTAGATTTTAATGCGTGGCAGTTTGAAGCCCTGGTTGCAACCCAAGGAACATCGAGTGGTATCGTCGCTCTACAAAACTCAAACTCGGGTCAGCTCGTAGAGCGAACCGAAACTCGTTTTTACAATAACTCGATTGATTTAGCTTCGATCCCATTTGACGAGGGAGTCGATCATTTTACAGTGGCGAATAATGGAGATCTTTTTGAGCCGGTCATTCGCTGTGAGCTTGAGTGTAGTGGGGGGAGTGTTAGGCTATACAAGGCGGGCCTTTGGGTTCGACTTGAAAACCTCTCAAAGGCCCAGATCGTTCATCGATTGAACTCTTATCGTTCCTTTGTAAGTTCATCAGAAGATTACACCGAAGAAAGAGCTCTTGTGGACCTGAGCCAATACTCCAATCCGACCACTTATTTTAGGGCCGTTGTAAAAGATGATGCCTCTTCGGATGTCACAGTTTCCCTTCTTCAGCATGGAGCCGATTCAGGGATCGCTGGATTAAGCGAAGTCGCCGGCTCACCATTGTTATTCAATAATGATGGAACCGCGGTGCAGACTTCAGGAGCCCTAACGATCAATTCTGGAGATCGATTTATGACTCGCGTGAATCCAGGGGCTGGGTTTATCAATTTTGTGACTTCCATGATTGTCATCGAAGTTCAGTAGTCTTCTGCGAGGTTCTGTCGTTTCATAGGGGATCCTAATAGATAGTTCTAGTCCCGAAGGACTCTTTCTGACTTCATGTTCTTAAATGTGACATTTCTTTCGAAAACTACACCTTCAGTCTAGCTAGACTTTTGGTAAGTCGTCAAAAAAGTGACGAAATTCATGAGACCTTGGTCAAGATCAAGCCTAAGAGCTGTAAAGGATCAGACTCATCATTACGAAGAGTATAGTGAACGGAAAAGGTTGCTATGAAACGTTTAATAGTATGTTTTTTAGGATTGATTCTACTCTCTGCGTGTGCGACGTCATTCAAAGTTTTGACGGAACCAGATAAGGCTGAGGTCTTTATCGTCGATCAAACGACAGGAGAAGAGAGTCCACTGGGACCAACTCCAGTGACAAAAACAGGAGTGGAGCTTGAGGAGATTCTCAAAGGGCAGAATTCTCCTGGGGGACTCGTTAACATATTGATTAAGAAAGATGGTTTCGTTGATCGTGATCTATTTGTTCCAGTCAATGGAAGCGGCCAGCTCGATACTCAGTTAAATATTAAATTGAAATCAAAAAAGAGTTCGAAAGAAGAGTTGAAAACGGCTCAAGATATTTTGAATAAATTATTTCTGACTCAGCAATTTGCTCGCAGTCAGCAACTCGAAAGAGCTTTGATCGAGATAGATAAGATTCTCGAAGTTTTTCCCGAGTTTGATCGTGCCTTGAGTATGAAAGCGGCCATTTACTACGGCCAAGGTAAATTTGAAGAGAGTTTAAAGTGGTATGAGAGTGCCATTGCTGCGAACCCAGAAATGAAGACAGCTATCGATATGGCGGC
>JAUHWN010000003.1 GCA_030424665.1 Bdellovibrionia bacterium | reverse complement strand
GATTAAAGCGACTAATTTCCTTCTCGGGGTCGTGATTCTGAGCCCGAGCCGTTGTCGCAAATATGCAAAATAAAAAGAAAAAGAGCGGTATCAGCTTCAGCACGCGAAATTCCATGGTCAACATTCAATCAATCTCCTGTTCCTGGACTCTACAAGAGCTATGCCAGCTTAAGACCTTTCATTTCAAAAAAAGCGCTCGTAATTTCAAGTATTTAGACGAGATTCTTCAGTGATCCTGGACAAACATACGGAAATTGCTGTCAGGGGCTGTGAAAGTTTCAAAGTAATACCGATAAGAGATGTATGGAAAAGAGAAATTTGATGTCTAAACTGCTGATAACTCTAACAACAATTGGCTTCGGTTTATGTTTTTTTCATAGCCAAGCCCAGGCATTTGCCCGCGGAGCCTGCATCAATTTGACTAAGGATTCCTCAGCGAGAAATCCCGCCTCAAAGCAAGAGGATGTTTTCTCCCCTGGAGCACTAACTAAGGTTTTAAAAGTGGGGCCCAAAAAGTTAAAAGTCGCTCACGACCCTGAATGGAAGCCCGGTGATTACCAAGATTGCGCCCAAGCTCCTCAAAATACAAAGTACAAACACGTTAATTGGATTCCGAAAGAAAGTTTTGAAACTGTTTACCTTTGGGATGAGCTCAACTTAGCTAATGCCAAGGACCAGGGAGATTATTCTGTTCTCAAGAAAAGTTCTTTTCTAGAAGTCCAATTCGATAATGACACCCTAGAGGCCACTCTTTTCGCCTACGGTAGACGCAAGGTTTTTTCTGGTCGTCCCGAAAGCTTTCAAGTTTTCGTTACAGGCCTACCCGATTACCCATTAATGATTCGCACTTCAGAACTTGATGGATTTGGTACTGAACTCATTTATGCAGGTAAGAATGACCTTGCAAGCTTCAATAGTCAGTCCCAGTGGAATAGCAATAACACCCAGTCCGGTGGTATTAAAATTAGTTCCATTCGCGAAAATAAAATAGAATTCGAAAGTCGTTGGTACTGCCTCAGTAAAAAATTTCAGCTCAAACTTGAAGCGGGGCAACTGGTGCCCCACACTTACAGTATTGAGCTCAAAGATAAGAATGGGCAGAACCCGAAATTTAAGTCACCGTTTCAAGTTTCTGAAAATTATCAAGCTGTGCCCGGCGATTCATTTAAAATTACCGGCTTCAACCCGACCGCGGACAAGGTTATGGTTCAAGTCTCTCCCATTGAAAAGAAAAAAGACCTTGAAGAATCCGCTCTGAAAACTCAAATGAGTTATATTCAGCTCTTCACTCACTCGGCTGCCGACTTCAGCTGCGGTTAAAAAGACAATTCCCAACCAAACACAAAAAAGCCAGCCTTCCAGAGGAAGACTGGCATCGTCGATTGGGGTATTTATCAATCAACGAGAAGGTGTGGGTCACACCAAATCTGTTTTTTATTTTATAAAGCGTTTAGGTAGGGTCATAACGCTCCAATAGCCCTCTATAATGAAAAACCTGTGCCAATGGTTATGGTGAAAAAATGCTACCAGCTAATAAGTAAATGGAGCTGCAAAGGCCTTAGGCTCGACCTAGGCCGAGAGTTAAATTCTACAGATTTATCAGGGTCATTTTGAAACCAAAAACTAGGATCTTGGGCGATTTCCCATAAACAATTGAAATCAATACGGACTTCGTTAAACTTTAAAATATCCAATGATGATTATTATACTTTGCGTCCTAATACTAATAACACTCCTCATTTGGACGATTAAATTCGCGCCGCGCCCCCCTCTATCGGGAAAAGAATTTACTGCAGTCATCGACACTTCGCCTGGAAAAACTTCAGTACTTCTCCTTGGAGACAGCAACATTCGAGGTGAATTGGCGGCTAATCTCATCGGTCGAATTACCGAAAAAAAGAGCCTCTCCGATTACGAGTTTTATAATGGTGGATACAACTTCGCTTGTGTTGAAGATCTTTACCAAAAGGTACCGTGGATTAAGACAAAGAACTTCAAATATATTTTCATACTTGTCGGAACTTTCGATATCGTAAATTCAAGACACGGCCACATGGGAATGTGGGGACGGATTGTCGCAAGAAATCACCCTAGCGATGGTCCCGACGATTTTGGTGACCGCTACAATAATCTTGTTCGAGCTATTCAAGGTGTCTCCGACGCTCAAATCGTATTGCTCACCTTGCCAACGATCGGGGAAACTGTCGATGGCTGGGGGCAAGAACAAAGCCTCATATACTCCGAGGTCATTCGCAGGGTTGGTGGCACAAACAATTGTATCGTTATTGATTTTAACAAAGCCCTTCAAGATCTCATATTCGGTCAAGGTCAAGTAGGTCGAATCGCCAGAGACTATGATGGCGGATCATTAATGCGTGAAACTCTCTTTCGATATTATTTCCTATGGGAACAAGTCGGCGAAACTCGCAGACGAACCGGCATGAGGTGGACTACCGATCTCGTGCACATAAACACAAAAGGAGCAGAGCTTCTTGCGAAACTCATTGGTCAATTTCTGGTTACTAAACTCAAGCCAATGTCCAAAAGAAAATCTCCCGCGGAGCTAGCTGCCGCTCCCACCGAGGAAGAGGAATTTGAAAAAACTGAGGACATTGAAGACGCTCTCCCATTAGCTAACAGTGAAGCTTCCGATGGTGAGCCCGGTACCGGCGAAATTTACCCTGAAATCGACCCCGAGATTCGAGGCAACGAATACGTCAAAACCAGTGAGATCGACCCCAATCAAGAAACCGAGGAAATCAAAAAACAAGACGAAGAATAAAAAAAGGAGAGAAACAAAAGCTTCTCTCCTACCCCCCTCTTTACTTTAAAACCCCTTAAGGTTTCTCAGAAAAGAATTTTAATTACATAGAATAAATTTGATCCAGCGTTAACCAAGTGCGACCTTCAAAACGCTTTGGCATATTGAGTACCTGATGTAAACGAGGCGTTGCCATTTCAAGTACTTCTTGGCTACTCAAACGAGGACCAATTTGCATTTGGCGCGGTAACACAGCATTAAAGCTCATTGTTAAGTTACCACTTCTGGCCATTTCAAGTGCCGATCTCACCGCATTGTAAGCATTCAACTTTCCGTATCCATACTTCGGATTCCAGTTACCAACACCGTCGAGTGCACCAATTTGGTTATGCGGAGTTACCGTGCGAATAAGAAGACTCTTAACATCGGCAGGAGTCAGATTTGGAGCCACCTGGAAAACGAGAGCTGCAACCGCAGACACATGGGGCGCTGCCATTGACGTTCCAGTGAGCTCACCATATTGATTACCAGGCATTGTCGATTTAATATCCGTTCCCGGAGCAGAAATCTCTGGCTTCTGGATATCATTGCCTTCAAAAACTGCAGGTCCAATACTTGAACTTTCGTTGATAGTTCCGTCCTGTTGGAGGTTCCCCACAGCTAAAGTCGCAGGATGCTCCTTAGGCGGAGTGATCGATCGAGGGCCACTACGGCCCGAGTTTCCAGCCGAAAAGACAGGTAAAATTCCAGCGGCTTCCCAAGCAGAAATAGCTCTGTAATGAAACTCTTGGTCAGGTGCCGCTCGCGAGTTCCAAGAGTTGTTAACCACTCTCGGCATATCGTTCATAGTTTGGTCGTTACCGTCAGGGTTGAGCATCCACTCCATCGCACGGACTTGACCTTCCCATTGAAGACCTCCGGCTGCAATTAACTGGGCGTTGGGAGCAATACCAATTCCAGTTTCACGGGTACCAATCATTGTTCCAATGGTGTGTGTTCCGTGAAATTGCATATCAAAAGGTTCTGTTACTTGACCATTTTGTGAATCGAAGAAGAGAGGCACCTTGCCTTGGAGATCTGGATGTGTGGCATCGACACCTGTATCGATGGATCCCATCAATACGCCCTGACCGTTGACTTCGGGAAGTTCCGCCATCAAGCGATCTAAACCAATGGCTTTAAAGTTATAAGGTAAATCATTCTCTAACCCCGGAAAATTGGGTTGAGCCCAGCGACCGGCAATTGGATCTTGATACTCAATAGAGTGATCGGCGTAGATTTTTTTAATTCCAGGAGTTCGAGCCAAAATTTGAATCCCCTCTGGCGTCGAATTAGCCGAGAAGGATTGATTCAACCAAAAGAGGTAAAGAGGCTGAAGATGGTTATTTACCGTCGGTTCATTATCTCCGAGGTGATTGTTGATATAGGACCAAGCGCCTCGAGATTGGTATTTTAAATAATCAACAACTTCTTGGCGGTTGTAGATCGTTGGAGTCGCTTCCATGGGAATGTACTCCATAAGTACGAGGACTTTGACATAGGCATGACCCGTTTCTCCTCGAACAAATCCAGCAAGTGATGGATCAATTTTGACTTGGGACCATGCTGTCCATGAAAAGCAGCAAACTAAAACTGCTAGTACAAATCCCTTCATTTTATTTCCCCCTAAAATTTGATTCACTATCTATCCCCTCGAAACCTTCTCTTTATTGCTCTTGAACTAACTTATTTTCTCGTGGACCCGAAACAATAGAGCCAATAACGACACCATTAAGAACCACCTTGAGCTCAGAATATCCACGCAAGGCCATTGGAAGTCTCCAGGTCATTTGACCATGACCGATTCCCTCGGCTTCCAATCCACATTGCTCTCTAGAAACATCAATAAGGAGAGCTTTCAAAGACTCGACATACTTAAAAGAGTCGAAGGTATAATCACAAAGAGTTGGTTGTTTGGTTAAATCTTGCACTTTCATGACAAGTTCACCTTTTAGGTTTCCTTCACTGACCGAGAAACCAATTCCGTCGGAGCTTAATTCGTGGGCAAATCCAGTCCCTACAAAAAGTGACAGAATAATTGTAAGAAAAATATTTTTCATATGAACCCCCTCCAGGTCGAATCTTTAAACTAAATTTTTCTTAGACCGTCAAAGGGAAACTGGTTCCAAAGTGGAATCAGTTGATTTTAGAGCACCTTCCCATAAGAAGATCTTATGGTTAGAAGAAAACCAACTTGGTTTTATTGTTAAAATTACAAGCATGTCTCAGGATTTTTAATTATGGGAAAAAACTGTCCCTTGTAATCCTCCTTATATGAGCCATCTTGTCTCGAAGATAATCTCTAGGGCGAATACATTTAAGAACGGCTGGTTCACTCCCTGCTCTGTGGAGGTTGTGAGGAATAAATGGAAAATCAATTGAGAACTTATCAGCTCGAGAATATATCATGCCCTAAGTGTGCGTTTAAACTGGAGAAAGAGGCACAGAACTTTTCTGGTATTCAGTCTTTTGATCTCAATATTGCCACTGGCCAGCTTAAACTTAAGGCCGAGAATGAGAAAATATGTCACGACCTCACTGAGCACTTTGAAAGACTGGGGCATCCCAGTCGCGAAATCCAGCTCACAGATAAGGATAACCAGGAACGAAAAGAGCATAAGAGAGAGTTAAAAAAACTCGCTGTCGCCGGCTTTAGTGCCGGGAACATTATGCTTTTTTCAAGCGCCGTCTACACGGGAGCTGAGGGCTCCTTTGCCCAGCTCTTTAACTGGGGGAGCTTTTTATTTTTGCTTCCAAGCCTTCTCTATTCTGGACAAACTTTTTTCAATGGCTTTTGGGCGAGTCTCAAAAGACGAGAAGCCAGTATTGATACGCCAATTGTGGTTGCTCTCGGCTTGGGAACCCTGTTGAGCCTTTATAATCTACTGGCCGGATCCGAGGGAATTTACTTCGACTCTATTGCCAACCTTATTTTCTTACTTTTAATAGGACGTTTCTTTCTTAAAAAATTTCAAGCCAAGGCACTCTTGGAGTCAAAAGTACAAATCATTCCCGATCATTATTCTTACAAAGTAAAAACTGAAGCGGGCTGGATACAGAAAAAAGCCTCAGAACTCGGCCCTGAGGATGAAATTCAAGTGCTGCAAGATCAAATTATCCCGGGGGATGGTCGCATGGGGACCGCTTCAGTTTACGTTAACCAAAGTTTGCTTACTGGTGAATCCACTCCCTATCTGGTAGGACCGGGCTCTCCTATATATGCCGGCACGCAGTTGCTCAGTCCACAACTCACTTACAAAGTCTCTTCACTTAAAGATCAAACGCGGATTGGTCAAATTCTGAATGATTCGATTCAGTTAAAACTCGATCGCTCAAATTTTGTGAGCTTTATCGATCGCTTAGGACAGAACTTTACAATTGGAGTCCTCCTTCTCTCTTTGGCTGGATTTAGCTATTTTATGCTCATAGGAGATCAACTCGCCGCTTTCGACCGCACCCTCGCTCTTCTCGTTGTCGCCTGCCCTTGCGCCCTTGCATTTGGATTTCCACTCGTTCTCAGCTTAGGTCTACAGAGAGCTCGCAATCTAGAGCTACTGGTTAGAAGTGCCGACATTTTCGAAAAAATCTCTGAAGTAAAAAACATATTTTTCGACAAGACCGGTACGTTGACCCAAGGCCAACTCAAGGTGATCGAACAGTCAAATCCGCTCGAAGAAGCACAGAAGCAGATCCTCCTTCACCTAGAAAGTCATAGCCAACACCCGGTGGCTCAAGCCCTTATTCGCCATCTCAAAACCGATAGCCAAGATATTCGATTTTTTTCACGCCAAGAGTTTCCGGTGCACGAAGAGTTGGGAAAGGGTGTTTTTGGTGAATATGCAGGGATCCAGTATTCAGTTCGCAGGGCCGACTCAAATGCGATCGAGGATAATAATAATGTCGTCGACTTTTATGCAAACGAAGACCTTATTTGTCGATTTAGTCTCGAAGATGAATTGCGGGATCAATCCAAAAAGAGTGTCGAGTATTTAAAGAAAATCAAACTTGAATCTTATATTTTAAGTGGTGATCATGAAAAAAGTGTCGCATTCACTGGCGAGAACCTCGGAATAGATAAGTATTATTCTGAACTTTCTCCTGAAGAAAAGCTCCAGATCATCAAAAGACATTCAGGCAAAGAAATGATGATTGGCGATGGAATTAACGATAGCGTTGCGCTTGCGGCTTCTCACGTCTCCGTTGCCATGGCCGGTCCTATCGAAAAGCTATTACAAACAGCCGACATCGTACTACTCAACAACCAAATCAAGCACATTCCACAAGTCTTCGCACTCAGCCATCACATAATTAAAACGCTCACCTGGTTGAGCCTCTTTTCAATTAGCTACAATGTAGTTTGCGCAGTACTCGCTTTGATGGGTTATATTACTCCTCTTGTCGCAGCACTGCTCATGCCTATGAGTTCAATTTTAGTAATTATGTTTAGTTTTTATAGAATGAAGGAGGGTCAGTGGAAATTATCTATGTAATGCTCGCCCTCTCAGTGATATTGGCAGGCTCGTTTATCTATGCCTTTTTTTGGGCTGCCGATCACAATCAATTTTCTGACCTGTATTCGCCAAAGTGGCGAATTTTAAATGATGAAGAAGACGAAATCCTTATAGATGATGGAGAGGAAAATGGAAGGTAAGCTCGAGAGCTTTAAATACGACGACAAGATTGTAAGGATGTTTCTGATTGCAACAATGGTTTGGGCAGGAACTGCCTTTCTCGTTGGCCTTTTGGCAGCACTTCAGATGGCATTCTGGCAATTGAACTTCAACTTAGAATGGCTAACCTTTAGCCGCATTCGCCCCCTGCATACCAACGCGGCAATCTTTGCCTTTGCTGGAAATGCTATTTTTGCAGGAATTTACCATTCCTCGCAAAGACTTTTAAAGACGAGAATGTGGTCCGATAAAATTAGTCGAATCCATTTTTGGGGATGGCAGTCGATCATCTTAGCAGCGGCAGTGACTCTCCCTCTCGGTTTTTCACAGAGTAAAGAATATGCGGAGTTAGAATGGCCGATCGACTTGATGATCACAGTTGTTTGGGTCATTTTTGGAATCAACTTTTTTGCAACTCTTGCGAAAAGGCGTGAGAAGCACATCTATGTATCTATTTGGTTTTACATAGCGACGATCCTCACAGTAGGCCTTCTCCACGTAGTAAACTCTATTGAAATTCCAGTGAGTTTTCTGCAGAGCTACCCCGTCTATGCAGGAATTCAAGATGCTCTAGTTCAATGGTGGTACGGGCACAATGCCGTTGCCTTCTTTTTAACCACACCATTTCTTGGCCTCATGTACTACTATATTCCTAAGGCCGCCGGACGCCCCATCTACTCCTATCGCCTTTCGATCGTTCACTTTTGGTCACTTGTTTTTATTTACATTTGGGCGGGCCCCCACCACCTTCTCAACACTTCCCTTCCTGAGTGGGCACAAACACTGGGGATGGTTTTTAGTTTAATGCTTTGGGCACCGAGCTGGGGTGGCATGATCAACGGTCTTCTCACGTTACGGGGCGCTTGGCACTTATTAAGAGAAGAACCCATTATTAAGTTTCTCATCGCCGCCGTTACCTTCTACGGCATGAGTACTTTTGAAGGCCCACTTCTATCTATCAAGTCTGTCAGTCTTCTTGCCCACTACACCGATTGGATTATTGGGCACGTTCATTCCGGAGCCCTCGGTTGGAATGGCCTTCTGACTTTTGGAATGGTCTACTATATTTTACCAAAACTTCTGCAAACAGAAATGTACAGCAAGAAGTTGATGAACTACCACTTCTGGGTCGCACTGATTGGTGTTCTCACTTACTACATCTCAATGGTTTCTGCTGGAATTACCCAAGGTCTTATGTGGAAGGAAATCGGTGAAAACGGATATCCTGTTTATGAGTTCGTAGAAACAGTTATGAACATTATGCCTCTGTATTATGTCAGAGCCTTTGGCGGACTTCTCTACATCGCCGGTTACCTCATCATGGTTTACAATGTCATTAAAACCTTTCAAAAAGCTCCTAAGAATGTCGAAGAAAAGACATACCAAGCCTACGCTCTCGTTCCTACATCTTCTGAAGGCGAGGCTCCCCATAGAAGACTAGAGGGAATGGCTGGATTATTTTCTGTTCTCGCCTTTCTCGCTGTTCTAGTTGGCTCTGTGATTGAAATTGTTCCGACTCTTTCTATTCACAAGTACGTTCCACAAGATGTAAAAACGCTTCCGTTTACCGCCCTTGAACAAGAGGGTAGAGACATCTACGTCAAAGAGGGCTGTTACGTCTGCCACTCTCAACAAATCCTTAAGCACGAATCCGACTATGCTCGCTACGGTGCTGCCTCGACCATCGCTGAATCCATGTACGACCATCCATTTCAGTGGGGTTCCAAGCGCACTGGTCCGGATCTAGCTCGAGTGGGCAAGAAGTACGATCACATGTGGCACTACAGTCACATGATCGACCCACGCTCAATGGTTGATAAATCAATTATGCCACCCTACCCCTGGCTCGCAGAGAAAAAAGTCGATTTCATGCACATCCGCAAAAAACTCTCAGTCCTAAAACAGTTGGGTGTGCCCTACTCAGATGATGAAGTTGGAAATGCAGATAAACACGCCGAGGAACAGGCCAAAGAAATTGCTGCATTTCTCGAAGAAAAAGGGGCACCTAAGGGTTTAGAAAATAAGCAGATCGTAGCCCTTATTGCCTATTTACAAGCTCTCGGTCAAAAGACGAGCGTGGGTTCAGCAGAAGTATCTGGAGCCCCATCGGGTTCTTCAGAGGTTGTTCAATCTGCTCGTTCAAATTCAAAGAGCGGAGGTGAGGAATGAAACAAGAAGCATTTTCGTATTTCACCTTGGGATATTTAAACGTTATTGCAATGCTCATTTTTATGGCCGTATTTTTTGGCACCATTGTTTGGATTTTTAAAAAATCGAATCGCAAGCACTTTAAAGATTTGAGTGAGTTACCTTTAAAAAGCGAGGACAACTAATATGAGTAATGATCAATTTGAAGATAAAGATGTAAAAGTTCTCGACGACGAAAAAAGTCTTTTACTCGACCACGATTACGACGGAATTAGAGAACTCGACAATCCACTACCCATGTGGTGGCTTTGGACCTTCTTTGGAGCAATAATTTTCAGCTTCATTTATTTTATCCATTACCACCTCGATGGCGGAGGAATGTCTCTGAATGAACAAATCGCCCAAGGTGCTCAAAAAATAGATAAGATGCGGGCCGATGCTAAGGCGAAACGAAAAACACTTCCTGAAGAAGAGTTTATTAAACTCGCCTCAGACTCTTCCCTTGTCGAAAAAGGAAAAGTTGTCTTCGGCACCTACTGCGCCTCCTGCCATGGACCCGACGGTGGCGGATTGATTGGCCCCAACCTCGCCGATAACTTTTGGAAAATGGATGATGTGAGCATGGGAAATATTGCGAGCGTCGTTCGATCCGGAATCGCAGGAACCGGTATGCCCCCTTGGGAGGCCGTCCTTGATAATGAGCAAGTACAGAATGTAACTATCTACATTCGCTCAATTCAAGGCTCCAGTCCAACGAATCCTAAAGCGCCTGAAGGCAATGAAGTCAGCTTCAATTAAGTGAACTCGTGGGCCTCACATGGGGTCCACTTCGAGAAAGTTAAAGAAGATGAGTCAATTAGATTTTAGAAACCTACCCGAAGAAAGACTCTCCACCACCGATGAACACGGAGATCACGTCAACATTATCCCAGCTGAAGTTTCTGGCTTCTGGAAGAATAAAAGACGACTCATGCATATCTTTCTCATCTTTGTCCTTTTTGCTCTTCCCTGGATAGAAATTAATGGTGAGCAAGCACTTCTCTTTAATATCCCTGATCGTGTCTTTAACTTTTTCGGTCTTATCTTTTTTGCCCATGATGCACCAAAGGTATTTTTTATTTTGGGTGGAGGAGCTTTAGTACTGGCTTTGGTCACAGCACTGTGGGGGCGCGTTTGGTGTGGGTGGGCCTGCCCACAAACAGTGTTTATTGAAACTATTTTTAGAGGAATTGAGCAGCTGCTTTTAGGGAACCGGCAAAAGCAAATTAAATTCTACAAGCAAGAGATGAATCTTAAAAAATTCTTTTTGCTTTCAACTAAGTGGGGACTCTTTCTCTTTCTATCACTGGTGATCAGTCATACCCTTGTGGCCTACTTCGTGGGTCGAGAAAACCTATTTCATATGATGAGTGCTCCTCCTGCCGAAAGCTGGACCGTTTTTGTGATAATGGCCTTTATTACTGGAGTTATCCTCTTCGACTTTGGATGGTTCAGAGAACAATTCTGTATCATCATGTGCCCTTATGGTCGCTTTCAGTCCGTCCTCATGGATGAAAACAGTAAAACGGTAACCTATGACTACAATCGTGGCGAACCTCGAGGAAAAAAATCGGACCCAAATGCTGGGGATTGTGTTGACTGTTTTAAATGCGTCTCAGTTTGCCCGACAGGTATTGATATAAGACGAGGACAACAACTTGAGTGTATTGCCTGTACTCGTTGTATCGATGCATGTGATGAAATTATGACAAAACTCAATCGGCCCAAAGGACTTATTCGCTATGCCTCAATCAATGACTTAAAAAAGATACCGAGCAAATTACTTTCTCCACGTGTCTTTGGTTATGGGATCTTACTATTAGTCATAATTGTAGGAGCGACCATTGCGATCGGTGGAAGAACTGATCTTGCAATACACGTCACTCGAACTAAAAACAGCCCGTTTCAGATCGTTGAAGAACAAGGGCAAAAGTTTGTCCTCAATCAATTTAGCATTAATATAAAAAATCAGAGTCACAAACCCCATAAGCTGATCGCACGAATTCAAAATAGCCCAGCTCATGCTGAACTTATTTTTCCATTACAAAACTTAACTGTTGATACGAAGAAAAGCCAAAGAGCACCCTTCTTTATTCGAACTCGGGCTGAAGCCTTTAACGAAATGAAAGACATACGAGTTAAAGTTGAAATCATCGATTTTGATTCAAAAGTCATCTATAAAACAAGAGAGTTAAAAATTGCCGGACCTTATCCTCAATCTTAGCTCCCAAATTCCTTTTTTTCTGCTACCGCTTACAATGGTGATTTTAGGAATATTCTCGAGTCTCCACTGTGGAATCATGTGCGGCCCACTTTTCTCATTGGCAAATACTTCAACCACGAAGAATGGATTTTTTATCTACCACTTAGGTCGACTTCTAGCCTATCTTATAGCCGCCAGTTTATTCTCTTTGATGGGAACACAATTATTTCAATGGAGTCATTCTTACCCTTGGTTGGGTCTTTTAGCGATTTTATCAACTCTTCTTTTGTTTTGGCTATCGAGTCGAAAACTTGCAAAGTCAGAGTTATTCATTAACCTCAAAAAGGCGGCACAAAATCAAGTTATCAAAAGGCGAAAATCAAGGCCATTTCTCTTCGGTTTGTTTAGCCTTTTACTTCCTTGTTCTTATTTTTACCTTGTACTCCTAATAACCTTCTCATTGAAATTTAACTATTCACTGCTATTAATTATCGCCTTCTGGTTTGGCACAATTCCGATTTTCAGTTATCAATCTTACCTATTTTCATTTGTTAAGAACAAAGTGAGTCACAAGAGCCTCACCTATTTGAAAGCGGTCATCCTTGGTCTTGCTTTGGTAATGATTTTGGCAAGAACACAGATCTTCGTTTTTGAAACTGGAGAAGATGTTCTTTGTGGGGCTAAAGTTTCGAGGCTGCCTCTGAATGATTAGACATGCTAGCAGCTTCTTTAGGAGTTAAGCCCGTTACATTTTTTAGGGACTTGTCAGCACCCCTAGAAATCAGCAAATCAATGGCCTCGACTTTTCCAGCCTGGGCCGAAAGAAAAAGGCAGGTTGAACCCTTTTTATTGACCGAATTAATGTCGACACCCTTATCGAGAAACTCAGCAATTACATCTTTGTGCCCCACCCGACAAGCGGCGTGAAAAGCTGTATTTCCTTTATCATCTTTCTTATTTAAGTCCGCTCCCTTTGAAACAAGGTACTTAACGATTGTTAAGTTTCCACTCAGAGCAGCCAGCATTAAAGGAGTTATGCCCTTTTTATTGGCATAATTAACGTCTATACCTGCAGAAATCAGGGATTCGACTTTACCCATATCATTTTTTAATACAGACAATATCAGCTCTTTGCCAGTAGCTTGCGCATAATTGGCGGCAAGAAGACTAATACAAAAAATCAGTGCTCGCATCGATTCCCCTAGTTGAATCTAGATTATATTAGACTACTTAGTCCCAAAAAAGTACAGCCCTAGGAGAGAAATTTTGATCAAATGAAAATATCGAGAATTACAGCATCGAAGCTATATCAGAATGATTAGATAGAGATGCTGCTTCTTTCGGCGAAAGCCCAGCATTGTTTTTCTTAGATTTATCGGCACCCTTTGAAACAAGGAATTGCACCATATCCTTTTTTCCAGCTTGAGCCGCTAGAAAGAGGCAAGTCGCACCTTTTGCGTTAGCATCGTTTATATCCGAACCAGCTTTCAACAAGATATCCACAACATTGGTATGCCCTTGCTGGCAAGCCGCCATCATTGCCGTATGGCCCGATGAATCTTTAAGATTAATATCCGCCGAACTTCCGACCAGCTTTTGAACCACCTGGGTATGTCCCTTGAGGGCAGCTAACATAAGAGGAGTTAAGCCTTTACCATTGGCAAAATTCACATCGGTTCCATTTGAGATTAACGAGTCGACCTTGGACATTTCACCCTTGAGACTCGCCAATAGGAGTTCTTTTTCGGAAGCACCCGCCGAAAAAGAAAGACTGAGAATCGCAATCATCAACAATAGAGCTTTCACTTCCAATCTCCTGTTCAACACTTCCTAAACATTAACACAGGGTTATAGAATAAGTCTTCTTTAAACTTATATATGCCTGATTCTTTACAAAGATCCCCTACTTTCGGCTCAAACTGGTCCGAACTCCTGGAGCTCTTGTGTTGGCAGGATATCTCAAAACCAGATAAAGCTATAGATTTACTAGGGTTTTTCAAAAAACTTTGAACAGCCTCAAAAAAAATAACGACTTCGCGAAACTTTCTCATACCTGCTGTGTTTTGGTTATGAAAGCAGGTAAGGAGGACTTATGAAAACTCTAATCGCACTGATGAGCTTGGCTCTCATATTTAGTTTTAGCTTCGATGCCGACGCCAGACGCGGACAGGTGTTGAGAACCGCCCATGGAGTTAAGAATGGAAGTATAGATAACCAAGAGGCTAAGAAAATCGGCCGCAAAAGACGTCGAGCACGAAGAGTTGAGCGTCGCGCCCTTAAAGATGGAGAAGTTACGCAGAAAGAAGCAAGACGGATCCGTAGGGCTGAAAGAGGCGAATCTAGGGCCATCTTTAAAGCTAAGCACGATAAAGAATAGCGAGAGATTTAAATTAAACCTCAATGACTTCAATGTCTGAGATTATAACATTTAACCCCCCCACTCTTGAGGGCTCCACTGGAGCCCTTTTTTCGTTTGATTCCAGTCAAATCCCAGTGTCATCCCTTGACCTAGGGGATTGAGGCGGTAGTCTGCCCACGGGCCAATGGTCGTGACCAACCGTTCCAAATAAAAGCCAAATAAAGACCAGATAAGGGTAAGTTATGGACTATAAGGTACTCGATTCGATTCGAAATCAGAAAAAAGATGCTCTCAAGGAGCAATTCGCCCTCGATGTTCTCACTGGTTTTTCAGCCCAGAAAAAATACATACCTTCGAAGTATTTCTATGACGAGCGCGGATCTATTCTCTTCGAGAAGATCACAGATCAAGTAGACTACTATCCCACACGATGTGAATTTGAAGTTTTTGAGAAAAACAAAGGCAATATTGCCGGAGCCATAGGCAAGGAACACTTTAATCTTATCGAGCTCGGCGCGGGCGATGGCCGAAAAACTAAGGTTCTTATCGATGAATTTATGCGAAAGGGAATGGATTTCACTTATATCCCAGTCGATATTTCAGAATCTGCTGTAGCCAATATGACCACAAAGTTTAAAGAAGAGTTTGATGGTTTGAAAATAAAAGGAGTGGTTGGAGAGTACATTGATGCCCTCGACGATATTCGTGAAAACTCCGCAGGCAGAAATGTTTTGCTATTCCTCGGCTCTAATATCGGAAATTTCAATCCTGAGGCAGCTTTCGTCTTCTTACGAATAATTTGGAAGCATCTTAACCCCGACGATTATATGCTCATTGGCTTTGACTTAAAAAAGGACCTTAAACGCCTCACCCAAGCCTATAATGACACTGAAGGCGTGACAGCTGATTTCAATATTAATGTCCTTCGTCGAATTAACAATGAACTGGGTGGAACTTTTAACATTGAGAATTTCACCCATTATGGGTTTTACAACCCAGTCATTGGAGCGATGGAAAGCTACTTAGTTTCACTCAAGGACCAATCCGTATTTATCAAAGAGATCGAAAAGACTTTTCACTTCAAAGCCTATGAACCGATTCACCTCGAATATTCGAACAAATATCTGCTCGAAGATATTCAAAGCATGGCTAACGAAACGGGCTTTTTACAAGTCGAAAACTTCTTTGATAGCGAACGAAATTTTGTCGATTCCCTTTGGTGTGTCAAAAAAACCACCGTCAACCCCCTTTAGGTAGAAGCTTCCTTTTGGTAGCGCAATTGCATTAGTCATTGATTGTTCCCGAATCTCAAATTGATACGGGAGCTGTCGACTCCTATACCAACAGGAGAACTTGTACCTTTTCTCACCTATTGTTTCATATTGAAGCGATTAAACCCGATTTGAAGGCCATGCTGTCTTTTGTCTCAATTAAAGATATAATAACTGAGAGTAGATGAGAGGGATTGGTGGTTTTATGAGTAAAGCATTTCTTGCTTTAACTATTGCCTTTGCATTTTTTAGTTTTGGACAGAGTGATATTTCCGCAAAGACGAAGAAAAAAAGAAGAATCTATAATTCTAAAAAAATAATTACTGCCCCAAAAAAACGAGCGTCAAGAAAACCTTCAAGTGTTATTAGCCCTCAATTGCCCTCAGCCCAAGAGCTAAGAGACCTTCCACTCAAACAAAGACAACAATACCTTCGAGGATTAGTTAAAATTGCCAATAAAAAAGGGTACGCCTTTTTAGACTCCTTTTTAATGTTTACGAGTGCTAAGCTGGTGAAAAAGTGCTTAACTCCGATTTATGGCCCAAATGCGTGGATAACAAATACCGATAAAAATTCTCGGATATTTTGTAAGCAAGATCTCAAAAAAGCATCCGCCCAGTTTGTTCATCCCCAACATACAAGGGAATGGACGAACTTCGCCATTAAAATAAAAATTCTTTGTTTTAAATCAAAGAGCTGCAAAAATTTTGTGAAAGAACAAGACCGATTGAAGAAGAAAGTTTTTGCCTCGCCAGCAGCTAAATGGGTGGTGAAACGATGAAATATTTTAGATTCATTATTATTTTTAGCTTTATTACCTTCACTCGGAGTTTGTTCGCAAACGAATGTAGTTTTTCAGCCAACGGCCAGGGAATTCCAACTATGAATTCCGGTGGTGCTAGTATCTCAACTCACTTCTCTTCTCATCTTACAAATCAAAACCAAGAAATTATGGCTTTACTAGAAGGAGCCGAGTCTCTTGATGGCTTTAGAGCTTCGATTGACGAGTACATTGCTCAGCCAGATAATGCAGCTCGAATCAGAGAGGAACGATCCGATGTCGCGCTTATTCTTCAAAGTGTCGAAAGCGGAAGACTTCAATGGCTTGGTTTAGAAGTATCTCCTGGAGAACTATCTAATGGCACGCCCTATGAGGCCATGGTAGCCGACTATACGGGCTTGCGAGGCACGTTTTCAGAAATCCTGACCCCTGAGCAAACTGATGCGGTCATGCACTTAATGTATAGCCCTGATATTATTGCACGCGCTACAAACCCAGAAGCTTTTCGATCTATCCGCAATGTTGCGCTCGACGACACGGAACAAAAAGAACTCGCAGGGGACTACATAGATATGATGGACGAGGGCTATGATAGCCTTATCGATCTCGGAATGGCGGGGCATATGACTCCCGATCAGTATGTTGCTTTTAGAGACTATGTAAATAGTGGTTTTAAAAACAACAGGCGCTTTACAGACGAAGAAATAGATACCTATGTCGCTCGATTTGAGCACCCAGGAGTTCGGTCGCTATTTATTCAAACCTTTACTTATTTAACTCATTCTTAGATACGTCAGATGCGAGAAGTAGGACGGCTGCACAAAGGGCTATTCAACAGCCCGGTGATGGACTTGTAACCTTTGGTAGCGCCCATGGCCCTTTAATTCAACAGGAACTTCAGAGGCTATGCAACGAAAGAGCTAATACGGAGTTTATCATGCCACAACCTGGAGAGGTTCTGCCGCCTAATGCAAACGAAGATTAGTTCTAGCAGCTCGAAATTTATAGAATTTCTTATAGACTTCCGATATTTATATATGAAAAATTTGAGACTTTCTTTGGTAACATTGTTTTTGCTCGCACTCATCGCCTACCGATTCTCCACTCGGGTTTAGAAAAAAAGAAAGCGGAACAATAAATGCTTCTTAAAAAATCGAGGGACCCTATAGGTGTTTTCTAATTTTTTCACTGCAAAAGAAAACTGATGGTGAGTCAATTTCCCCAGATTCAACTCGCCATGACTTTCCTTCAAGGAATATCCAAATCCTTCGGTATTCTAAATAGTTAAATTCAGTCTATTTTTTGCCTCTTCAGTTACATTTTTTATTCAAGTGCGAATTAAATGGTGAAAACAAACAGGGGGAACCTATGAATAATTTAATTTTAACGACTTTAATCCTGATCTTTTCACAATTCGCTTTGGCCCAAAGAACACTGGAACAAAAAGATCGAGCTGATGTGCTGACTCACTACAACCTAGAGCAAACTCAACTCGGACTCAAAGGTTACGACCCAGTCGCCTATTTTACCGTAGATCGAGCCATTCCCGGAAATCAAAGTATATCGACAAACTACGGTGGAGTCGTTTACTATTTTTCTTCTCAAGAAAACCTTAATGAATTTATTGCGAATCCCCTTAAGTATGAACCGACCTACGGTGGCTGGTGCGCATGGGCCATGGCAAACAATGCTTACGCCGATATTGATCCCAAGCTTTACACTCGAAATGGCGATCGCATGCACTTTTTCATCAGCCGTGGAGCTAAGGCGCGATTTGATGCCCAATTACAAAGACGCGAGGAAGCAGCCGACAATTTTTGGTTTTCAGAAACTGGCGAAGCACCAAGAGGAATTCAGTAAATATTCCTCAGAGAAAAATGGGACTGAACAATGACTCGACTTCACCAAAAAATATTAAAATCGATTACTTTGATTTGCTTTGCAATGGGCCTCTCGTCCTGTGGAAAGTATTTTAGTGAAGGCTCTCGTCATGACCCTGTTCCCGAAACTTTTGAAAAACCACAGACAGAAACACTGGGATTTGCAGATATCAAGTCCCAGGTTCTCGATAAATACTGCATTAGCTGTCACACTGGTCGCCATCAGGTCTTTGAAAACTACCAAGTGGTTAAAGCTTCGGCAGGAAAAATACTCGCTCGAATTAACTCTCCTGGTCCCGGACGGATGCCGCCCCTCCAAGAGGGATTATTGCCGGGTCTCGAAAAGCAACTTCTCACGAATTGGATCGAGTCTGGAGCCCCTGAAACCTCGAATGACTCCAACACTCTTCCAAAGCCAAAAGTTTATATTTCATTTCAAGAGGTTAAAGATAAGGTTCTTAAACCCAACCGCTGCCTCACCTGCCACTCTCAATACAAGGATTACACAACAACTCGAAATGATATTTCACAAATATTGGGATCTATTTTATCTAAAAGCATGCCCTTTCCAGCAAAGCCTGGCGGAGAAGCCTTAGTCGTAAGTGAAGGGCAAAAAGAGTTTCTTATGAAATGGATCAACCAAGGAATGGCTGAGTACAGCGATGGCTCTTCGTATTTAAAAACGACAACTGAACTAAAACCCAACTGGCTTTCTCTTCGAAACCAAGTCCTGGGTCCTAAGTGCATTCTTTGCCACAACTCTTTCGGACTAAGAAGTCGCGGTATAGATATGAGCACCTACCAAGCCCTTCTCGGGTGGGCTCAGACTAATCCGCTACTTTTCAACAAAGAAGATCCCCACGAAAGTCACTTCATTGGAGCTCTGATCGGAAGAGTCGACGAAGATGAGTTTTTCTTTGATCCAATGCCTCTCAATATTTCTGCTGACGATGTAATAAAAGAAATCCCACCGGCAACCAAAGAGGAAATTAAAGTGATAAAAGAGTGGATTCGACTTGGCCTTCCCTACTCAGAAGACGATATCTAGCAAAAAAAGAAATTCTTTATACGAGAATTTCCTTTGAGAGTTGGATTATACCCCCACTTAAAATATGGGGGCATAACATCTACTGGTACCACTGTGGAGTTGAATTGACCTCATCAAAAATTTCTTCAGCCCATGCCCTTCGATTGGCATTGATAAGCACTGCCGTTCGGTCAATGCCTTGGGCACCGTGGAGTAAATCTGATTCAAATTGAATATTGGCAGAAAACTCACTAGCTCGGTTATACTGACTTATCCAAAAATCCAACCCAGCCTGTTCTGCATTTCTACCAAAATACATTAGATACATTGCATTGATATACTCCTCCCTTAAAAAGTTGGGAAAGGTTCTATCGGCGTCTCGGATTAAATCGATTGCTTCATTGATTTTGTTGTCATTATTAATCGACTTAGCTCTATCTCCATTTGCAACATTTGAGTAAATGACGATATCGGCTAAGACACTTATTCGAGATTCACTATCGTTGCCTCGATTGACAATTTGTTGGACCCAGTAATCGAGACCAGCTTGCTCAGCATCCCTTTCAAAAAAGAATTGATAGGCATCATTGACCACTTTTTGATTTCCAGTGAGAGCAGCAGGAGTAGGGCTTGGAACAGGCGTAGGAGTCGGAGTAGAACTTGGAGAGTTGTTGCCATTATCAGCTTCTGGCACGCTCGGAATGGTTCCCCCTCGGTTACCAGACTCTCTATCTGTATTAACACTCGTCTTTGTTGGCAATCTATTGTTGGATTGAGAACAATTCACAGAAAAAATAAGTGCGATGACCATCGCAAAAACGAAACTAAGCTTCATTCGGCCCCCCAAATTTAATTAACTTTTTCAAACCACCCAATGACAATAATGAGCAAGGTCTATTCCATAGTTTTTGGGCCGAGAACTCAAATATTTCGATCTGAGACTCATTCATTGTATAAACGATATGTATTTGATTTGATGATTTGCGACTGTATTAAAGATCTACGTATTGTATTGAGACGGTATATTTCTAAAACGATCGACTGTTATTCCATCCAACTCTGGGGGTTCAAAAAACATTTCTTTGGGATCCACTCATTAGGAACCGATATTTGCCTGCAAATCCTAGAAAATAGACAGTCTACTCTTGGAATTACGGCTCACTAGGGGCTCATAACCCGCTATTTTGCAAATAGAGGTAAATCTGAAATAAAGTTCAGTTCTCTACTGGATTCTCGATTGCAAATGTCAGTGTCATGAAGTTTCAGGCCTCACTAATAAAATCTCTATTTATTGCCGTCGCTTTGGTTTTTTCATCTGCGATTCTGTTGGCTCAAGAAAGTGAGACTATAGAACTAGCTGCTTGGGGACTTCAAGGGGTTTCAGAAAGTGAGCAATTCTACCTGGATCGAGACAATTTCTTTAACACTGTTGGGCGAGAAATTTTTGGAAGAGAAACAAAAAAAGTTTACGTCATTTCTGCTGACATATTGAGACGCTACAACCCTTCATTGAAGGTGAGCTTTTCGACTCAGCAACTACCTGCCCTTGGCAGTCTTAGGCTTCAGGCAATTGAAATTAAAGAGCAGGTTCTCCTCGATGAAGAGCAATACCAATGGTTGCGGAAGTTTTTTGCTGAATCCCTATTTACCAAAGCCAATGCCGTCAAAGTGGCCAGTCACGATACGTGGTGGATTTGGAGCACAGAATCTCCCGAAATGACTCCTTTCTTTTGGAAGTCAACTTTTGCAAGAGATGCTCGCGCAAAAGACTACTATAGCAACACTCATATGGCGAGAGTACACGAAGACCTTGAAACAATCACCTTAGTCCCCGAGGTGGCTCAAAGGCTTAGTGTTCAAAGTCCTTTTGATGGGTCTCTCATAATATCAAATATTGTTAGACCCAGTTTCATCTCTCATCCCGATGGATCTTCGAAAAGAGTCGCTCCATGGTTCGGGTTTATAGGCGATCCTTCAATAGTCAACAGTCTCGCTGAGAAAAATGGAATAAGTCGATTCGAATTCATCAGAGATAAGCTCGTTCCGCTTTTTGCGCGCAAGATAGCGATATTTAATTATGGCTATGGAATTTTCCATGCATCGCACGGACAAAATACCACAGTCTCATTTGACGAATCATCTGGACATATTGAGGATATTATTTTTAGAGACTTAAGGGATATTGCCATCGATGCAAGTTCGAACATGTTTGACCCAGAAAGAAATGTTTCTAATTACACCCTAAATAAAGGGAATTCAGATAATGTTGAAGGCTATAAGAAATGGGTCGCTCTTGATGAGCCAGGTGCACAGTTTGCCCTGTATACTCTGCAGTCTCTTGTCGCTTTAACTTCTGACTTCGAAGAGAAACGCTCAATTCTTCTGAAATTTTTTGAAGAGTATGTCTCCCAGGCAAGACTTGAATTGGGGGAGGATTTTGAGCCCTCAGCTAAAATCGAAGCCTTAATGCAGAAAGGTACTAACCTCAGCCAATATGAAATGGGAATTAACTTCGAAGAAAAGGTCGACGGAAAAGTCCCTTTAAAGGGACTAGCTGCCTGGTCCGCTCAGATGGTAAGAACACTTTATGTCGATGTGGTCAATTATCGAATCGAGCAGCTCAATCTCGTTGATTTTCCAAAATCTATCGGAAAAAAGATTATTAAGGATGTACTAAACACCTCCCGATTCCACACTCTCAATCCGAGCGCTTTGGGAGGCCCCTATGTTTTCAAAACCGATGGCACCAATCTTTACATTTATAACAGGAGTGGAGAAATAATGGGTTACCTTTTTGATCCTGAGCATTGGTTTAAACACTCTAAGAGAAATCGAACTCGAATGGGTCGAAGGCTAACAACGTGGGAAGAACAAATATCACTACTGAGAAGTCATACGCAACAATGTATTGATCATTTCAGCGAGTGAACTACATGGTAAAGTTCAAACCTTAAAGATGTTCACACAAGGGCTCAAAACGAGCTTACCCTTCAACAAATCGAAAACGATCGACTTTTTTTCCGTCTACCTCGATCACTTCAAGGAACATTTCTTTGGGCCGCACCCAGAGGGGACCTAACTCACTTTTGTAGAGAGTTTTGTATAGCACCATTTCTTCAAGAGTTTCGCTATGTCTCACCACATCGATAACCTCATAGCGCTTACCCTTATAGTGCTCGTAAATCCCACCCAATTTTAATTCTTTATCTGTCATGTACGACTTCCTACTAAAAATCTCTCTCATTTTCAAGTGCCTTTAACAAGGTACTAATTAACTTCGAGCTAGCTCATTGTTACCTAAATAAAAAAGCGACCCTCAGAAGGGTCGCCTCGGTTTGCAAAAAATAATGTGAACTATTTATCGGGGGTAAATTGTCCACATGGGGTGTGCGTTACTTCATTGAATCGATAGTTACTGCTACAGGTCCAACTATCGGTGGCATAAAAGTTTTCGTAATTACTACCGCAGTACCTATTTATTTTAATTTTCACAGTGCCAGGAGTACACAGATCAGGTAGCTCATCTCGTACTTGGGATTGAACTTCGAGAATGCTGAGCCTCAACGGAGATTGAGCTTTTAGAAAATGACTAGTAAATTCCTCATACACTTGATTTTGATTTTTAGTAGTCGAGCTGATCATGCGCAATGCTCTATCTTTTTCAAGCCAAATGATCGGAATATTGTTTTTAATGTCATTCAAGTATTGCTCTGACTTTGGTTGCATACCTTCTGGTAGATATTTCATTCGCGCAAGAAGTCTTTGATAACTCCAGCCTATAACCAAGGCTTCTTGGTAGGCGTAACCGTCGGCTTTATAGTAGCCTCTAGCATTACCCACATAGCCGTCTAAATGTCCAAATTGCGTCTGATTGAGCTCACTAAGTTGAATATAATTCTCTTCTGAAATGGCACCTGATTTTTTCGCTTTTTCTAAACCCGCATGCATGAGTTCATGATAGAGAACGACAGCGCCATACTTTTTTATATCTTGGCGAGAAAGGTAAATGATATCCAGTTTTTTAGCATAGAGAGAGCTCGGAAGGTCTTCCATTACGACAATTCGAACTCCTTTAAGCCCAAGTCGAGTCAATGGATCGAGCATTTTAGCTTTCTTTAAAGACTCGAGTAAGTGATAGGATAAGTTTTTAGAGTACTGATCGATTTTGTAGTTAAGCATGTTTACTTTATCGACTGTAATTTTACCTGTGAGCTGTGAAAGTGAATCTACGATACCTTGAATTTCTTTATCGATTTCGTTTGCAAGGTCATTAAAGTTGTCTGGACTAAAATGTGACATACCATCGACATGATCGATAAAATCTTTGTTTCGATCTATAATTCCTTGAGCTATAAAATCTCTATGAACCTGTGATTTACTGGGAAGAGCTTGGTCGATGGCATTTTTGGTAAATGTCTCAATCATCCCACGGGTTCCATTACTTGGACTCCCTAGGTTATCAGTGCCGGAACCACCAAGGACATCGCCACCCTCTCCTCCGCCATAAGGATCAGCAGAACTTTCCGACCCTGCATTGGCGCCTGATTCGGAATCTTGACCATCAGAAACTCCAAAACCTCCGCCAAGATCAGCATCTGAAATTCCGAGGTCTCCAGAACCGTCTATGCCACCAAATCCTACGTCCGAATATCCTCCTTCACCATCACCGACAAGTCCACCGACATCGAAGGCCTGTACATTGATTGTTACTAACAATGATAAAAATAGAGTTTTAAAAAACATTAAAATTTTCATGATTTTCCCCCGTTTTATTGAGGCTGATCTGTGAGGCCCCAACCTATGAATCAATGATCTCTTTTTAGCGGACTAAAAAACCCATACATTTTTGAAAATATCTGCCCCAAAATTAGATTGAAGCCTGAAAATGACTCATTACGAACCACAGTTAAGTACAATTTGATAGTTGAAGAAAATTTACAACTGTATGGATCGATAGAAGTAGGCCCAACTCTCTCACAAAGTGAAACGAGTAAATTAAATTTTTATGAGGTGAGATTTGCCCGCGGAGAGTAATTTGAGAGCCTCGAGCACAGCGAGGGGCGAGGCTCAATCTCTCACACAGAGAAACAAGTGAATTAAATTTTTATGAGGTGAGAGGTGAAGGGAGTGTGGACCGAGCCACATGACCGAACCCGAACCGATATAAAGAATTAAATTCACGAAGTTTATCTGAAGTGAGATGGTGCCCGCGGAGGGAGTCGAACCCCCACGCCTTGCGGCACTAGATCCTAAGTCTAGCGTGTCTGCCAATTCCACCACGCGGGCAATGCACTTTTCGAACTGAGTGACCGAGGCCTATCAATTCCAATCGAAATGAGCCCCTAGTTGTAAGGTAAAATTGCCTTCAGATCAATGATTCTTTGAGTGGAATAAAAAAAAGCAGCGACTTTTTATCGCTGCCTATTTAAAACCCTGATTTTATTTAAGAACTCTAGTTACCAATGAGCTTCTTGTAATCCACTGATTTCATGAGATTGGCGAGCTCTTTCTCAGTTTCCATCTCTATACGAATCATCCAACCTTGGTTCATTTGATCGTCATTTAATATATTGAGGTCGTTTTCGAGCTCTGAATTGACCTCAATAACAGTACCAGAAACGGGAGCAATTAAATCGCTCATGGCCTTCGTACTTTCAACCACGCCAAAAGCTTCGTTTTGCGTGACCTTTTGGCCTTCTTCAGGAAGCTCAATATAGACGATTTCACCGAGTTGATCGTGGGCGAACTCAGTAATCCCAACAGTTACGATATTCTCGTCAACTTGGGCCCATTCATGATCTTTTGTATAATAATTTTCTTCTGGTATATGAAATCCCATTTTTCCCTCAACTATACGAAAGGAGTTTTAACGACCTTAGCCTTAACTTTCCGAGAGCGAATTTCAACATAAAATTCGCTACCCACCTCACTGTGACCCGCGTCAATGTAAGCGATGCCGATGGGGCGATCCAGAGAAGGCGACATTGTCCCACTAGTTACCTTGCCGATTTCCTGATTGTCAAAGGAAATCAAGGAGTAACCGGTTCTGGGAACCCCCTTTTCGATCAGTTCAAAGCCAATCATTTTCTGTTTAATTCCAGCTTCTTTTTCGGCGAGGACTTTATCCCTTCCGAGGAAGTCCTTGGCTTTCGGTTTTGTGACCCAACCGAGTCCGGCCGAATAGGGATTGGTCGCATCCGTGAGTTCTTGCCCGTACAAAGGAAACTTCTTTTCGAGGCGCAAGGTATCTCGAGCCCCCAATCCACATGCAATGAGGTCTTCAGATTTACCGGCCTCAAGAAGATCTTCCCAAAGATTCAGAGTCTGATCCCATTTAACAAAAATTTCTACTCCGTCTTCGCCGGTATAGCCCGTTCGAGCAATCATACTCGGAGTTCCTTTATAGGGTGTCGGCAGGACATAAAATCCAGCTAGATCTTTTACATCGTCACCGTATACCCGCGCTAAGATTTCCATGGCCTTCGGACCTTGAAGTGCAATTTGCCCCCACTCTGAACTCACATTGCGAAGCTCAGCTCCTTTATTATGTTGCTGAATAAACTCCCAGTCCTTAGCTTCGTTGGCAGCATTTACGCACAGAAGAAACTTAGTGTGATTTTTATCGAGACAATAAACGATCATATCATCAACGATTCCACCATCGGGATTCATGAGCAAAGTGTACTGGGCTTGGTATTCCTTGAGTTTTGAAACATCGTTGCTCGTCAGCCACTGAAGGGTTTCTAAAGCCTTGGGGCCTTCAACAAGAATTTCTCCCATGTGAGAGACATCAAAAAGCCCGGCGCGCTCGCGCACTGCCTGGTGTTCGTTTTTAATTCCCACGTACTGCACGGGCATCTGCCAACCAGCAAAATCTACGATTCGACCCTGGTGGTCTTTGTGCCATTGATATAGTGGGGTTTTTTTAGAGTCAGACATGATTACTCCTACAAGATTTAGGGTTCCTTCCTGTAGTTGAAACCATCCAACAGATTTAGAGATAAGGAATCCAGCATTTATAGAGTCGCGAAAGCAATATTTAAAACCGAATGATTGATACTTCAAGTAGAATAAAAAGCTCTTGGCCGACTAAGTACAAGCAAACCCGCATATTATTGAGCCCCTCTGATGGTTTGTGTGGCGCATCATCAGGATCCTCAAAAAACCTTTAATAAACTAATGGAAGCCACCTTCATCGATCGAAACACCCAACTCTTCAAGCTGAGGGAGGATCCATTCTGGATTCAAGACATCACCTATTAATCCTGAATTTGACATCAGTAGCTCAATAGCCAAGAGTTCATCAATAATTTCCTGGTAATTTTCTTTAAATCGAAATCCATGAATTAATAAATTAGTTACTACTTCGTATCCCTCCAAGAGTTTTTGACTCAATCTGATAAGTAATTCTACGTTCTCAAGCTGCAAGGTGATTCGCTCAACACTCTCCGATGAATCGCCTGTTTCTTCTAAATTACTTTTAACTTGAAGCAAACTAGCCTTCAAAGGAGATAGAACGTTTTGTTTTCTTGTCAAAATAACATTGTGCCGGTCGAGAAGTAACTGAGCTTTGCGTAACACTCTTCTCGGCGACTTGTAAGGGCTGCATTCATTCAATTGGTTACACATTCGTAAGTATTTCATAATTGGATAAATATCTCTGTCTTGAGCAAGTAGAGCCGAATATGAAACTAATATTTCTTTTTCAATTCGCTCGACCATATGACTGACGACTTGCGCCCTTTGTTCTGCATTTGGAGCCTCAAGAATCTGACGACTTATTCGAATAGGATCTAGAGGGTCAATCACTTCAAATTCGACGGGGTCGTAAGAGTCATTTTCTTCACCATGTCCACTTTCCTCAGTAAAACCAAATTTCCCATCTCTGATCATTACGCCCACTTTATCTCGAATTGACTTAAATCGTGACTGATAGATTGCTCTTCTAAAAAATGCTACGAGTCTTTGGGTAACAGAGCCAGGTAATACACTAGAAATTGCAAGGATCGAAGGGAGGCCGACAGACACCATTTCCTTAAGAATATGTCCCTGGGTTCCCAATGAAACAAGCACGCCTCCGGTCATCAATGTAAATATTGGATTCCAAATTTCACTATCTCTATAGGACTCTAAAGAAAAAATACTACGATCAAGATTGTAAGAGCCATCAATCGGTTCGCTATACAAATAATAGGTCAATCGTCTCTGATAAAAATCCGAAAAAGGATTTGAAAAGTAGTATCGAATCCTTTGTTTATTCGTTATATAGCGGGGACTGATTATTCCTGATTCAATAATCCCTACTAGAATTAAATCATTTAAAATATATGCGGCGACATCTTCATCGAAAAGTTCATAATAATCAAAAAGACTTTCTTTTTCCTCAAAATGAGAAATCGAATTTTGCAGTCTCATAATTCTGTCTACTAGAAGGTCGACTTGTTGCCGGTTTCGATCTTCACCAGATGCTTTGAGTAATTCCGCCAATCTCTCTTCTAAACTTCGAATTTCACTGATGGCTTCGCGACTTTCACTATAAGTCTTTCTAAAACTCATCCTAATTGAATAAATTATCTCGGACATAGTCACAGATGATATTGGCTCATTGTTTTCAAGACGCCTACCAATAATCCCTCGTAAGTCGTCATCAGCCGACAGAATCGAGGCCATCTGTTTAGTTAAACCAATATTACCCAAAGACTTCTTTGGTCCAAAGAGACCAAACAATACAGATTTCTCTTCTTCACTGGCTCGTTGCAAAAAGACATTAATATTTGGGAATAAATTTTCTGATTGAGACTCCACCGGGGCCAATTCAAGTCCCCTTTGCTGAATGATTTCTCGATTCCAAACATTTTGGTAAATACCCGGATCATTCAAATGGGGACTACCAATTAGATCACGAATGTGATCCTGGCAATCTCGCTGGGCAATCGATGTCATGGGAAAGCTTATTAAAACAATAGAAAAGAATAGGACTAGGATTTTCATTCAAGTCTCCTGAATAAACACTGATATGTAGTCAATGCTTTTGACTCAGTACCAGTTCTAAAATCCCACTCTAGTAATAGAAAGTAGTAGCAAGGTCTATTCCCATATTCTAGGCTTTAAAATTCAATTCTATCTATCAAATTTTACTCCCTTTCAAAAATACCCTACTAAGAGGATAAAAATTGCGAATAGGATCAAACCTTCGATTTTTCGTCTCTGTTAAACTATTAGGCAAACTAACAAAATTTGTGACTCGCGAGCTTTCGTTCAAAATGCGGTCAGTTCTGTAATTATTACTCGACGAAACTGCCCATACTCGGTTTTCATGTGTTTCTCGTGGCACTTCCATTGCTCCTTAGAACGACGTATGGGTTGGTCGCGTGGTTTAGTATCTATTTATGCAATTCTAATTTCGGTCCATCTCGGTGGTTGTACTGCTGGTATGGAGGCCTCAGATAGTCTGATGCTCAGGCAGCTTCGCGACTATACAGGAGGAATTCGCCCAGGTGATCACGTCCCCTATACCGCTGCTTCAAATGATCACCTCTTGCAAGATGTAAAAACCAAAATTGATGCCTATAACTTTGGAAATCAAAAATTGGGCAACTCACTCATCCAAGTGAAAAACTCCTACAAGAATGAAACCTATGACTTAGAAATCGAGCTGATCGATCCTTTCAGTGAGCAAAAAACACTTCTCAAGTTTTCTGGAAAAATGGAAGAAGATGGAAATCACCTCAAATCTGAAGAACTCAAAGACCCTTCGAATCACAAGTACACGACCATGCTGACTTGTTTTGATCGGAAGTGCCATCTCAGTATGATTATGCTCTTTTTAGGGGGAGCAAAAAATCCAAATGCCGTGGCTGGTTTTGTTTTGCGAAATAATAAAGCTCATTTTAAAAGCTATGGAGCCAGTCCTTCGAGTCACTCGGCTCAGCTAAAGGCACACACCAGATCTATAGCAGAAGTTAACATTACGAGTGTCGAGGTCGCCCATGGCCCGGCTTGGATCCAGGCCAATGTATCGGATCAATTTTGCTTCCGCGCTGAACTCATTGAAACCAATGAAACCGATGAGAGCCTCAACCTAGCCTGTGCAAAGTCAGACTTTGAAGAAACGTTTAATATAAAATCGGCCTTTCTCGTTGGAAACACGAACAGCGGAGATTGGATTTTTCAGATTTTCTTTAAAGATGACTCAAGTCTTTTTATGAGTTTGTTTACTACTGACCGGGAACTCGACTTAGTTGCTGATGTTCCACTCGAAGACGAACCGCCCCACATCGACGATGGAAAAAATGAAGGTTATTTAAGAATCAATTGGAACTCTTATGTTACAAAAAAATTCAGGGAGTCGTTTACTCGCGACAAGGTCATAGAGAAACGAAATTCTTTTAAGACGACCGATCGCGTGCAGAACTATATCAACGGTTTGATTCCGCGTTTGGGTGAGATTACACCTTACTTTGATGAACATGGAGTTCCTCAGGAATTAATGATGGTTACTTGGACGGAGTCCGATTACTTTACGAGCCCTGGTTACCCGGTTCGCATTGGAGCTGATGGTGAAGTCGGTCCCTATCAAATTATGAAGGCTACGGGCCGAGGAAACCCAATGAATCTTCGCGTTTTTGATTTGATTCATTCAAACGGCAAGAAAGTTCACAATCGCTGTGACGAACGAGCCAATTTAAAGAAGGCTTCTGAAGCTGCCGCCAAATATTTTGCCTGGCTTTTAAAGAGCTTTCCTAAAGATCCACACTTGGCCGTTCTCTCTTACAACTGGGGAATAGGTCATGTCCGCGGAAAAGTTTCGAGTCTTGAAAGAGCTCACGACGAAGGTTTTCAGTTTTGGACCATGGTGCAATTTAATATGATTCCAAAATTTCGCGTTAGTTATGTGACAAAGTTTTTGGGAATTTTTTCACTCATAGGTGACCCAGAAGCCAATGGTTACAGTATTCCCAGGGCACGCCCCTACACTCCGACTGAACCTGAATGTTAATCGAAATAATGTTTGTTCCGTAAATTACGATGTAAAAACAAATCACTAATGCACAGTTACACAGAGTTTGACTTGCATAGCCATAACAAATTTCAAAAACTTCTACTTTCCAAAATAGAATTAATTTAGTCTCCAGCCAAAATTTTCTAAGGAGAAACAAATGAAATTTTTGGTTATCTTGATGATGGTTTTGGGAGCTCAGTTCGCTCAAGCTGAAATTACAACCGTGTTCAATTCAATGGCTGGTACAAAAGAAGCAAAAGGTTATCTTAAAGCCTTCCCTATGCCTGAAGCTGATGAAGTTAGAAACGTCATCTACCTCAAACCCCTTAAAAAAGAACACATGTCTAAAGTTGAAATCATGGTTGGAAGCATGATGAAAACTGATGCTTGTAACCACTATCACACCTACGGCGAGATCGAGGAAGTGAATGTTGATGGTTGGGGTTTTACCGCCTATCTCTCTAAGCTCGGTATGACGACAACTACTCTTATGGGTTGCAATGATCCTACAATGACAACTCGATTTGTTGGTGGACCAGTACTTACGGTTCGATATAACTCTCGTCTTCCAATCGTTGTTTACACGAAAAAAGGCGAAGTTCTTAAGTACAGAATTTGGAAGACTAAAAAGAGCTTCTAATTTATTGATTTCTCAATTCAGCCAGATGCAAAGTGTTTTCCAATAGCATCTGGATTGTCATCGGGCCAACCCCACCAGGAACGGGGGTGGCCGCAGATGCTAACCCCTCAAGCTCCTCATAACGAACATCACCGCAAAGTTTATTTTTACCATCCACTTCAATTCGGTGAATACCCACATCAACAATGACGACCCCTTCTTTAAAAGCTTCTTTACCAACAAACCGCGGTTTGCCAGCAGCAACAACGACGATATCAGCCTCTTTAGTGTAGGCGTGAAGATCTTTGGTTCGCGAATGACAAATACTAACGGTAGCATTGGCTTCGTTAAGAAGTTGTGCCATGGGTTTACCCACAATATTACTTCGACCGATAACAACGGCCCTCTTTCCTTCGATCGGAATTTGATAGTGTTCTAGAATTTTCATCACCCCCAATGGAGTGCACGAAGCCACTCGTGTTTGCCCAGCCCAAAGCAGACCGAGATTTTCGTAGGTGAGACCGTCGGGATCTTTCATGGGTTGGATTCGCGCTAGCACTTTTTCCTTAGAAAGGTGCCCTGGCAGTGGGAACTGCACAAGAATTCCATCGACCGTGTTACTTTCGTTAAATTCATCGATCAATTTAAAGAGTTCGGCCTCAGTAATGTCCGCTGGTACCTTTTTTTCGATGGAGTGAATACCCACTTTTTCGCAGGCTTTGCCCTTGTTGCGAACATAGACTTGGGAGGCTGGGTCTTCTCCGACCAAAATCACTGCCAGTTCGGGGGCTCGGCCTTTGGCTTCTTTAAACTGGGCCACCCGGGCCTTGAGGTCATCGGATCGAACTTTTGCGACTTCTTTTCCACTCAAAACTTTCATGGATCCCTCCCAATTGGCCACTTTCACAGGAATTTGTAACACAAATCCCACCAAAACCAAGGTCCTAACTTGACCAGAACCGGTTTTGACCGATAGAACTAGGTCCAGGGGAGAAAATCTATGACTAAAAGCAGAAAAAAGGTTCGCGTAGCTAGCGACGGTACCATCGACTTCACTACCAGTGAAAACATGCCATCTTCTATGAAGAAGTTTCGTCAGAGCCCCGAAATTGAGGGATTTTATCGTTTCGTCTACGAAAATGACCTTCGCGCCGAAGCGTTTGCCATTCTTGACCAGATCTCCCAGCGACGTAAAGCCAGCAAAAAGAAGAAGTAATTTAATGCACTTTTTAGGACCCGCCGAAGGTCCGAATTAGACTCCAGAAACGCCAATAAAAAGCTAGCTATTCCGATAAGTTAGATGTGGATCGCTGGCTAATATCAATCGCAACTAGCATATTAATTATTCTGAGCACTTGGCTACTCAATGACCTACAAGTGATCCATATCCCATGGCTTTCTAAAAACAAGATTGAAAATAGCGAGGCCATCATTGGCCAAATTCAATTTGTTCACAACAACGTTCGAAGACGATCTCTCAACAATCTGATTTGGGAAGATGGCAGAGCCGCTTCAAAAATTTACAACAAAGACACTCTTCTCACCCTCGACAACTCTTCGGCAAAAATAATTCTCGATAATGAGGTCGAACTTTCTCTATCAGAAAACACTCTTGTGTTTTTGGAGCAAGAGCAAACCGAACAGGCCGATAAAAAGATCCGTTTAAAGTTTGAGCAGGGAGCCCTTCGTACAGGGAGACTTTCTAAGAACACAACTCTTGAAACCAAATCCTATAGTATATCGGCCGAAGAGGGTTCGCAGATTGAAATCAGATCCTTCAAAGATAATTTCGAACTTGAAGTCATTGATGGAGCAGTCGAGCTCTCATCGCCTGAAACAGAAAAGGTCACACGAATTGACTCGGGAACCCTCACCCAGTTCAATAGTGATCAAAGTTTTGAAGTGAATGAAGTCTCCCTTGAAATGCGAGTTAAGGGCAACGAATTCGAAAGAGTTTACTCCCACACCTTCCCAATCCGCTATCCCATTCAATGGGAAGGGCCTGCAGAAAGTATTAGCCTCGAAAAACTAGGAAACGAAGAAACAATAATTCCCATCCGCTCTGACTTTTCAGAGCAAGATGTATTTCTATTTCCAGGGACTTACTACGTTAGAGTCGCAGGTCAAAATGAACTTTCTTTAGCAAAAACCATTGAGGTCAGACCAGCGCCCATCGTTCATCTGATTTCTCCACTACCGCGGGACCGAGTTCCTGCGGGAACTGATGTTTCTTTTAAATGGTTGAGTCGCGCACAAATCGATCAATTCAAATTAAAGCTTAAAAACGAATCCGATGAAAAGAGTTTTGAAGCCAAAGGAACGAGTAAAAATATTCGTCCAAGTGAAGTGGGCCAAAAACATTGGGAAGTGATCGCCCTTGATGAAGATGGCTTTGAAATTCCTCCCCTTTATTCAAATCCCATTTTTATCACTCCAAGGCCTTTAAGTGCCCCAAAATTGAAATCGACATCGGCAGTTAAAAGGTCGAAAATAGAAGAGTCAAAAAGAAGTCCATCAAACTCCAAAGAAAAAAATAAACCTGGAACCACTGACCCTAATGATTCTTCAAAGAACGATCAAAAGCAGGACAAAAAAGAGGAGCAAGGAAGTTACAAAAATTCTTCGAATCGATTTGACTTAGTAGGGACCTTATCTGCAGTGATCATTGGAAAATCAGCCGCTCAATCTAAGAAAAAAAGTAGTAAAGATTTTGGCCAGCGCATAGAGATTGGATTTGCCTGGGAGAAGGTTGACGGAGCTGATCACTATGTCATCGAAATTTCTAAGCGCTCGGATTTTAGGGATCTACTACACACTCAAAAAGTCAAAACGACGCGCTATTTTTGGGAGACGACAGCCGAAGGAAATATCTATTGGCGGGTTGCCGGTGGAGCCAATGACGGCCGAATGGGTTTGTTTAGTGAAATCGAAGAACTCAATATGCGAGATCTTCGAGCCAAGGCTAAATCAATAACTCCAGTGCGCATCAGCAAGAGCATTAATGTGAGGAAAGCACCGCCAAAGCCCACTCCGACGCCAAAACCTGTGGCTAAACCAAAACCAACGCCGACCCCCGAGCCCATCGTAGAGGTGGCACCGACTCCAGAAGAACCTCCACAAAATCGGTTTTGGATGAGCTACGGGGCGGCCTATGTCGTCAATGAGCTCGAAGGGTCCGAAAGCTCTAGTGGTGAATTTGCGGGTCTTCAACTTATCAACGGAAAAATCGGTATGGCTCTTGATTATTTTGGTAGTCACTTATTGTATCTCGATGCCGAATACCACGAGAGTACATGGAAAGAGGTGGTATTCGGGCAAACCGAAGGAACTCCTCGCCTCAAAGAAACTGTTTGGTCCGTCGACTTGGGAGCAGAACAGAAGGACTACCTTTTTAACTACGGTATTAGCTTTGGTGAAGTCAGTGAAGTTTACAGGGCAAGTGCCGAAGCCATTGCCTTTAGACAAAAATTTGTTTACGGGGCCTATGTGATGGTCGACTACCCATTGAGTCGCAACCACCGCTTCAAAACTGAGTTGAGTCTTCGAGCTGGTGATCAAGTTCTAGAGTGGGGAATCCAACCCTCTTGGCATGTGATCCTATTTGATTTTGAACACTTTCTATTAACCCTAGAGCCGCGAGCCAACTACAGACAAATAAAATTCGGTGAAAGAGACTTCTCCTCGAGCTTTAAAGGCGAAGTCTTTCTAGGAATTCAATTCTAAATAGTGCTCAATTGAAATCTTTTTTTCCTTCGGAAAAATATAAGACTCAAGGGAGCGAGGAGTAGGGTCAAAAGTAGAAGCGACTGCCACCATAGAGCTTCTCTTAAACCATCGGCATTACCCGGGCCAGAGCCTCCTGAGCCCACAAGCGGTAAAATAGCTCCGCAACCGCCCCCATCACTTTTGAATTCAAAACTATTCACTTGAGACTTTGAGAAATTAACAACCAATCCCGTGATTTGAAGTGGATTTTGTCGACTTGTATTTGTGGCTCGTACTCTCACTTTATAAAAACGAGAGTCTTGAAAGACCTTGGTGGTACCCGAAGCCAAGGTTTCGTAATCAGTCAGCTCTAGAGCTGCCTCGGTGCGAGCGCCCTTCATTTGCACGACTACAATTCCATTTCCAGGATTATTACCATAGACAGTAAAGTCTGTGACCTCAAAGGAACGAGCCTCAGTATCGAGAACTTGAGTTTCGATTTCGTAGTAATCAGCGGGACTCACCTCTGTCGGATCCGCCACTGCCGCCGGTCCAGCAACTCGAGACAAAGTCTTTCCCCAGTCCGCGAAAAGTGCAGGCGGAAGAACATTGGCTGCAACTCCTGTAAAGCCAAAGTCATTGTCGTCGGTTAGATCATTAACGAAAGTTCGACCTTGACCACCATCACCATCATTGCCAGCGCTACTACCGCCTTGGCCCCTTTCGGCATTGACGTTACCCGCAACATTAATAATACCTCGAGAAATAATAAAGACGGTACCACCACCGCCACCACCACCAGGGCCACTGGTGTCGGCTTCAGCTCCACCATCACCGCCACTGGCATCTATAAAACCATCAATATCAATATTACCGCGAGCGAATATATAAACTGAGCCACCGCCAGCACCGCCACCGCCGCCGGTTCCACCGGAACCGCCGAAATCTGCGTATCCGCCGCCGCCGCCACCGGAACCGCCACCTTGTGTGGCAATCACATTGTCTTCAAAAGAAGTTCCACGGGGACCGCCAAGGGCAAAACCACCATTGTCTTTTCCGTCTGAAGGACCATCGAGTCCAGGGGTATCGGGAGCGAATGCACCACCGCCGCCACCGCCACCGGCCCCATTGGCATCAGCCGTATTTCGACCACCCGCCTGACCAGGCCCGATAGGTAAAACACCGACCTCTGTACCATTTGTAGCGTTGGTCGATTGATATCCACCATCTCCACCGTTGCCACCGCCGCAAACACCTTGGCCACCCAATGAAACCACATCGCGATCACCCATACCAGCACGGCCGTCTTCGCCATCTTCTCCAGAACAATCTATGGTTCCAGCAATATTTACAGTCCCAGTGCTCCGAATAATCAAGGGAGTGTTACCGATGGGCTCAATGGTCCATCCGGCTTCGAGATCAAATTCGGTCACATTGAGTTCCGGATAGGTTGCTAGATTCAGGCGAATGATATTGCCGGACAAATCGCCACCCTCACTAAACTGAGCGTAAGTTGTCGCGTTAAAAACCCCATCACTACCATCACCCACATTTATATTTTTGTTAAATAAACCCGTGAGACCATCATTGGCCTGGTAGACATAAAAAGGAGGCTCTAATAATCCATCTTGATCGTTTATAAAAAACGTTGAAGTTGATCGGTCGATCATATCAAAAGTGATATCCACTTCAAAGCTATCACCCACCTGTGCACTTACCGGCGACGATACTAAGAAGATTAAAATTAAAGTGCCTAAAAGGATTCTCATCCAGTTCCTCTTTCTCACTTTAATTATCCCACACCTTAAAAAATTCACACAGTCCTACAAACCTTGATCGAGGACACATACTGACTAAAATCGAGTTCCCAAATCTCACTTAAAAGGGAACTGAGTTTACATAATTAGCTGGCCTGTTTCGCTCTTTCCCGCATGGCACTTTGGGCGAGTTCGTCTACTTTTTCGCGCAAGACTTTACCGCGAAAAGGCTTAATTAAATAGGCATCAACCCGCCATTTTGCAGCCTGAGAAATTTTAAATCGCTCCTGGGAGCGCTGACTTGTGACCATCATAAAGTGAAGGTCCTTGCGAACGGTATTACAGCGTACTGCTTTTAATAAACTTAAACCGGTGCCATTGGGCATTTCCCAATCGGAAAGCACAAGATCCACAGGGTTATTCACATCTTGTATATATTTAATAGCCTGATCTCCAGAACCAAATTGCTTAATCTTCGAGTATCCAAAGGACTGTAAGAACTCGACGATAATTGATCTGGCCAATGCGTCGTCATCGACGACAACGATGCTCAAATCATTTTCACTACTCACTTTTCCCCTCCCATGCCTGCGTTTTTGGCACTCTGATCACAAATTCTGCGCCTTGCTGACAATGGTTTTTAACAACGAACTCACCACCGTGCTCGATTTCAACAATCTCGCGGCAGATGGCTAATCCTAAACCTGTCCCGTTGTTTCCCTTAGTTGTGAAAAATGCTTCTGTAACGTGATCAATTATGTGTTCTGGAATTCCTGGGCCAAAATCCCTCACTCGATACTCAACCCAATCTCCATCATCTTTCAATGAAATATCTATGCGGCCACTTTCGCCCATGGCGTCCATGGCATTCATAATTAAATTTACAAAGACTTGTACCAACGAATGACTGGAAGCCTCACAAGTTAGTACATCATCTTCATTTGCGGTGATGTTGACTTCAAAACTCATCAACTGGTGAGACATCAAATCTAAAGCTTCATTCAAAGGCTGCATAGCCAATATACTCTGATGTTTCTTCTTTTCTTCACTCGGCTTTGCAAGGCCGTTAAATTTTTCTAAAATACCTGTAGCTGTTTCACAGGCCTTAAGAATGACATCGAGACCGTGCTTCATGTCTTCTTCTTCGCCCATTCGTGAGAGCTCAGCTCGACCCATGATATGCAGGAGTATATTTCCGAACTCGTGACCAACGCCTCTAGCTACCGCTGCCACTGAAACCATTCTTTCAGAACTCAGTAATCGAGATCGCGCCTCCGATAGTTCCTGTTGCTTGAGATCTCTTTGTTGCCTCATGTTCCAAAGACTAATCGAACTTCGAGCCTTTTGCAGAATTTCCCCATCAGAGAAGGGTTTATTAAGGTAATCCCAACGGTTGCTATTTTCCTGTCCGAGGAGATCGTGGATCGAATCAACCGAACGATCTTGGTAAGCTGTAACAAATACGCAATTGATGTCACTATCCATGCTAAATATTTCGCGAACAAGCTCAATTCCATCTTTTCCCTCACCGAGTAAGACATCCACAAAGGCCATGGCATAGGGTCGATTTTCATCGACAGAATCTTCAATGCGCACTAGGGCATCTTCAGCCGTGTGGACAATATCGATAATAAACTTTTCTCTTTCTAAACTCTCACTCCCGGCCGACGCCATCTTTTGCATTCCACCTCGCGAAGATCTTCTTTGTTTTCTTTGCTGAATGGGCTGCCCAAGAAGTCTGCGATAGGAGTCGGCAATCTCAGGCTCATCTTCGACGACTAAGATTCGACGATTATAAGAGACGTCTCTTAACTTATTTTTCTTCTGCTCTTCAATCTCTTGAAGGCTCTTTGCTCTCTCGCTACTCATGCTGCGGCCTCCATCGGTCTTTCAACTTCTTTTGCGGGAAGCGTAATACGAAAGACTGCGTTCCAATTTTCGTTGTCACCCATGAATTTAATATCACCACCGTAGGCGCGAATAAATCGTCTTGAGATGCTTAAGCCCAAGCCGGTCCCCTCTTCGCGATCTTTTGTAGAAAACTGGGTTTCAAAAAGTTTAGTTCTATGTTCTGGCTCGATCCCTGTGCCGTTATCAACAACTTCGATAATCAATTCGCCTTCTTCGATTCGTGTTAACAATCCTATTTTCGGTTTGTAACCGTCCCTGTCGATCTCTTGAACTGCTTGCAGAGAATTGCGCAGAAGGTTCGTCAAACTCTGGATGAATTCATCGCGATCAACAACAATTTCATCTTCTTTGGCTTCGTACCACTCAACGACTTCAACTTCATTCTGTGCAAAGAGGTCACCCATTATATTCACAGACTCATGAAGAAGCTTATGGGCCGAATACTTGGCCTTGTTCCCCTTAACTATAGACAGGGATCTCATACTCTGAACAATCTTACTAATTCTCTGAGACTCACTCAGCAGGAATTTCATATCGTTCGTCAATGAGGTCAGTTGATCGACAACACTCTTATTCACCTCTTTAAGATGACTCATGTCTTCGTTCCACAGATTACTGTCTTGATCTACCTCAGAGGGTTTCTGCCACTCTGCAATCAACTTTTCAAAGCCACCCGATTTAAAGTCGTTTTCCCAGCTCGACTGAATTTCGGCCAAAAACTGAATATCTGTGACAGCATTACCTTCTATCTTATCGCTCACCTTCTTAATTCTGGTCATGATCGACGTTAAAGGGTTGAGAATTTCATGAGCTGCGCGACCCGCAATCTCTCCAACCGAGGCGAGGCGGGTCGTCTTTAGCAATGCTTCTTGAGCCTGTTTGACCGCGCGATTCTGCTCTTCGAGCATTTTAGTGCGATCTTTTACTTTTTGTTCGAGATCGCGATTTATCTCTTCAAGTTGATCTCGAGACTCTTTTAAATCATCAATCATTCGATTAAAAGAAGAGGCTAAAACTGCTGTTTCGTCAATCGTTCGCAATTCGATATGCTTAGATAATGTTCCCCCAGAAACTTCTTTCATACCATCAACGAGAGTGTCTAGAGGTCGGGTAATAGAGCGTGAAAATAATATCGCGGCAATAAAGGTCAATGTCACAATAATAAGGCCGAACACAATGGAGCGATAGACGAGATTCTCGACCACAGCGAATACCTTGTCAGACGCGACCCGCGAAAGTACATAAAAACGATTTTTCGTACTTTTAGAAAATCCGCCGAGCATCTTTTTACCCTGCTGATCTTGATACTCAAGAACACCTAAATTCAAAGGATTCCTTTGAGCAAGACTAAAGAGCTCCCATGGCTTTGCTTCTTTCGCTCCGTAGCCAACAATAACTTGTCCTTGATCACTGACAATACTCACCTCGTTGGTTCGAAGTTCGTTTATCATTTTGGCGATACGATCCATTCGCACATAACTAATAACAGCAAACTGTGAAACGGCCACGCCACGGGAATCTTCTTGTACAACACTTCGACCAACTCCAACTAAAAATGGACCGCCATCCACTGTCGCATTCCAATAGGCAAGACCATTGGCTTTAATCTCATCCATCGGAACGGCTCTAATACCCGGAAGGGTTTCTTTAAAGTACTTTTCCTCAAGACCATAAGTCTGAAGAAACTTCTTTTGACTGTATTCACTCGTCTTTTGAAATTTATTGGAATTCGTAGAATGGACATAAACTATTGTGTCGTCATTATCGAGAATGCGATGAAATTCTTTTTTGACTTTGAGCTTAGATTGAGAAATCAAAGCAAAAAGCTCTAACTTATCACTCACAGAAGAAAAGACCGCTTCCATCTCTGAGCGAATATTATGAACAGTGGACTTGTTTAAATCAAAAACAAGCTCTGTTTTATCGCGACTAAAAATGGTTGAAGCGAGAAGCAAATATAAAGTTACACAACTCAGCAAGAGCAAAGTGGTAACAGCCAAAAACTTATATCGAATCGAAAATTTTACTTTCATCTATGGACGCGTCCTAAAGTTGAGTGGGGCGCTTCTCGTCTCTCTTCCTGAAACACTACTCGCGACTATTTCTGCCTTATAAAGTGTAAATGGCTCCAGACTTGTGACTGAACCCATATGATTTTTCACATAGTTATCACTCACCGGAGATTGAGTGACTTCTCCAGTGGCTAGGTTTGTGACCTCTATATAAAACTTAGATGGAATATTCGTAGAAAACATGAGTTCTACATAGGTCGACCCAAGGTCATTAAATTGAATACTAGAAATTGTTGGTGCCGGAAAGTTACACATATTAATGATGTCTCCAGGCACTTTAAAATTGGCTGCTCCCAAAGGAGCCCACCCACGATTGAGTAAATCTTGATAGCTTTGTTGGGGTGTTGGCGGGTCTTGAGTCGAATCAAAAAATCTCGAGTTCCCTTCTCTTCCACACTCGGGGTCATCGACATCGGCAATGTTTTCAGGCCAAGGACGCCACATAACAATCATGGCAATGTGGTAACGAGGTCCTTGGTAGTACTTGATATTCGCCTCGAGGCGACTGGCTTGGTCGATACTAATCGGCGTATCAGCACAGCCAAAGCGCGTTGGATGATCACCGTCATTATCGACGATGACTTGACCATCGATCGTAAGTACTGCGCCATCATCTGATAGTATGGCGAACTGATAATCACCCTCGGGCTCTTCGCTGGTTAAAACAATATCTGTATCCATGTTCATGGCAAACCACTCATACAAAGTATCTCCATCCTCTGTTTGAATGACTTCTCCATCGCGTGTTACAAACCCGCGATCCCATGGCCGGGTTGGAATGTTAATCTGGTTAAAAAAGAGAGAGACATCGGTCACTTCAGTACCGAGATTAATATAGTCGTGAACGTTACCATAGGGAGTCACCCCGTCTTCTAGATAAAACAGGGACCCTACGATACCCTGACTGACATCAGTGATATCGTCCGCGCCACTAAAGGCGTCACATACGAATGCTCCGGGGAAGAAAGGGTCATCAGGATCGGACGGAATGACGTCGACCGTGGAACCCCCATCCTCCACCGTGTTTTCCTCGCAACCGAGCGAAAACACAACGAAAGAGGCTAGCAAGATCCTCCATAGGAGAATCTTTGCGGCCCGTTCAGTCAACGTTCTCATTTTTAGGCCCTCAACAAATTGATCTCTAATTGTATAATAAATCGGTATTTTGGTCGGGATTTTTCACCCTTTCGTCGCAAAAATTCTGCGTTTTTTCTACTAACGTTTTCCTTTGAAACGTTCAATTTTCGAACGGGACAACCGAATGAAACAGTTCTTCTTATAGCCTGACTCAATCTGAGAGGGCCCCGTATTTTGAAGTCTTTCCGGCCATCGAGGAGGAATTATGCAAAAACACCTATTCCACAAAAACGAAAACGGCCAGGGTCTGATTGAATATTTACTATTGGTTGCCCTAATGGGAGTTGCAACCATAGCCATTGTTAGGACACTTAATCAAACGGTCAGTGCAAAATTCGCCCAAGTCACTTATGCCATTCAAGGGGGAAGTAAAAAACGTATCAAAGTCGCTCCGGTGCAAGAAAGTCACACTAAGAAAAAAGACATGTCTGACTTTTTCAATGGTGTGGCAACTCAGTAAGAAAAGAGTAGAAAGATGAAGATAGGTTTAAAAAACGAAAAGGGGCAATCCGCGATAGAAACGCTCTTTTGCCTCCCAATTTTATTATTGTTTTCTTTTAGTTTTATACTTCTAAGTCTTTTGAGTATGGCCCGACAGCTTCACCTTTTTGCCGGCCATGAATTACTTCTTTGCCATAGTATTGTCGAGAGAGAAAAACCTTGTCTTGATGAATATCGCAAAAGAAGTCGCTTCTTCTTTCCTCTCCTAAAGTCAGACGTCAAAATTGAAAAGGGTTTCAACCGTCAACTGCACTTAAAACAAGAACTTTGGGGACACCCTATTCCTTTTTTTAATCATCCCCTTAGGCTTTTTAACACGATGTCTATGAAACCTTTTGAAAGAACCGCAAATGACAAAAGATGATAATGGAAGTCTACTCGTCAGTTTCGGATTTCTTCTTCCCGTAATTATATTGTCGATCCTGGCTAGCTCACTTTTTCGATATTCCCTGGGAAACCATTTTGCGCAAAAACAACTTTGCCGCAAAACTATTGTTAAACACCACTGGATTTTGGCTAAGGCTTCGCAAAAACTCATTGATACCAACACACATGTCTACCGGTTGCGGACAAAAATCGCGCTTGAGATAGCCAAATTGGGAGCCCATCCCTCTCCAGCCCATAAAGCTAAAATTTTGATTCGAATCAATCGACTGCGAAAGAATTTGCAAAACATCGCGAAAAAACAAGACCTCATTGAACTGGGGGCCCAAGGAAAGAGCCGACTGCACATCAGTCGATTTAAAGTCAAACTTAAGAAGTTCTTTTGCCGAAGCAACTCCATTCTGAAAAGAGAGTGTCACGTTCATATTAAACCGGGTTTTCACCATCTTCTGGTAACTAAAACAGAGTCTCTTAAAGGGCTTGGAAGGACTTATTCCTGGGACACTCATCGCAAAAACTCAAGACCACTGAGTTGGACAAACAAAATCACCTACATTGATCCTTTTATAAAAAAAATTGGAGGAGTTGAGAATGATCCTATTCGTTGCCGAGCACAAATCGACTTTAAAGGAGAGACACCATGGCGTATCTATCTGAAAAGGGACAGGGCCTCCTAGAGCTCTTAATCATCATTATGATTCTTTCGGCCCTTCTTATTCTTTTTTTTGATTTTGAAACAACTTCTACCGAGGTCATAGAAAATGGATTTCACACTAAAAGCCCCTGAAATTACTGCTCCTAGCACTCTATTAATCAAAACCATTAAAGCGAAGATCATTCAATTCAGGTGGCCCATTTATGGAGCCCTCCTCATTGCTACTTCTAGTTTCATTGCTCATAGTTTCAAAGATGCCGATGGCCACAAACAGCCCATCGAGCAGTTGGTCGATACCTACATTCCCCAGGGCTATGTACTCGTTCCCCTTGAAATTCAAAATTCTAAGAATTTAGACTCGATAATTGGAAATAAAGCTGTTGTAGATCTTTACGGAAAAAATCCAGATGAAAAAAGCACAAGAAGAATTGGATCAGCCCTGCGCCTTCTCAGGTCCCCACAGAGGGCATCTGAAGTTAGTATTTTAATCCCAGAGACCGAAGTTCCACAAGTTCTCAGTCAAGACCGTCTCTACTGGGTTGCCGTTCACAACCCAAATAAACTTGGTACTAAAATTGATAAAGATCCAAACAAAGATCGCATCATTTATCTAAAAAATACTTTGGGGGAGCTATGAATCTTTTGAATATACTTATCTTTTTCTTCACGCTGAGTGCATGGAACCTTCACTGGGCTAATGCCTCTCAAGAAATTGAGGGATTACTCATCAAGGATTTCGAAAAGGCACAGAAAACTTATCACGAAGGAACCCTAAACGAGGCTCGTGATCAATTTATGTCTCTGATAGAGAAATATGAGAATCAGACACTCACGGGTTCGACAAAAGAGTTACTTCATTACGCCCTCCTTCGATGTGCCCAGTTGACCTCTCGTGAGCAATTGCGATTAGTACTTCTGGCAAAAGCCTGGAAGTTTGCAGACGGCAGTGGGATAGACTTGGAGCTTTTTCCACCTCCCTTAGTTCTTGAGTACATCAATCAAAAACCCTCCGATGAATCAACAAAAGCAAACGAAAAGGAACTCGCTGTCAGCTCCGTTAGCGTACTAGATTCACCAAAACTCCCCGAGACCAAACATAGAGTGGCAGGGTCCTCGAAGAGGGAATGGCTGTACTGGGGACTGGGTGCTTTGGGTGTTTTCGCTGGGGTTAAGATTTATCAGCATAATTTCAATAGGAGATCAGATACAGAGAGGGTTTCGCGCGTGCCCCAAACCAGCATCAGCTTCTAAAAAAATGGGGCTTGTAAAAGCCCCATTGTTAAAATCAAATTTTTAAGTTTTTTATCGACTTCGCGAAGGAGTCGTACCCGATCCAGGGAAAGAATTAATTGGAGTCGTAGGACTTGTCGGAAGAAGAGTTCCCCCACCGAGGGCCCCACCGATTCCACCGAGTCCTCCAACGCCACCGAGTCCTCCAACTCCACCAAGACCACCAACTCCACCGAGTCCGTTAAACTGCATCAGTCTCAATTGAAGGGATTGGTATTCTTGCATCAAAGATGTGTACTCTCGTAATTGAGCGGCTTGCTGCTGTTGTTGTTGCATTTGTAACTGCAGTAGTTGTTGTGTGTATTGACCGCCAAGCGCTCCTCCAAGGGCACCCAAACCACCGCCTAAAGCGCCGAGTCCACCTCCAAGAGCGCCAAGACCACCGCCTAAGGCTCCGAGTCCGCCTCCAAGAGCGCCAAGACCACCGCCTAAGGCTCCGAGTCCACCTCCAAGGGCGCCGAGACCACCAATGGTTCCGAGGGCTCCGAGTCCGCCGCCGAGGGCTCCGTATCCACCGAGCACGCCAACCTGAATTCCACCAATCATACCGAGACCACCAATGGGTCCGCCTAAAGCACCAATTCCACCGAGTTGTCCTCCAAGAGCACCATAAGCTCCAAGCGCCCCCATGTAACCGAGTCCACCAAGAGTTCCGTAAGCGCCGAGACCCCCAAGGGCCATAGCTCCACCAATGGCACCAAAGCCACCGAGAGCGCCCATTCCCATTCCAGGAATTCCGCCACCAAGGCCAGCCATTCCCCATGGTCCCATTCCCGGCATAAACATTCCACCGCCAAGACCGCCACCGTACATACCGAGGGCAGCAAGAGGTGATGCCATTCCCAAAGGACCGAGTCCACCAGCACCGCAACCAAAGCCACCAGCTCCGAGTCCTCCATTAAGTGCGCCGTATAACCCGGCAGCAGCGTATGGAAAACCAAATCCACTGGCGAGGTACGGATTCGTCGGCCAACCCAAGTCAGCGTTCGTATTGATCGCTTCCTTCGCTCGACGATTTCCTAAGTAAAGTCCTAAAGCACCAAGACCAATTGACCCAATTGTACCAATGATACTTGAAGTAGAACTATTTCTATCGCGATCTCTTCTGTGGCGACGGGTGTAACATTCACCATCGGCACAATCCGCTTCGAGATCATCGTCAAAGTCTCTGCGAAATTCTGCATCGGCAAGATCATCTTCGATTGTACCGAGTTGATCGTTGTATTCAGCTAATCTTCGCTCAAGAGAAGCTCTACGATCTTGAGCTTGGCGAAGTCTATTGAGAGCGTTTCGACAATCGGAACGATCTCTTGAACTCACACCGTTTCTTGTATAAGCAGCACCATCACAGACAGCTGCACGAATTCCACCATTCGAAATACAAATTCGTCTCCAGTTGTCAGTAACTACAATTGGGGCTGTTTCTGGTGATACACAAAAAGGTGATCCGCCATCATCATAGCCCGCACTCACCGAACTCGGCGCACAGTTACGTGCAATATAGGACTCGTCAGTAACACCGACTCCTCTTAAACGTTCAGCACAGCCCGGTTCAGAAGCTGGGTCTCGACCCGTTGGTGCAGGATCTACTGCAACTTCTCGTGGAGAACAACCGGCAGTTCCCGCTTCACAATATCCATCTGTTGAAACTTCGATGGTTTCTTCAGATCGGCCAACTTGTTCGGGATCAGCCGCTGTCGCACAGGCTTGGTTACTTCGATTTTCCGGCCGACTACAATCAATTTCGGTAGCCGCTTGTTCTTGAGGTCTGCAGTCTAAATCGGTATTTTCATGACGAAGGTCACATGCACCATCACAATCGGGATCAATAATATCTTGAGCTGTGTTACAGACACCATCTGGTGCTTGCTCTTCGGCATTCACACCAGCCGGTCCGCGACTTACAGACGCTGGAGCTCTTGTTGATCTAGGGGTCATCGTTGTGACCATAACTTTGCTGCCTCTTGTGGGAGCGACAATAGAAGGAGCAAATGCTGGATCAAGAAGCTGTACACTGTAATCGCAAGAACAGTTTTTCTGATCGCGAATATGTTCTTCAACAGCTGGCCAGTAATCGCTATTCACAACCCTTTGCACTTTGTCTTGAAGTTCTAGAATGCGATCATCAGCGCGACCAATTAGTCGTTCTAAATCTCTAATTTGATCTTGCAATTCACGACGATCCCCTCGAAGTTCATCAATCGCATCTTCGTCGTCACTCGCTCCATTGGCTCCTGAAACGCCAAAAGGGCAAGCTTGCATGGCTCCATACATTCCGTATCCATAACCAGAAAATGCTTCCGACTTTATTGTCGTCAGCAGAAAGGTCATGCTTACTAAAATTGCCAAAATACTTGTATATTTCATACAGTGCACTCCCGTGGAGAAAATCTCCTATCAACTTCTTTTCGACACTTTAGGAGTGAACCTTGACTCAATTCAGCGCAATTCAGACCTAAGGCTTGATTTTACAATTAAGATACAAAACGACTGGGGCCATAGTCCCCTTATTGATCTTCCTGTTGAACTGTAAGTAGCTCAAATTTAATATAAAACTTCATGAAGCATGCAATTCTCTGTGTTGACGATGAAGTGGATAATGTAGACGCACTCGAGCGACTATTTAGGAAGAAGTTTAAGGTTTTTAAAGCCACTTCCGGTCCAGAAGCGATTTCTATACTAGACGAAAATCCAGTTACAGTTATCATTAGCGACCAAAGAATGCCAGAAATGACAGGAGTTGAATTTCTTAGCCGTTCTCTAAAAATTCAACCCAATACAATTCGGATTCTACTCACTGGTTATACCGATATCGACTCGGTCATCGATGCCATCAACTCGGGTCAAGTCTATCGATATGTCACTAAACCTTGGGACCCTGTGGATTTAACCACAGCTGTCGACCGGGCTGTCGAACGCTACGAACTGCAAGAAGAAATTAAACGGAAAAATATCGAACTTGAAAAAGCGCTCGAAGAACTTAAAAGTCTCGACGCTGCAAAAATGAATTTCATGTACTTGGTAAACCATGAGTTAAAAACTCCCCTGACAGCAATTTTAAGTTTCGTCGAACTTCTCGGGGAAAGTAATATGGACCCCGAACAAGAACTCTATGTTGATCGAATTTCTAAAAGTTCTTATCGACTCAAGCGTCTCGTCGAAGATGTTCTGCAAATTGTCTCAGCAGAAACGGGACAAATTAAAATTAAAAGAGAAACCTGCCTCCTCAAGGATCTCATTGAACCCATTCCTAAAGACGTACAAAATCTGATCGAGAAAAAAGATTTAAAAGTCAAAAAGTCCCTAAAGAAGGTTCACCTTAAAGCAGACCCAAAGGCGATTCGCAATGTCACCCATCGACTTTGGCAAAACGCTGCCAAATTTACCCCTGAAGGTGAAACCATCCAAATCACCTGTAAAGTCAGTAAGGGAAACTGTACACTCACTTTTTCTAATTCTTCAGACCCCATTCCAGAAGATAGAATTAAACAACTTTTAGAACCATTTACTATTGACGAGGACTTTATGAATCACAGCCAGGGAACTGGCCTGGGTTTAGCCGTATCACAAAGTCTTCTAAAGCTTCACGGTAGCTCCCTGGACATCAAGTTTGATAATGGGGCTATTTACGTCGAATTCACACTACCGATTGCAGATAAGTAATAGAAATCTTTACAGGACTCTGGTCTCATGCGGCCTGTGGTTTGCCATATTTGTCATTGTAAATAGGGCTCATAATTATATCTCGCCCCCCATTCGCCCGAGTGCTAGAAAGCCTCTGTGAAATATCTAAAGCCCTTGGCGCCCTTTTTAATTGCAATATCTCTACTATTTTCGAGCAGCCACTCTGTGGCCGAAGATGCTTTTACGGGTACGTTTGACCCCAATGGGGCTTTTAATCCATTTTCGGGTTCAGGTTTCGCAGCGCCAGTGACTGAGGCTGAAGAGGACCCCGCTTTGGCAGATAGTCCTTTCCCCACAGTCGAAGAAACCGAACCAGAGCCGGTTAATCCAGGGCTTCCGGGTGATGAAGATCCCGAAGCTGAAGCTCCTCCCGCACAGATCGAAATGCCCTTTGCTCAGGACATCGAAAAGCTCTCTGAAGATGTAAGAAATCTTCACACCCTTATGGCTCCCTATGAACTTCTTTGGAGCCAAGTGATTAAAACTAAAAAGAGTCTTCTGCGCAGTCCTTCTCTCGGACAGGTCGATGCACAAAAAACACTAAATCAATACCAAACTCTAATGAGTCTCGACCTCGATCTTTATAGCTATGATCGAATTCATGAGCGAATTTTTGTCGAAATCGATCAATTAAAGGAAACTTATAAAGATATTGATCCTGAGCAATTATTAGTTCTTCAAGAGCAAAGTCAGCAACTTAAAGATTCAATTGCAGGAATTCAGGGACGGGCACGCTTGATCTTAAATATAGCTTACCGTGAACTCGAAAATGGTTTTGCCAACTTTTCTCCTTCAGCTCCGATGGTTTATGAGCAAATCGACCAAAAAGACTGGCGCAGAGAATTTTTCGAAGCTGGATTGCTTGTGGTTTTAAAAATTGGCGATTTAATTGATCAGGCATTGAACCTACTTTCAAACGACGAAAGCCGACTTTCTGAGCCGGCTATCGCTGTTATTGAAACAGCTCGAAGTAAAATAGAAGAGAGTCAGGCCAATCAAACGGCCAATGTTCTTCGGGAGTGGATGGAATGTTCTCTAGGTTCTCACGATCAAGAACTTTCCTACTGCTCTATTTCAATCCATTGATTCCGCTTTTAACAATTGATTAAAACCCATTAAAGATCGAAAATTTGTTTAAGAGAAAACTCTATGCAGAGTAATCAATAAAAGATCCCTTGGGATAGAGTCCTGTCTGCAAATCCTCTTCTGTGAACCCCATGTCGTCAATAATAGCTTCTCGTTGCTCGAGACTCGGCTCAATTTTTGTAGAACCTATGACCTTAGGAGCTGGATCTAAAGGATCATCCATCGGAATTTCACTGACCGAAAGTTGATCTGGTTTGATCTGGTTTTTAACAAAAAAGTCAGTGGCGATTCCATCGGCCATTCGTGCATGGGCCAAATCTTTTTGCCGCCAATCTCTGCGCTCACGATGGGCTCTAACACTTGCTTCTATTGAACTGGGCATAGGCTTTGAGGGAACGGCCCCAGCTTCAGTTCTTCTTTGGGGACCATCGATGTTGTTTTTTATTCCCAGACGTCCTGCCTTTGGAATAATACCGCTAATCTTTTCCATATCCGACCTCCTGTCGAATTAAAGGGTTACTATTTATTCGGTTGTTTCAAAATGAAATGAACAGGACCGAGGTCCAAATCTGAATTGACTTCATCCTATTCCCAGCTAGGCTAAAGACCTTAATAAAATTACTCTGTGAATTCCATCGGTTAGCAGCAGAATTAAAGGATCACACCAGCATGATAAACTTCAATCGATCAAACCTTTACCTCTTGCTCCTATTTATTGTCTTCATACTTGGCTTTAACGAAATGGCTAGAGCTCAGTCCCAAGGCCCTTTCTGGACCTGCCAAGCAAGCACTCCTCTCTTTAATACTAAGACAACTTTTGGGGAATTACCGACCTCACCAGTGGTCACTCAAATTCGAAACACACTCTGGACCCACGAAGCTAGCCAATACCTTTTTGCTCCTCAACAAACTTTGTTTTGTGGCGTCATTCAAATTTCTTCTCAAGATTACTATTTTCTGATTAAAATAGATTCACCAAGCTTTCCCGCCCGTCCCATTAGCTCCAGTGGAAAGCTCAATATCATTTCATCTGATGTCGAAAACCCGAGTTGTGTCCTACTCGACTTTTTAAAAGAAAGACAATTGGCAGAAGTACTCTTCGAAGAAGATCACCTCTGCCACCTATCGGTAGAAGCTTCCTTTTGGTAGTGCATTAGCGTCAACAAAACGGTCAGAAAAAAAAGCCACTCACTGAGTGGCTTTTTTTAACGCGATTGCACTACCAAAAGGAAGCTTCTACCGGTGGCTAAAGTTCGTTATCGACGGGGGTGGATTCGCCTTCTGCGAGTTTCTTCTCAACCGATGGCGCGAGGCGAATTCCTAACTCCAAAAGTTGTTGCTGCTCAACACGCGAAGGTGCTTTTGCCATAAGATCTGTTGCCTTAGTTGTTTTTGGAAAGGCAATCACATCGCGAATGGCGTCAGTTCCACAAAGAATCATTGAAAGTCGATCCATTCCCCAGGCGATTCCACCGTGAGGAGGTGTTCCGTATTTCAAGGCCTCCAAGAAAAATCCAAACTTAGCTTCGGCTTCTTCTTTACTCATGCCAAGAAGGTTAAACATCTCTTGCTGAACTTCGTTCTTATGAATACGAACACTTCCACCAGCCAACTCATAACCGTTGCAAACAAGATCATAGGCTTTGGCCAAATAAGTATCCGGAGATTGATTTTGCTTATCACCGAGAAGGTTGTCGACAAATTCATCTTTAACCATCGTGAATGGGTGGTGTCTTGCAACCCAACGCTTTTCTTCGGGGGCATACTCGAGAAGTGGAAAGTCAGTCACCCAGCAGAAGGCATCTTTCGACGTATCAATGAGTTCAAACTCTCTACCCAGATGAAGACGTAGACTACTGAGTACACTACTTGCGGTGTCGTAGGTATCAGCGACCAGGAGTGCGAGACCTTTCTTAGCATTTGTTAGAGCAGAGAATAATTTCTGGCATTTTTCTTCGCCGAGAGCTTTTAGGATTGGAGAAGTCAAAGCGCCGGACTCGTCAACCTTGATCCAAACGAGTCCCTTGGCTCCCGCTTTTTTAGCCATACTTGTCAGCTTATCGAGCTTACCGCGCGAGAGCAATTCCGCGAACGATTCCGCCAGACGATAGACAATCGTCAAAGACGCGAAAGCCCATACTTCCGGCTACATCTTTTAAATCCGTTATTTCTAAACCAAAGCGAATATCTGGTTTATCAGAACCATAACGATCCATGGCTTGGTGATAGGTCATGCGAGGAATCTCCGTCACCTCTACACCCTTCAACTCTTTCCATATTTTTTGCAACATTTCTTCGGTCATACTCATAATGTCTTCGGCTTCGACAAAGCTCATCTCAATATCGATTTGAGTGAATTCTGGCTGACGGTCTGCGCGCAAATCTTCGTCGCGAAAACAGCGAGCAATTTGAAAGTAACGATCCATCCCACCAATCATTAAAAGCTGCTTCAATGTTTGCGGCGATTGGGGAAGGGCAAAGAAATGTCCTTGATGGACTCGAGAAGGAACCAAGTAGTCACGCGCCCCCTCGGGAGTGCTCTTATAGAGAATAGGAGTTTCCACTTCAAAAAAATCATTCTCGGTCAGATATTGTCGCACCTTCTGCATGAGAAGGTGGCGCGTTTTAATGTAGTTGGTGAGTTTCGGTGTGCGAAAATCGAGATAGCGGTATTGAAGTCTAAGCACCTCAGATACATTTGTCGAATGGATCTGAAAGGGTGGAGTTTCCGCTTGAGAGAGAATCTCACAGGTCTCTGCCAAAACCTCAACGGCCCCCGTAGGGATCTTTTTGTTAATCATCCCCTCAGGGCGAGCTTTGACCTCTCCGCGGATGGCAACGACGGTTTCGTGCTTGAAATCTTTGGCAATTTTCATGGCACCTTGGTTCGGGTCCAGAACAACTTGTACGGTACCCTCCCGATCTCTGAGATCGACGAACACCAGGCCTCCATGGTCCCTCCGATTATCGACCCAGCCCATAAGATTAATGGTTTCACCAACTTGCTCCGTTGAAACTCTTCCACAGTAGCTGGATCTCTTCCATTCCTTCATAAAACTCATTAATTTCTCCTTATTGGGTCCTGGGCGGGACGCTAAAAACCAAAGTCTTAAATACCTGATACAACACAGCTTGGCAAAGCCTCTCAGCGAGAAATTCGACACAGATCGATATATATTCTGATGACAGAAGGGCAATTTCTCGATAATTTCGTATCTATGCCAAAAGTAACAGTTAATTCCAAATCTGCTAAGACCCAAGCCGAAGCCTTTGAGGTGGTTAAGGACTTTATTTCTAACGACCCGGACCTTAAAAAGTTGGATCCGTCCTACAAGGTTGATTTTAACGAATCCAATCATTCTGGTCAGGCCAAGGGAAAACAGTTTTCTGCCCAGTTGAGAGTCAGTGGTGATGGCGATGGTTCCAGTGTTGAAATCGTGGTTGATTTGCCCTTCATGCTCTCTCCCTTTAAAGGGAAAATTCAATCGAGCCTCAAAGAAAAACTCGATAATGCTCTAGCTTAGGAAATCCTATGGCCGCAGCAAAAAAGAAAAAGGTCTCGGCGAAAAAATCTTCGAGCAAAAAGAAAAAAACGGCCATAAAAAAGAAATCGTCCTCTAAAAAGGCGGCCGCTAAAAAGTCTTCGACAAAGAAGAAGAAATCTACGGCGAAGAAATCCGCTAAGAAATCAGTAAAGAAAAAGTCGACATCAAAAAAAACCAAAAAAAAGAAATCCGCAAAAAAGTCGATGACGAAGAAAAAAACAGTCACAAAGAAGGCTTCCGCAAAGAAAGTTAGCAAAAAGAAATCAGCTCCTTCTAAGAAAAAGGCCACTGCGAAGAAAAAAACTGCCACTAAAATCTCAAGAAAAGCCTCAGCAAAGAAGGTTTCAAGAAAAAAGATCCGCTCAAATAGTTCTTCGGAAGTGCCATCGGCGAGTGAAGCCAAAAAGGTCGAAGTCGAAATTCTTGACGATGACTCTTGGGAAAGCGAAGGCTCTTCGCAAAAAGAACGAGTTAGCCAACAAAAAGACAAGCCAAAGGACCATGACTCCATTGAAGTTCATTCTCGAGGAGTCGACAACACCACTTCTGACCTAAAAAAACACTCTGGTGAAAAGGCCCTCAAGGCCGAAGTCGTCGACAAAATCCCGGAACCGACAAAAGAAGAAACCGAAGAAGAATACTCTCACCTCCCAACCAGCGTTACCGATGGGCTTGGGATGTATCTCGCTGAAATTCGCAAGTACCCACTCCTGACCAAAGAACAAGAGCAAATAATAGCCAAACGCTATAAAGAAAAGGGTGATCCTAAAGATGCAGAGATTTTGGTGACGTCCAATTTGCGTTTTGTGGTCAAAGTGGCATCCGAATACGCAAAGTTTGGGGCAAAGCTCATTGATCTCATTCAAGAGGGCAACGTCGGCCTCATGCATGCAGTTAAAGAGTTTAACCCCTATAAAGGTGTGCGCCTTATTACCTATGCCGTTTGGTGGATTCGCGGATACATTCAAGAGTATCTTATGAAGCAGTACTCAATGGTAAAAATCGGAACGACGGCCAATCAAAGAAAACTTTTCTATCGCCTTGAGAAAGAAAAAAAGAAAATTGAGCAAGAGGGCCTTGAGCCTACCGTCAAATTGCTCAGTGCGCGCCTTGGTGTCGGTGATGATGACGTCAAACTTATGGAAAAGCGCATGCAAGGTCGAGATATTAGTCTTGATGCTCCAGTCGATGCTAGCGGAAGTACGCGTCTTCTTGATTTTGAAAGCTCTGATGATGTGAGCCCCGATGAACTTCTTGGGCACTTTGAGGAAATCGCTACCCTCAACAATATGGTTGAAGAGCTGAAGCCAACTCTTAACGAAAAAGAAAACTATATTCTCGAAGAACGTATTCTCTCTGAAGACCCCAAAAAACTGCAAGAGATCGGCGAAGAGTGGGGAGTCACCCGCGAGGCAGTTCGGCAAATGGAAGCCCGAGTGATTAAGAAAATCAAAGATAAAGTTCTTTCAGTTCGTGGGTAAACTTCATTTGAATCGTAATTTCAATAAAAGGTTTGCTCCTATTCCAAATGAATATCGAACCGATAGAGAGTCTCTAGATTTTGTTCACTTGGTTTTATGGAGAACTCAACTTTCAATTATCTCTATTGCTCTGGAGACACCGTCTTCGGAGCGAATTGCCTCTCCCACTTGAAGGGCCCTTTGAGCGATCGAAGGCGTATTTACAAGCTCCCCAATCGCGTCACTTAACTTTTTGACCGTTAACTTCTTTCGTGGAATCGGCTTCGGGCCGACACCTATTTCAAAAATTCTTTGGCCCCAAAAAGGTTGATCACCAAAAAAGGGAATGATGAGGGTTGGTCGTCCAGCTCTCAATCCCGCGGCAGTTGATCCGGCTCCTCCATGGTGAATGACTGCTGAAACTCTAGAAAACAACCAATGATGGGGAACTTGATCTATAGAAAAAATAGTTTCTGGTAAATCCTTTGGAGCTAACCCTCCCCATCCTGAGGCAATGATTCCCCTTTGATTTGTTTTCTTTAAAGCCTCGACAATTATATGGGCTAGACTTTCTGGGTTTCGCCCTGTCATCGAACCGAAACCAATGTAAATAGGAGGAGCCCCTTTACCAAGAAAATCGGTCAATTCCGAAGGCGGTTCCCAGCTTTCTTCTTCATCTAAAAAACAATAGCCAGTGACATGGGCTGTTTTCGGCCAATCCTTCGGCTTCGGAAGCACAGACTCACTGTGAAGATGAATCACTGGAATTTCACCTCCTTGTGGAAGCTGAGTCACATCAATCTTGCTTACTATTTTGAGTCCAATTTCATCTCTAAATTTGTTGATATAGGGCTTCGTTACTACTTCTGTTAGTTTTTTTACGAAACCAAAACTCAAACGATTGTACCAACCACCCAAACCGAGTCTCGGAAAGTTTATAAAAGAAAATTCAGAAGTAGGAATGTAAATGGGAATCGGAGTAGCAAACAAAACCTTAGCTTTTAATTTCTCAGCACAATGAGGTGCTCCAAAGGATTTGGGGTGATATATTATTAAATCAGGAGAAAACTCTTTTGCTATTTTCCAATTTTGACGAAGAAGCTCTTCATTGAGATATCCAACTTGTTTTTTTAATTTGATTCCTTGGCTGAGCATTCCAATCAAATTATTGGATTTCTCTAGAAGGTCTTTTCCTTCAGGTCGGTCCAATATAGACAATAACTCATCCGAAAGAGGTGAGAAATCAAGACCACGGCCCCGCACAAACTCTTCAAAACGGGAACTGGTCACAATCAATACTTGATGCCCTCGGGCTACCAATCCCAGCCCCAAGGCAACATAAGGCTGCACATCACCACGGGTGCCATAAGATGTAATCAAGATTTTCATGCTACCGATTTTAGCCTAACCCACTAAAGAGAAACAAGGAGCCCCGAAAAGATTAAAACACTAAAAAAGGTCTAGTGAATCACTAGACCTTTGCGAATTATGAATTAAAAAAGAATCTTTTAAGAAGCTTCCATTTCTTGTTCGCCGAAAACGATCTGCAACTTAGCTCTAAGTCTTGCAACAGCTTGAGCGTGAAGTTGAGAAACTCGACTTTCTGTCACGCGAAGGACCTTACCGATTTCTTTCAAGTTTAAGTCCTCATAGTAGTAAAGAGAAAGAACCAGTCTTTGTCTCTCAGGAAGCTCCTCGATGGCTCGAGTGACGACTTCTTTTACTGACTTAGAGTTCAACTGATTAAATGGATTATTTAATTTAGCACCCTCTAGGATGCTTAAAATAGACTTCTTATCGACATTACTAAAAGTAGCCTGCTCATCTATTGAGAGGACACTCACCGGCCGAACCTGATTAACGAGATCGTAGAACTCGTCCATGGTCATACTAAGTTTCGCAGCCACTTCTTCGTCCTCAGGCGAACGTCCAAGTTCAGTCTCTAGCTCCCCAATTGTTCGATCTAAGAGCTTTGCTTTATCTCGAACCGAACGGGGTACCCAATCTTGAGCTCTGAGTTCATCGAGAATCGAACCACGAATACGAAATTCTGCGTAAGTCTTAAACTTATTATCGCGTGTCGGATCGTATTTCTCGATGGCATCCATTAGGCCTATTACTCCACTTGAAATAAGGTCATCGAGCTCGATATTTGAAGGTAGTCTCACGGCTATCTTCTGAGCGATAAACTTAATGAGCGGCGCATACTCCATAATCAACTTATCTTTTTGTTGAGGAGTTAACTTACTAGGCTCTTCTTTATATTTTTTAAGTAAGCTTGAGGACATTCTACCTTCCTTATAACTTAAAGGTATCAAACAGAACGAGTTCTCAAAAGTCCAAATCTTTTCATGCCACACCTAAGAGCTGGCGCCAGAAAAATTGTAGACTTCCTTTACAGCTGTCTATTTGATTGTAACCACTTAATTCATTTGCAATTTCTCGTATTGAGACAGTCGAGATAGCGTCTGGATGGGATCTAACTACAAGCTTTTGTGTTTGTGTTGTTTGCCTCAGAACTTTATCTTGAGGGATTGAACCCAAATAATCAAGACTCAAGTACAGAAACTTTGAACAGATATCATTAATTTTGGAAAACAAACGCTTTCCTTGTGCAACATCTGATACTTGATTGCAGATAATAGAAAATCTTTGTTCACGATAATGCTGATTCAGCACCTTCATTAGTGCATAGGAGTCAGCAATCGATGCGGGGTCTGGGGTAATAACAACACATATTTGTTGAGCAGCACTATTTAAGAAGAGGACTTGGTCACTAATACCAGGAGCCGTATCGACTAACATATAGTCATAGTGTGTTCCAATCTCACTTATCTGCTCTATAAGTTGCGCTTTTTCTACTGTAGATATTTTTGACATTTCGTAGAGCCCACTACCACCAGACAATAGGTCTATATTTTTGTCGATTCTTTGAATCGCATCTTCGACACTCACTCTCCCTTGAAGAATATCTCCAATGTGGTGCTGCGACCTTACTCCAAACATTATGTCTACATTCGCCATGCCCAGATCACCGTCTAGTATTAGAACCCTGTGACCCTGAGATGCTAGGCTGAGTGCTAGATTTGAAGTAATTGTCGTCTTCCCCACCCCACCTTTACCTGAGGCAATACTCAAAACTTTTGTGTGGGAACCGTGTTGGCCATATAAATTTGGACTCTGATAACTCATAAAACTTAACCTCTTTGACCCTTTAAACTTGATAACTTAAATATGAGATCGAGAACTCTCTCTTTTGTTGCAAATTCAAAATCCTCAGGAACTCTTGATCCAGTTCCAAAAGAATGAAGTGGACAGCCCGTCTTCTGCTGAACGCTATAGATCAGGCCATGCTGCCTTGAAAGATCAAGGCCCGTAAAAATAATGTCGTTAAACTTAGCGACTTTGAATCTTTGAGCTAACTCAAGACAATCCTGCTCTTTGAAAGAACAAGACAATACGAGGTGAACCTTGTGGTCAGTGACGCCTGGAAGCAGACTTCCCTTTGTAAAGTCGATTTCTTCAATACTCGACATAGACATTCCTGGGTGATCAATCAATACATGGTCGAACCCATGGAGTTGGTTAATCAGGTCGCCATTATCCTCTCCTGGTCGCATCACAAAACAAGGAATATTCAAAATTTTACAGTAGATTTTTAACTGATCGACGGCTCCAACTTTGAAAATGTCAGAACTAAGGATGGCAATTTTCTTTTTCTTCTTAATCACCAAATAACTAGCCATCTTGACGAGGCTCGAGGTTTTACCCCCACCCGACGGGCCAATAAAAGAGTGGAACTTACTTTCAAGGGGTTTGTCAGTAGTGGTCACATGATCGAGAATGTAACGAGCGGCGAAAGCATCCACCATAGGTGTTTTTACTAACTGATCTCCTGGCATTTTACCTTGAGCCGCTTTAATAATTTCAACAACACATTCAGTACTCACCCCGGCTTGACTCAACTTTTCGAAAACGGGATTCAATTCGTAAGGAATACCATATTGAGCTCCCGGGTGAGCGGTCACAAAAGTCTGTGGCATCTTTTGAAAGCCCTGAATCACAGATTGAAGGCGAGCTATTTCTTGTTTTAACTGATGAACCTCAGCATCGGACGGACCGGAACTGACTTGAGAGCGAGAGGCCTGATCCACCTTTGGGGCCGCATCTTTTTGATCTTCCGCAAAAAGATCCTTACCGGCATCGAGTGCCGTCTTGGCAGCATTCTGAACTCTTTTGCGGGCATCCTCGTCTCTATTCACCTGAGTGTCTGCCTGCTTAGCCTGCTTTAGACTCTTATTGATGACCTCATCGATGAGTTGCTCCCGGGACCCATTCGTCTCGCTCGCTTCGTCATCAGAAATCGATATATAAGGTTTCGCTGTAATGTTAACATTTTTATTGTTGTTATTTGAATAACGACCAACAACCTTTTCGATCATTTCTTTTTGCCGTCTTGCTGGAATGGCTGAAAAACGCTCCTTATCAACCGCTCTCATTCGTGATTCAACGAGCTGCTTTTTCTTCAATACTCCTTCAGAAACTGCGGCAGTGACTTCAACACTTCCCTGATTCATAAGACCAAAACCCTTTGAAAGGTTCTTGGCCTGAAGGATAATGGCCTCTGGGCCGAGCTCCATTTTAATCATTTTAAGTGCATCTTGCATCGATTTGGCTTCGTACTTCTTAACCTGCATGGGCCATCTCCACCTGTCCGATCGAGCTGACATTTACGTCAGCAGTAAGTTCATTGTGAGATAAAACAATAAGCTGCGGCAAAAATCGGTTTACGAGTTTATAAATATGTCTTCTAGCAGTCGGGCTGGTTAACAAAATAGGCTGCCCGGCTATCTCAGGATTCGTTTCTATGGTGTCAGCAATATTTCCGATCAAGGCCTGGGCCTGATGCGGATCCATCACCAACTGCACACCCTGTTCCGTTTGAATCAGAGAGTTATTAATTAGTTCTTCTAAGTGAGGAGCCAAGGTCATTACAGCGACAGCGTTGTCTTCGGACTTAACTTTAGAAGTGATATTTCTAGCTAAGTTCTTACGAACACTTTCTGTCAACACTTCTGAGTCCTTGGTACGAGTCGATTCATCGGCTAAGGTTTCAAAGATCGTCAATAAATCGCGGATAGAAACTTGTTCTTGTAGCAAATTCTGCATGACCTTAACGACCGTACCCAACGGCAATTGATCAGGAATCAACTCCTCAACAACCTTGGGATATGACTTCTTAAAATTATCGATGAGATTTGAAGCCTCTTGTCGACCTAGAAGTTCGTGAGCGTGAGTTCTAATAATCTCAGTAATATGAGTCGCCATTACCGTCGGCAAATCGACCACAGTGTAACCAATTATTTCGGCCTCTTCCCTTTGCGTTGGGTTAATCCAAAGGGCATCCAAGCCAAAAGCCGGCTCTCTTGTTGGAATACCATCGATTGGATCCATAACATTGCCCGGGTCCATCGCTAGCATATAATCTGGCTTAAGAGTCCCACCAGCTACACGATTTCCTTTTATAAGAACCTGATAGTCACCAGGAGCTAACTGCAAATTATCCCTGATGTGAATACTGGGAACAATGATTCCTAAGTCCATTGCAAATTGCTTTCGAATAGAAAGAATTCTCTCAAGGAGGTCACCAGATTCTTCGCTCTCAACGATATTAATCAATCCGTAACCAACTTCCAGTTCTACGAGGTCGAGCGGGAGAAGACTTTCAATTTTTTCTTTTGGAGTTTCTTCAGAGTCAGTCAATTCAGCAGCCTCTTGTTGAGCCACTTCTTCTTTCTTGTACTCAAAGAGCATGTAAGCGATTATCCCAAGAACCATAGCTATTCCTATAAAAGGAGCCGTCGGAAGCCCTGGTACCAACCCGAGTACTGTGAGAATTCCCGCAACAATAGCTACGGCTTTTGGTGAGACAAGGAGCTGACTGGCCATCTCTGATCCAACATTCTTAGGCGAAGAGGATCGAGTTACAACGATACCAGCGGCCGTTGATATAATGAGGGCTGGAATCTGCGAAACGAGGCCATCACCAATCGTCAATTTCGTATAATAGTCAGCAGCCGTACTAGCATCCAGACCCATTTGAATCACCCCAATTGCCAACCCACCAATCAGGTTAACGACCGTGATAATTATTCCGGCGATGGCGTCACCACGAACGAACTTACTGGCACCATCCATAGATCCATAAAAGTCTGCTTCTGCTTCGATTTCTTTTCGACGGTTCCTAGCATCCTCTTCACTGATCAACCCAGCATTTAAGTCGGCATCGATCGACATTTGCTTACCAGGCATAGCATCGAGAGTAAATCGTGCAGCAACTTCAGCGACGCGACCAGAACCTTTGGTAATCACGACAAAGTTAATAACGACCAAGATTACAAATACAATAAAACCTATGGTGTAGTTATTCCCCACCACGAAGTTTCCAAATGATGAAATAACAGCACCGGCCGCTGCCTCTCCTCTATGCCCTTCTGATAAAATTAAACGCGTAGAGGCCACGTTCAAAGAAAGTCTAAAGAGTGTTGTCACCAACAAAAGAGATGGAAAGACACTGAAGTCCAAGGTCTTATTGATATAGATACTCACCAACAAGACGAGTAGAGAAAGTGTGAGTGAACCGGTTAAAGCGATATCCAAAAGATAAGATGGTAGAGGAACCAACATCACGCCAAGAACACAAACGAGGCCAATTGCGATCAAAAGATCGGTGTTCTTCGTATATTTTTCAAATCGTTTGAAAAATAAAAATACCTGTTCCATCTATGCTCTTACCCTTTTCTTTAACTTAAATACATATGAGAGAACCTGAGCTACCGCTGTAAAAAGCTCTCTCGGAATAACTTCACCAATTTTCATTGTTTTAAATATCGTGCGCGCTAGAGGCTTGTTTTCTACTACAGGCACATTGTTCTCTCTAGCCACTTCTTTAATCTTTTGGGCAATGGCCCCTGCGCCAGCAGCTACCAACCGAGGGGCCGCAAACTTAGAAGGGTCGTACTGAAGAGCCACAGCAATATGAGTGGGATTTGTAATGATCACATCGGCTTTGGGTACATCCTCCATCATTCTTCGTTGTGCCATTTCTCTTTGCACACGACGAATTCGAGCCTTAACAAGCGGATCACCCTCTCTAGATTTAGTTTCTTCTTTGACTTCCTGCTTAGACATACGCATTTGCTTTTCAAGCTCAAAGCGCTGGAAGAAATAATCGAAGGCAGCGAGAAAACCCATTAAGACCCCCACAGCTCCGAGGATTTTGACACTGAGCTCACCCACGTAAGTAAATGTCTGCCCAACAGTAAAATGCATAAGCTGCGGAACCCTAAAGATCTCTTTTTCTAGTACTAGATACACAACTGCTATGACCAAGATCACTTTAAAGACAGCCTTAATCCCCTCAACAAGCGAGCGAAGACTAAAAATTCTTTTCAAACCCTTGGTAGGATCTAACTTCTCAAGCTTTGGCTTCATGGCCTCTTCGTTTTGCAAAATTCCCACTTGCACCAAAGTGGACATAATAGACATGATCATAAACATGAGACCCAGTGGCGCTATTATGTTAAGCGCTTTTGCACTCACATAGTGAACTGCCGGCCACAAAGAGGCATCCTTTGAAGCGGCCACGAAGAAGTCGTCAAATGAAGATGTGAAAATCTCCATAACTTGAGACATAAAAAATCGGCCTAAGAAAAATAAGGCAAATGCCATAGAAAAGAGCACAAGGACTGTTGCCAGCTCTTTAGTCTGAGCGACTTGCCCTCTCTTACGAAAGTCTTCGCGACGCTGTTGTGTCGCCTCTTCCGTCTTTTCCTGTTGATCCGATTCAGCCATTACCTAGTACTCTTTTATAAATGCAAACAAGTGCTCTGCCATTAACTCAACGAGTTCACCCATCTGCGCGATTAATAGTGGTATAGAAATTATTAAGACTAACAAACCCACCAAAATATTGGCTGGCAGTGCAGTAATCAAAACATTAATTTGTGGTACCGCTCGACCAATAATACCCATCGCAATATTAGCGAATAAAATTGTTACTAATACGGGACCAGCCATGCGAACACCAAACTCAAATAGCTGATTCACTACCATTCCAAAGTTCGCGAAAATCTCAACTTTCCCGAAAGCCGTCGCAACAGGAATAAATTCAAAACTCTTCTGGAGACCCACTAACATGTAGTGGTGACCATTGATCGCGAGAAAAAATAATGTTCCGAGGATTACATAAAACTGTTCGACTGAGTTTCCGGTGGCATTCAAAGCCGGATTGTATAATTGCCCTTGGGATAATCCCATTGTCAAAGAGATGATGTTACCAGCCATACTCACGACAAAGAAGAAAAGCCGACAGAGATAACCCATCACCAATCCGGTAAAAACTTCTTTTAATGCGAAACTTATCATCTCTAAGGACTCAAGCTCTGGCAAAGTGGCTTGAATGGCAATAACCGGGAATATCAAAATAGTGACAACAAGGGCGAGAAGAATTTTAACTGGTCCAGGTACATTCACACTACCAAATACTGGCCAACTAACAATGAATGCCGAAATTCTTAGAAGTACTAAGAAAAACGCAATAATTTCGTATTCATTGAAGTTAAACAAATTCACTACTGCCTCACCCAATCTGCAATATTTTCAAACAAACCTGTTGAGAAAACCGTTAATACATCAAGCATCCAGCTTCCTGCGACTAAAAGGACAGCTGCAACAACAAACATCTTGGGAATAAAAGTTAAGGTTGCCTCATTGATTTGAGTGATGGCCTGAAGAACACTAATAATTAAACCAATTGCAAGGGCTGCGATGAGCATCGGCGAGGCGACCAGTGCCGTAGTCTTTAATGTCTCTGCTCCTAATGTCATAACTAAATCAGTATTCATAGACTATCCAAAACTCTTTACGACTGAGCCTACAAGGAGACTCCATCCATCTATCAAAACAAAAAGCATAATTTTAAAGGGAAGTGATATTACGACTGGAGGTAACATCATCATCCCCATGGCCATCAAGACACTTGCTATGACCATATCAATCACCAAAAAAGGTAAATAAATAATGAATCCAATCTGAAAAGCGGTCTTCAGTTCAGAAATTACAAATGCCGGAATTAAAACCATTGTGGGAACATCGGCTCGAGTCCGTGGGCTATCGACTTTAGACATCTTTAAGAAGAGCATGAGATCTTCTTCTCTCGTCTGGTTAAACATGAACTGACGAAGGGGCTTCGCCGCCTCATCAAGGGCAGCCGACTGACTAATTTCCGAGCTCAAATAGGGCTTTAAGGCTTTATCATTTATTTCGGAGAATGCGGGACCCATAATAAAAAATGTCAAAAATAGAGATAAGCCAACCAATAGCTGATTGGGGGGCATCTGCTGGGTTCCGAGTGCTTGGCGTAGAAAAGAAAAGACGACTATGATTCGCGTAAAGGAGGTCATCAAGATAAGGATTGCTGGTGCTAGAGTCAGTACCGTCAGCATTAAAATAATTTTAATTGTACTGACGACTTCCTCCGGGTTTTCGGTCGACTTAAAACCCAAAGTAACGTCGGGTAAAGTCACTTGCGCATCGGCAAATTCCGGAGCAATTAAAATGAGTAATGTCATTTTGATGAAAACGAGCCATCCTGGCATTGTTTTATCCTTCTGTATTCGAATTAAATCTGCTTCATTCCTTGAAGGCGAGTATTAATTCGATCTCTAATTTCACTTAAGCCCGTTAGAGCATAATTATCTTCGTTATTACTTACTTTAGCCGAAATCGCTGGCTGAGCAGGCTGTGGTCTACCACTACTTATGAAGGCATCATTCTCTTGATCAAATTGTGATAAGGCCCCCGTAAAACTCTTTTGCGGAATATCTTCGTCTAAGAGATTCAAAGTTTTGAGCATGCTAATGTTCTGCTCGGTAATTCCCACAAGAAGGCTCTCCCCAGCAACCTGAATAATCGCAATACTTCGCTTTGGTCCAAGATGGTGCTGAGCAATGATTTTTATGCTTCGATTGCTATTTGTGATGCCCTTTTTATTGCCCCACTTTTTAATGGCATAGGCTGCCACCACAAAACTCATTAGAATAACAGCGAGAGAAATTAGAATCTTCTGTAGTGAAGGTTGAACTGAGCTCGTCTCCTCTGCTTTAGACGTCTTAAAAAGTGGAATATCAGCCTCAGTCTTTTTATCCTCTTTTGTCTTTGAAATTAGGATTTCAGACTCTTCTTCAGATCCCTCAACCTCTTTCTTAACCTCTTCTTTTGTCCTTGCAATCAACTCATCGCTGGACTTTTCAATTGTGGCTGAACCCACCGTCTCCCGAGATGGTAATACAGTTGGCATTACAATTGACTTAGTATTTTTAATAGCAGATGGAATTGTTGGATTTAATTTAACCTGACTGATTAATTTCTCTGGTTTTATTTCTTCAACAGGAAGAATCACAGAAACTTCCTCTCCCGTTCTCGAAGCAAGGGCAGCATCACCCTTTCCGTCGACAACAACCCTGATTTTATTGGCGTATCTTTCAAAAGAAACAGAATGTAAGAAGCGCGCAGCCTCTATGCCTTTCTTAAGAATTACCCGAGTCCGCAAGATTCGACCACTTGGTTCGTAGGTATAGATACTTCTCACTGTCCTATCCGATACTCTTGTCAGATTCTTACCTTTAGATATTTTGACACCAGGAACATTTACCTGAATTGTTTCGCGAATGAAATCAACCTCTAGAGAACTCTTCTTTGGGGGATTATTCATAAAAAGGTCGACTACGAATCGATCTCCCTCGCGAAATACCTTCACATCGTCCACCACGACCTTAGAAACGGCTGAAAGTGGTAAAAGTAACATTATTAGACTGAGTAATAAGTGAGTTTTCTTCATAACAATTCCTACTTGAGTTGTTCTACTCTTTCTCTTGGTGAAATGATGTCTGTTAGACGAACACCAAATTTTTCGTTCACAACAACGGCTTCGCCGCGTGCAACTAGTTTGTCATTGACGAGAACTTCCATCGGTTCACCGGCCAGCTTATTCAGTTCGATCACTGATCCCTGCCCAAGATTGAGAAGCTCACTCACAACCATCTTTGTCCGACCTAGTTCAACAGTTACCTTCAGAGGAATGTCCAAAATCAATTCTAGATTTCGATCTTGCTTCTCCGACTTCGCCTCTTCCGTTTCCGGTTCAGCAGGAGCTGCTTGCTTTGAATCCTCTTCTGATTCCTCTAAACTATTTAAAAGGTCATCAATTTTATCTTCTGCCATAACTCCCCCTAATCACGATCTTTCTTATTGGTTACTTGCACGGCAACCGTACCGTGATTAATTCCATAAAAACCCTTAAATTTCTTTACACCTTCGACCTGAACATCAAATTCACCGGTCGCATCCTGATCGAGAGGAATGACATCCCCTACCTTTAAATCCATCAAGTCGCGGAGAGTGATTTCTGTCTGCCCAAGATCAACTTGTATATCGAGCTCAGTGTCTAACATTTGCTGTTCGATAATTGAGGTCCATAATTTTTTATCAGTCTGATCTGACTCCACCTGAAAGCCAGTTGATAACTTTTGTTTAATAGGCTCGATTGTCGCATAGGGAATGACCAGCGTTATCGTTCCGTTGGCATTTTCAAGTTCAACATCAAAAGTTGATGCGATTACAACGTCAGTAGGTGGAACGATTCCAACAAACTGTGGATTCACTTCGGTTCTGACAAAGCTAGCGTCGATTCTCTCAACCGAAGCCCATGCACTTTCGAGGTCTTCTATTGCAAGCTCAACAACTTTTCTAACAATCGAAAGTTCGATGGGCGTAAAATCTTTTCCCTCGATTTTTGTATAAGGCCTATCATCTCCTCCAAAAAAGGAGTCCACGAGTGCATACGCAAGCTTACTCTCAATAACAAAAAGGGCCGACCCCCTGAGAGCGTTAAATCGCAAAACACTCATACACGTCGGCATAGGTAGAGTATTAATAAACTCACCAAACTTTAGAAAATCTGTACTCGCGTGATTGAGAGCTGCGATCTTTCTTAGTGCCGACGACAATGAAACCCTGAAAGATCTCATGAATTTTTCATATATGACATCAAGCTGAGGAAGTCGTCCTCGAATAATCCGGTCTTGGCTCGTTAAATCATAGACGACGACGACCCTATCATCATCCGGATTATTCGCATCAGGATTTTCACTCGACTCCCCGAGCTCACCTTCAGAGACCGCCGATAAAAGCGCATCAACTTCTGATTGTGATAGAACCTGATTCATTGATCGTCCCCTCTAGCTAAAAATGAATTCCGTGAAAAGTACTCGTCTTACTTTTCCGCGCGTTAAAAATGAATTCAAAGTGTCTTTAATTTCTTCTCTTAAGTATTCTTTTCCGTCTTTCGAACTGATTTGTGAGTAGGTCTTACTAGACAGAAGTACGATAATAATGTCTCGGATTTGTGGCTTTCGCTTTTCAATTTCTTCTTGGACCATCTCGCCGTCGATCTCTAGCTCCATACTGACCTTAAGAAGACGATTTCCACGGTCGCCCGACAAATTAACAAGGAACATTTCCAGTGGCACGAGCTGCCCAATGAAGTCTTGAGCGACTTCAGCATCCTTCTCTTGATTCGCCACTTCCCCTTCGACGATTTTATCAAGAGTTGACCCCTTTTGCTCTTCCGTGCGCGTTTGATAAACCATGTACCCTACCGCAGCTACCACAAGCATATTAATGATAAGGAGTGCAAATAGAAGTGCACTCTGCTTTCCCCCGCCCGCTTTTTTTGCTGGTTTTTCTTCTGCTGGCTTGGCTGCGTTTTCTTCTGCTTTTTCCTCGGCCACTGGAATCCTCCTTGACTCGACAGTTGTCTGCTTCACTCAATCAGACACTCCCTTACCCACAGATAAAGCAACTGGGGTGCCATAGAGACATTAGTCTGCGAGTCTAGTTGGAATCACCGGACAATAAGATAAAAGTCTTCTGTATTGAAGATAAGAACCACAAGTCCTGCTGGACGTGGCGTCACCCTTTAGGGTCGAGGTCAGTAGATTGACAGGACTCATTTAGAGCTTCGGCAATTTTAGAATGTCTCTAAGCAAAGGAAGCGAGTTGGGAGATCCGGCAATGATAGACTTCATCCTAGGATCATAGTCTGGGTTATCAAAGCTCTGAACGATTCCGCCCGCTTCGCGCACGAGAAGTGCTCCCGCAGCCGTATCCCAAGGACTCAAATTTGACTCCCAAAATCCATCAAAAACTCCTTGAGCGACAAAGCATAAATCGAGAGCCGCCGCACCACCACGTCGAATTCCTCGTGTCTTCTGCAAAATCTCGCCTAGGTGTTCGAGCTGTTTATCAATCTCAACTTTCTTTTGTGAAGCAAAACCGGTGGCAAAAAGGGTTTTCCCCAAACCTTCTCTCTGACTGACCTGAACCTTCTTGCCATTGAGCTTCGTCCCCTCTCCCTTGATCGCTGTCCAGCGCATTCGCAAAAGTGGAGCATCGATCAAAGCTACAACAAGTTCTCCCTCATACTCGACGCCAATAGATATACAAAAAAGTGGAAAACTATGAACAAAGTTGGTGGTTCCGTCTAATGGGTCGACAATCCACAAAAAGGGACCGTCTTGTTTTCGTCCGGTATGGTGTCCAGTTTCTTCCCCCAAAAAGCTATGATCTGGGTGATTTTCAGCAATGATATTTCTTATCGTTTCTTCACTTTTTTGATCCGCCTCGGTAACGAGGCCAGCCTGCTCTTTCTCTCCGACCCAAGCTAAGTTATCAAAATAACTCAGTAAGATTTGGGAGGCTTGATCAGCAGCCCTATGGGCCGTAGATAAAATTTCACTTAAATTTTGACTCTCAAGAGATTCAGACATACTCCCATCAACTCCCCCAATGACCAGCTTGTCAAGACTTTGACACATTGACCTAGCAACCACTGGGTCATAGAATTAGAAGGTACACCTTTGTTTCCTGAGGAGCTTGTAATGAGTGAACAAAAAAATTACTCGAAACTGGATTCAATTCTCAAAATGTTGCTAATTGCATTTGTCTGCATCCTTTCTTTCAGTTTTGGAGTTATTGCCGGTAAGGGCTTGAGCGATAAAGAGCACAGCCTTCAATCTTTGAACGAATCCGAATACTCTTCTGAGAAGTTTACCGAAAATGCACAGGTCAAGAGAATGCCTGTAGAAAAAAACAAGCAAGTTAAAACTTCTGACGCTAACAAAGTCGTTAATCAAGTTTTGAATAAAACGCGCAAAGAAATGAGCGATGCCTCTAAAAAGAAGCAAGCAATGAAAAAGCCTCTTCTTCCACGAAAGGTCGCATCAAGCTCGACGACAAAGGTAAAAGAAGCAAAGCCCGATATTAAGGGTGTGCAAAAGGCGGCTGCACGAATCGCCATGGGCAATTCGCCTTCAACAAAAAAAGCGAGCACTCAACCAAGAGTTCCATCGAGCCTTCCTAAGTCTGTGGGCAAAAGAAGAATCGAATATACAGTTCAAATCGCTTCATACCCGACTCCAGAAGATGCCAACCGTCATTCTGCTGAACTCATTGAAAAAGGATTTCCAGCCTTCCCGGTAACAGCAACTGTTAAAGGTCGCACTTGGTATCGCGTCAGCGTTGGAACTTTTAAATCGAGAAAAGAGGCGACTCAGTACAAATCGCAAATTCTTAAGCACAACAGTGTTAAGACGGCCATCGTTCAAAAAATTGGTCGCTAATATTCTAAAAGAAGTACCTGAAGCGAGTGAGAGCCATGAAAATATTCTGCCTCATTCGCATCTCATCTTGTAGCTTCATCATCACTTCAAGGTATTGAGTTGCTCGCAAGTTCTCAGGAGTAACTGGCAAACTTTGGAATTCAAAATACAGATCATTCAAAGAGTTGTTAATCTGCTCACTTCTCCACACAATAATATCAAAAGCCTCTTCAAAGTCTTTTTCTTGCGCAACTCGGTCTTGAATTTCAAGCTCACCTCTTTCTATAGCCAAATTTAATTCACGAGAGGCTTGTCGAATCATGTGCATCCCATCTCTATTCGTCGTCATTAAAAAACGGATTTCATCGACAACATTAGGATTCATTAATTGAGTAAAAAAAGCGACAAAGTCATAGTCGGATACCGGGTAATCGTGGAGAATCGTGTGCATCATTAAAAAAATTGGAATTGACGCCCCCAAGGTTTCAAAAGCCTCGAGAACTCGGTGGGGCGGCAAAGGCAGAGCAAAGACTGAATAGAATCGACTTAACTGTTCTAGTTCAGACCGAGTCGGCTCTCGCCCCAATTCACTTCTTAAATCAACTAGATCTGCATTAGTCAGAGGAACCGAAATGACTCGATCGATCTTATCTTCAACGATTCGCAAAAGATCTTTAAGTACCTCGCCTCTGAGTTCTATGCGCTCACTGAAACTAAGAGTGGCACTTCGCTGTTGAATTTCATGGTCAACGCGATCATCGAGTAAATGGTGTAGAAATCCCTCAAGATCTCCCTCACCAGGCGAAGACCTTCTCTGTAAATAGGTTTTGAAGGCAGTATCAAGGTATCTAAATCGCTCACTCTGCAGACCGTTTTCGAAAACACTCTCGCACCGAACTGCATTTCCATGGGCCAAGCTTGTAACCAATAGAAGGACGGCCATCAAGAGGGTTAAACAAATTATCAAATGTGTGGGCCGTGAAGGTTTACTCATCTCTTTCTAGTAAGCACAAATGATTCCAAGAGTGGCTATTAAATCAAAAAAGCGGGGCATTCCTTGCCCCTTGTGTTTAATTTGAGCGACCTCGAAAACATCTCATCCATGGTTTTCTAAAAAAATATGAAAAGCATTTCTTATCTTATTCAAGAAACCCCAATTTGAAGATCTGGGTCTCTTGAATGGGCCCTTTTAAGTCCTAGAGGTGAATCGAAAATGAAACTTGCAATTCGTTGGGATTTCCAAGAAATCGATCTCCTTTACCCAGAACGTATTCGTAGTTGTACTCGAGCCCTACGGCGACTTCAGGAATGATAAAATACTTAACACCGATTCGAGACTCACCAGTAAAATTCGAATTATAATAAGAGGGATAGCCATCGTCATAATCGAAATTGGCCTCACCCCAATTCAATGACTGACCGACGTAGCTGGTCCACTTTTCGTTCTTCCAAAAGTAATATGTTAGTGAGGGCCCAAAGCTAAAACTTTGACCGTATTCATTGAAATAAAGATTTATGTTTCCGCCCAGCGAAAACTGATCCGAAATAAAGTACTCGTACCGGTTGTTAAGTCCAATTGTATTTCTCGAGTCGTAATTCATATAGCTAAGCGTTCCGCTAATTTCAAAGTTCCCTTGATAAATATTGGCTTCTGTCGGCTCCGATCCAATGGCATTCTGACTTATCTCAATTTCTTGCTCCAAAGGTGCGGCCTTGGCCTCCATGGCTAAAAAAATAAAGACTAAACTTCCGAGGCTTAAAATTCTAAATATTGCTTTTCGTTTTCCACTTACGTTCACAATACTTCCTTTGTTCTCTTTGAATGACTCCTAAAGGCGACAGAACACCCCTGACTGCTCGCCTCTTACAGTGAAAGCAGCTTAGGCTTACAACATCCGAAATACCTCTGGTCGCACCCGGCATTTTACAAAGTGCTTACCCAGGGGGTGACAATTTTACATTGAAGAACTATAACCGAGCCTATTATCGGGAAGGGGATCATGTCGGAAATTCAAAGTGATTTAGACCATTTAAATCCTAAACAAAGAGAAGCCGCCGAATGCCTCGAAGGCCCACTTTTGATTCTTGCCGGCGCTGGCTCCGGAAAAACCCGAGTTTTGACATTTCGCACAGCACAATTGATCCAACAGGGACTCGCCGCACCTAACGAAATCCTGGCCGTCACCTTTACCAACAAAGCGGCTCGGGAGATGGAGAGCCGGATCACAAGCCTGCTCGCCGAAAAAGGAATTCCCATTCACGAACCCATGTGGATATCAACTTTCCACTCCATTTGTGCAAGACTTCTTAGACAACACATTCACCTACTCGAATACGAACCCTATTTTTCGATTTACGATCAAGCCGATCAGCTCTCAATGATTAAAAAGGTGCTCTCGGCTCTAAAGATCGACGAAAAGATGAATCCCGCCAAATCCTTTCAAGGTCGAATTAACTCAGCCAAAACTCGAGGACTCGACCCTATCGGTGTTCGCAAACAAAAAAACTTTATGATGGACCCCAGAACTTTGGAAGTTTACGAGCGCTATGAACAAGAAATGAAATCGGCCAATGCCTTAGACTTTGCCGACCTTTTACTTAAGACCTACGAAATCTTTGTAAGTTATCCGGTAGTTCTTGAGTCCCTGCAAAATCAATTTCGCTTTATCATGATCGACGAGTATCAAGATACCAATCGCATCCAATATCTCATCATCAAAGCCCTCTCAAAGGGGCATCGCAACCTCTGCGTCGTTGGTGATGAAGATCAAAGTATTTACAGCTGGCGCGGCGCTGATATCGCCAACATTCTTGAGTTCGAAAAAGACTTCCCGGAAGCCAAGGTTGTAAAGCTCGAGCAAAATTACCGCTCCAGCCAAGTCATTGTCTCCGCATCTACGGAATTGATTAAGAATAACGAGATTAGAAAAGATAAGACTCTTTTTACACAAAATGATCCCGGTTCGTTGATTCAGGTCTGTGAGGAAAACACTGAGTACGACGAAGCTCGAATGATTGTCAAAAATATCGAATCACTTTCTCAGTCTGGAGAGTACGCCTACAAAGACTTTGCTATTTTCTATCGAACCAATGCTCAGTCGCGGGTTCTCGAGGAACAGCTGCGTTTGCGAAGTATCCCCTATCGAATTGTCGGTGGGCTCAAGTTCTACGAACGAATGGAAATCAAAGACGTCATCGCCTACCTCAAATTAATTATAAATCCCGGTGACGATGTCGCACTCAAAAGAGTTATTAATGTTCCGGCAAGGGGAATTGGTAAAACCACTATTGAGAAGATCGAAAACTATGCAAATGCCGCCGGAATCAGAATGGTTGAAGCCTGTGCCCGCAGTATAGAAGAGAAAGTTTTCCACAAAGGAGCGCAGACCAAGGTCGGCGGCTTCCTCGATCTCTTAGTAAAACTCCGTACCCGAGCTGAAGACCTCACCTTAGTTGAACTTTACACCGAAATTCTGGCTGAAACTGGCTACGTCGCCAAGCTTAAAAATGAGGGCACCCAAGAGGCCGAAAGCCGTATCGATAACCTCGAAGAATTTAATAATGCGATCACTCAATTTTGTGACGAGCGAGGTGAAGAGGGAACCTTGCAGAATTTTCTCGAAGAGATGGCTCTAGTTCAAGATGTCGATCGCATGAGTGACGAGGAGGACTCTGTTACTCTGATGACCCTCCACATCTCTAAAGGTTTGGAATTTCCCGTTGTTTTTGTTGCAGGTATGGAACAGGGCTTGTTTCCAACGGCTCGAGCCATAGACAATTCGGATCCCAATGGACTCGAAGAAGAACGACGCCTGTGCTACGTTGGCATGACTCGGGCCCAGGAACATTTGTTTTTGAGTTATGCCCGACAAAGAAAACAATGGGGATCGAGTCAGTTCAATCCTCATTGTTTTCTTTGTCGGGCATAA
>JAUHWN010000138.1 GCA_030424665.1 Bdellovibrionia bacterium | reverse complement strand
GATCGACGTTGTGGTTCTAAATTTGACCTCGTTACGATCGGAAAGCAGACGGCTGAAACCCTCTATTTAACAGGTGTTGCCTTGATCGCGGCAATTCTTCTGTCGATTCCCCTTGGCATTCTATTGTACCGATTAAAAATTCCGAGCCTGACCCAACCCATAATATTTACTTCTGGTATTTTACAGACCATACCCTCTCTCGCGCTTTTGTTTTTTATGGTTCCCATTTTTCAACAAACTGGGCCCTTGCCGGCCATCGTTGGATTGTTTTTGTACAGTATCTTGCCGATTCTTAGAAATACACTGACGGCCCTGGAAAACGTGGATCGTCGACTGATTGAAGTGGGTGAAGGCTTGGGCCTCAAATCGTCTGAAGTTTTAAAACTCATAGAACTGCCCCTTGCGGCTCCGGTTATTCTAGCTGGAGTTCGCACAGCTGCAGTGATCAGCGTGGGTACTGCTACATTTGCCGCCTTCATTGGTGCGGGTGGTTTGGGTGAGTCTATCGTGCAGGGTCTTTCGCTTAACGATAATACCCTCATGCTTCAAGGAGTGATTCCGGCTTCTCTTTTAGCGATTTCTATTGAAGTCCTCTTTGAACTTTCAGAACGTTTTTGGTTTGCCGGCCGCCAAGCTAAGCAAGCCTAGGTGCTTTGACGGATTTAGAGGTTTCTACGTTTCGCTAGGCGTTAACGACTAAACTTTTGAAATCCCTTCCTTTAGGTCCATTTAATTCTCAGTAAAAAATCCATGTAGTATTGAATAACCACAGTTTGTGGTGAGATTCATTGCGCTGCGGGAAGCTCTGATTTATCACGGTCTTCGGTTAGGTGGGAGATCGATGATTAATCAGCAAAAAGAAAACAAGACTAATAAGGAAACTGAAGAACCTTTGCTTAATAATTTGCGATCAGAATTGGAGCGCAGAAAGAAGGTGAACCCATCCTATTCTTTGCGGGCCTTTGCCAAGTCTCTCGAGATGGATGCGAGTAATCTCTCAAAACTTCTTTCGGGACAAACCATAATAGGCGCAAAACTGAGAATGAAGCTCGCAAAGAAGTTAGGAATGTCTGATGAAGATTTACGCCACTTTGGATATCTCGAAGGGCACGTCGTAAAAGACAGTGATTACATTGATCATCAACTGGATCACTTTAAAGTGATTTCAGATTGGTATCATTACGCCATTTTAGAAGCTTTAAAGTTAGACGAGTTTCGAAGGGATCAAGATCACAAGAGCCTTGCTGAGCGCTTGGGGTTGACTGAAGAAGAAGTCGAATTGGCAGTCAAAAGACTCCTCAAGCTGGGACATCTTAAGCTAGATAGTGAGGGTCGCTATGTCGATGATGAAGTGAACACTTCCAATATTTTGAGTGTCGATACCAGTTGTGCCCATCGTTCGAACCAAAAACAGATATTAAGTTTGGCGATAGAAGCCCTCGATGAAATTCCAATTGATCAAAGATCCCAATCGGCAATGACGGTTGCAATTGACTCAAAGAAGTTGCCTGAGGCCAAAGGGATGATCAAAGAGTTTCGTCGAAAGTTAGCGCGATTCTTATCGGATAGTAGTCAACTCGATGAAGTTTATCACCTTAGTGTGAGTTTATATCCAGTAACAAGGTCAAGAAAAGGAGAATGATATGAAAATGAAAATGTTGTTAGTAGCCTTGGTTGTATTCGGAAGTGTTTCGGCTTTTGCAAATCGCGAAACTGGCGGTGGCATGAGAATCGCTTCTTCGGTTTACGTTATGTACACTAGTTTTGGCGCAGGAACTGATTATGAAACTGCAAAGTACATGAATTCATTAATTGATTCAGTACTCGAAAAAGGTTTGGTCAAAAAGATGAGTACTGAATTTTGGGGATGGGAAGGGGAAACCACCCGTTGTGTGACTTTCAGAGCCTCACCCTTCGAGTCAGAGCATACAATAGGAGCAGCTCAACTATCTAGAGACTTTATTGCAGCTCTTGCACCACGAATTCTTGCCGATGCTCAGAGTAATGGCCAAAGAACTCGAGTACTTGTTGGTACAGATTGTAATGACATCAATAAGGCGACAGATCAAGACCTGGGAGCTTACCTCAGATAAGTGTTGGCCGAAATGTTATTTTTCTAAAAAAGAAGTCCCTTGGGACTTCTTTTTTTTAAAAAGAGTTTCATTTAAGGTAGTTGAACCTCAACGATGTTATTGTTGTTCGTTTCTTGGTCATAGGTAGACTCAACAAGGGTAATTCGTCCTCGATTGTTTTCGATTAGATCGATGTGCACAAAGCAGAAAACAAAATTTCCAGTGTTGTTGTGAACATGGAGAATTCGTGCCGGGTCATTATCATCGTCGTCGTCATCATCGTCATCGTTGATGCCAAGTACATAAATGGTTCCCGAGTTTCCTCCGACCTCCTCAAGCTGCTCCTCAAATGTATAATCCTGTCGTTCAGAAACATTGACGATACTAGCGCCTTCGTCGAGTTCGACGGCAGCAAACTTGTCATTGCGAAGTTTAAAGCAATCATCGATGAGTTTTTGATTGGCTTGCGGATCTTTGTTGCCCGGTTGGTTTCCTGGTTGGTTCGGATCCTTGTCGGGATCGAGATCGCCATTTGGATTTTCTGTTTCAACTTTGCTCAATGAATCCTTTGCATCGGAGAAGACAACTCCTGAACAGTTTTGAAAAGCGAGGATCATTGGTATTGAAAAAATAAGAATTAAAAACTTTTGCATTTAGGCCCCCAAAAGCCCTTTTGCTACCCTCTCTTAGAAAATGCAAAGTCCATGCTATCTAGGGACGAATTCAGTGGAGTACAGTGTAGAGAAGTCTAACAGCATCTGAAGATTGAAGACTAATTTTACATCGGGGTGAAGGAACTAGAGTTTGTGTAAAGAGCTCTATTTTTAAATCACTGAATTCTGTTTCAAATCGATACATAATAATTCTCGGTCCTTGGACTGGATCGTGCGTGTCATTGAAAGTTCCGCTATCGGTAGATAATCATTCCTGTAAACTTTGTTTATCTTTAAAAAAGGACTGATGAATGAGCACAATTTTTGATTATAAAGTGGGTGAGATTACAGACTTCTTTTCGCAAATGGTTCGGTTTAATAAGACGCGAAAAGAAGCCGGTGGTGACTGGGTCAAATTGGAAGTTTATCTTAAATCGGGTCAAGTGATTGCCGGTTTTCCTGTAGTTTATGAAGGGCTTCGATCGGGGGCTCGAGTCTTGGTGGTCAACGAGCCGACTAAGACTGATGTTTTTCACTCGATGGCTTTCTTTAATATTTCAGAAGTTTCATCGGTGAACATTGCTTATGCACATCTTGTGACTGAAATTTTGACAGAAGGAAAGATCGGGATTCCTATCCCTAAGGAGGACGTTCCAACGGCTCTTAAATTAAAAAGACAGATTAAGGAACTCACAGATACGAGCATGAAAGAGGTTCGAATTAGTGCTGAACTTATGGATGCCATTGGCCCAAATCTTGGACCCGTTAAACTCTACTATTTTTCTTTGTTTTTGAATGATTTAAATAGTGCTCTAGAAACGGTGAAGTCGGACCCTATGGGTAAAGAAGCGTTGGCTTCTCTTGACAGTGTTGACCTTGAAAGGGGTGATGCCCTTAAGTTCTCGAAGACGGGTAATACTTTAAAAATTGACTTTGATTTCAGTGCCCCCGATGGCGAGTATAAGGCACTCATTGTCGAGGGTATCGAAAAAGCTATTTAGTTATTTTTAATTTTTCGCAGAAAATTGAGAACTCCACGACGTATTTCGATAGTACTTTGATAATTGACGGAGTCTTCTTTAAACGCATAGAAATAGTCGTTATGTTCTATTTGAGTGTCGAAGATTGGCAGACCTAGACCGTCTCCGAAAAATTCGAAGTTCCATTTATAAAGAATGTGTTCAGTGTGATTTGCATTTTCTTTAGCTCTATAAATCGCTAGAAATTGTGGAGGTCTTTGAGTGGGATAAGAAGAGTAATACCGACTCATCCAAAAAAGAACTGATGTGGCATTCCAGGTAGGATTTCTTTTAAAGCCGAACACATTTTTGAAGTTACCTCGATTAGGTCCTGGAACTGGGCTTCGAAAATGATGGTTATCGAATACTGGAGTATCCAGAGATATAATTCCTCGAATGCCATTAGGAGACAGTTTTGATTGAGCGAGCCCCCTAAAGTATGCAAGGGAAGCAAGATGACCTCCAGCAGAGTGGCCCATTAAAATGATTCGAGAGGTATCTATGTTATATAAATCTTTTTTTATTTTTAGCCAATTGATAGAGTCGATGACATCCTCTGCTTGCAAGTAGACTTGAAATTCTTTTGCTTTTGTTCGAACATTGGTAGGATTTCCAGAAGAAAATATCCCGTCATCACCTTTGATTAGATGCCCCTTGTTGTTGCGATTTTTCTTCGGACAATTTGATTCAGGGCAAATTCTGTAATTAACCGTTGCGAATGCAAAGCCTCGAGTAAAGAAGAAATCGGCCATCCAAGAGTTAGAGAATTTCTTATCGCCTTTTAACCAACCGCCTCCATGTATAAATATAAGGAGAGGCCTTTTTTTTGAAGGATCATAAATGAGGTCAAGTTCAAGAGAAGCGGTAACCGATTGCCCATTCTCAAAGTACTTAAATTTTTTGTAGACCTGTGAATATGCCTTTTGTGATTGGGCTATGGCACTATTGCTAGTGGCTAAAAGAATAATTATAGGTAACAGAAATATATAATTCATAGGTTCCCCCGACCCTCTAGTTATATTGAATCGTGAATCTGATTAATCCATAGTTATAAAATTGGCCGACTTGAAAAAGGGCGATGGGAACTTTCAATCACATGCGGCTTTTAATGAGCCCTATAAACGGGCAAAATCAGTGAGATTTTTCAAATTTTAGCGGTATAAATATTGCTCTATTCTAGAGGATGCCGGTTAGGTTGCGATTTCTCTTTCTTATTTTATTAATGGGAGGCCTTCTTGCCTGTGAAGGTAAGAGAGGACCAATGGGACCTAATGGACTTCAAGGAGATCTGGGGCCAGCTGGCCCTAGTGGGCTTAATTTAGAAGATGGTGGAACTTCCTCAGGTGGTGGAGGAGGATTTCTTCACAAAAACTCGAAACCACTGTTTAATGACACTCAGAAGGCTGTTGTACGTCTACTCAGTCAGGCCTCAGAGGAGATTTTTCGTCCATTGGGAGATTCCTGGCCCAAAGATAAAGTCATTGAGGTCTTTCAAAACATTCGAATTGAGCCAGATAAGAATATGCAAAGAAATGAAAATGATGAACTGCTTTATAACTATGGTTATGAAGGAGAAGAGCCCTTTATCGAAGTTTTGAAGCCCTTTTTTGACTATTATTCTACGGTTCCCGTTCGGGGACCAAAAGGTGACTATTACTACCGAGTGCAAACTCAAATTGTTATAGAGCTTCTTCACGAGTTTTCTCACCTGGTGATGAAGCACCCCAAAGGAGATGTTTCCGCCTCTGAGGTCGAGAAAATAGAAGCCGAAGCCAGTCAGTTCGCCGAAGATTTTTTTATTTCTCTGGTAACTCAAGGTTACATTTGTACAGGTGACTTCCTTCGAGAAATGTTTGGGATAAAGCCTCCAGAGCAAGAAGATAGTGAAGAGCCAATTGAAGAGCCGGAAGAAGAGTTTGTGCTTTGGGCCTTTTCTAAATATGGTGAGCGCGGTCTCGTTTTTAAATCCAGTTCTTTGTCGCCTATCATCGAGCGACTCCATGAAAATTATGGTCAGGGAATAGCGATTGACGATCTCAGTTTTTTTAGGGAAGAGTCGGGCATTCTGACAGCGGTCAGTAACGGCTTGCAGTTTCCTCCGGCGCCGAAGTTTGAGAATTTCTTTAATCACCTAAAAGGTGATGAAGAAATTTGGCAAACCATGGTTTATGCCAATTCTCCCGAAGGAGACACAGTAGATACCTTTCAAATCCATAAGTATGAGCAGGGTTTTGCCGAGAGTCAGCCCCCCTTAAGTGGTGGTTTGATTAATCGTTTGGATGCAATGAACAGAACTTTATTTGGATCAGAAATAAGAGCAGATTTCGAGGCGAGTACACATCGAATTCAAATTCCTTATGCAGGTCCTGGAGAATCGATATATCGATTCAAAAATACTCTACGAAAAACAGTCACAGTGGACGCAACCTCTCGCGAGGATGTTGAAGCAAATCGGGTTGAGCAGGCCGAACAACAGTCCCAGTTAAACTGTCAACCGATGTTGGTTCCTATCGAGCCAGTTCCAGTTTGGTAACTCGATATTTCAAACATTTGAAACTTGTCAAAAGTAGTTTTTTACTAAGACCCCTATCGCTTGCATTCTAGAGGACTTTGAAGAAATCCAGATTATGGCAATATATTGTTTCGACTGATGAACTTTCGACGGTTTCGAGAAAGTCCTCGACCCACTCTACAAGTTTTGCTCGGAGTTCTTTAGCATCGGATTCTGATAGACTGGCGACGACGGTGTAGTGAAAGTTCTCAGGAGCCCCTTTGCTCACTGAATTGAGGGCTTTGAGACGCCAGTTCGTATGGTGTTTTAGTAAATCGGGTGAGCCTTTTTTTAAGTGAATATGGGTCGGCCCTGGTACAAGTCTTTTTCTTTCGAGTTTTACAAGACCAGTGCTCAATAAGAACTCTGTAATCTCTGCCGCTTTTGATCGATCCAAATCAAAATGCTTTGCAAGATCTTCGATCGTGCGAACTGAGGACAGCGAAACGGCAATGTGAAAGGCCATATAGTACCAATTCGAATAGTAAATTTGCTGATCTTCTCGATTGAGAAATTCCTTGATTGCGGTGGTCTCCTCTACGCTCAGCATTTTCTCTTGGTAGTCTTTTATTTGACCACCATAAAACCTCTTTAGTTCCGGAGTACTGGCTCTTGCGTATGAAACCAGTAATATAAAGAACTCAGTTTCTTCGGTGGATAACTCAAAGAAGTGAGCGGCGGCAAAGGCTTGCTCCGGGCTCAGGTCAGCCCCTCCTTTTAGAACCTTTGAAAGATAGGTTTGCTGGCATCCGATGGCATGGGCCAATTTGGATTTCAATCCGGTTCGAGAGCCCGAACTACCGATTTTACTAGATAAAAATTTCAAATAGTCAGAATATTTGTAAATCATAAATTATTAATATTACTTAGTATTTTATATTTAAATAACTATAAATTAATTAATAGTTACTTATTTATTATATATTTCATTGTGCAATAATGCAATACAGCATATCTCCTTTTTCAGGTTTTTTAGTAAAAGGAGATATTAATTATGAAAAATCTAGTACTCGTTTTAATCAGTCTTGTTTCAATTGGATTTACCTCTAATTTTGCCCATGCAAAATCCGCTTGCGAGACATCTCGTGAACGTTTTGAGGACATTATTCGTGCTGAAGGTGGAAGTCTTGAAGTCTACTATGATTGTGTGATGTCTGATGACAATGGTGGCTGCAGTGATGAAGTTAAGGATGTCATTTATGATGGTTACTCTTCAGAAATGATATATACAATCATCGAGTTCGTTGGTGACTACAAGCTTTGCAAAATTCTAAACGACTAGTGAAGACCAATTATTGAGAGTCTTTAAATAGTTTTATTAACACACGCCCCCCTTTTCGCCGCCCGGTTATAATAAATTGTAGATGCGGCTGAGATCGCTCTCCTGAGATTGATAGCTATTTACTTCAGTTAAAAAGCTATCGTCTCGGGGGAGGCCCTTTTCGTCGAGTATATCTATATTCATTTGTTGAGCGAGTCGAAGGTAAAGGTGGTATATCGGGGAGTGCTTCTTAATTTGATCAATATATATGGCATCGATTGATGAAATCATCGACGTTTGTGGTAAGAGATGATCGAGGTGAATAAGTTGTACGCGACTTCCGAATGGCCATTGATTCAAAAATGATTGCAAGTCTTTAAGTTTTTGCCCTTTAAGTTTCTTTAAATTTCCACCGAGCAATAAACTTTTGCCTTCGCAAGACAAGTAGCCTGTAAACGCTTTAAGGGCTTCTGGGTTTTGCGCAAAGTATTCAAGCTGAAAGGGTGCCCAAAGATAGTGACCAGAGGTTCGTATCATTAACTGGTTTTGCTCAGCTTCTCTCAAAGATAAAAAGCTCAAAGAAGGATCTAAAGTTTCGAGATGGGCCCTAAAAGAATGTCGCTTTAGTTTTTTCCGCAGATCTTCTTCAATGGCACTGGGGCAAGTGACCACTTGGCTCGAATTCATGAGACTGGCAAACAATTGACTGCTAAGATCTTTAGAGTCTGAAACCGATGTGATAAAAGAGGTATCTTTTAACATCATTCGCAAACTCGACAGCAAGTTGAAGCCGCCTAAGAACCGTCCCGATCGGGAATGTCGCGAAGGAAAAAAGTGGATGATCTCGGGTCTGAAAGAAAATACCAAGGGAATCACCCTGCTCACTTCTATAAAATTCCAGGTTTTAAATGCTTGTAGAAGCTGAATCTTATCGGGAAGAGGTGGAACATGTCGCGGATCTTGCCACTCGGTAATGATTTGAACTTTGTGACCCAATTGATCGAGTTCAATGGCCGTTGAATAACTGAGGAGGCCATTAATATTTACGTCAGGCGGAAAGTGATCCGTTATGATAGTAATGTTCATCACAGAACATTTAGCAGGTCCTGCAAAATATTTCTATTGGCATCGGGGATATCGAGAGTTTTTAACTCCTCTGGATCGATCCACTTGAGTTCGGTGTGGTGAATGGATTTTGGTTCGCCCTTCCAGAAATTGACCTCGTAGAAGACTAGGAGAATGGCCACTTCACCATAGGAGTGAGATGAAGCCAATTTGAGCTCTCCAATTTCGGCATCGATCCCCAATTCTTCATGGAGTTCTCGATGCAGCGCTTCTTTCGGCGTTTCATTGAGTTCGATCTTTCCGCCTGGAAACTCCCATTGGCCGGCCAAAGAGTGGCCCTCTGGTCGTTGTCCCACCAGAACCTTCTTGCCTTTTTTAATTAATCCCGTCACAACAGGTATCCAAACTGGACGTTTCGAAGCCATTCGTAAAGAATAGTTCAGAATTTTACCCCTGTCATGGAGGTGGGCTCTTGACCCATGATGCCATAAAACCAGAAGTCCTAGAAAAGGCAAAACTTTGTGCGGAACAGGGCTGGAAAGCAAATATCAAGTTTAAAGACGGTGAAGATTACCGGGGCGCTTTTATTACGGCCGCCGATTTTGATAACGGAGCCGTTCAAATGGAGCGTATCGGTGAGCGCCATCAGGAGCCGAGATTAGTATGGCTCAAAGACATCGAATCGTGGACACCGGATTGGTCCTAGTCGGCTTCTGTTTCTGCAGAATTTTCTGAATTGCAAATTTCTCCCAACGAATTGGTCCAAATATCTGACTCACCAAAACTCATTCCAGCTCCAATTAAAAAATCAGTAAACCTATCAGTCACACCCGAATAGACTCCATCTTGCAGATACGTATGATTGTATTCGTAATCATACTTCCAAACGTAATTTGGTTTCATTAGTAATAAAAATCGTAGCATAACTTGAGTCCGATATTGATAGTCATGAGTTCTCCAGATGCCATCACTGGAAAAGTTCATGGGCAATCCGGAAAAGAAATTACTAAAACGGTTTTCATGGACATGGTACCGCGGGTTCAAGCTAATTTCATTCTCAATTTCATTACTTAAATTATGAACAGTATTTTCGTAGAGCTGGTCAAACCAATCAGATGGATAGATATAGGTTTCGTCACTTTCCAGAAGACAGAGCTTATTGAGAAGGTATTTCTTTTTTTCTTCTGATAGAAATCTATAAAGGTTTTGGGCGTCCTGGCTGGATTGATGAATGGAGATTAATGCGGTTAAACGGGCATTTGGCATGTTTCCTAGGTTTCGATCGGGATGCCAGAATTTATTTTCTACAGAAAAACTGAGGATCTCCGATTGCAGTTGTGAAAGGTGTTCTTCGGGAAGTTGGCCGCTTCCATTTAATGTATCGATGAGGAGTTGAGTTTGGTGAGAAGATGGAGGAACTATATCTCCTATAAAAATATTATCTTCACCTAAGTCGGCTGAGTGGTAATAGGGGAAGGTAAAAGTCTTGTACAAGTCGAGTTGTTTATAGCGCTCATTATGGGGGGCGACGAGATATTTAAACACGGTGTAGGGATGAATTTTTAGTAAAGGGGCATAGAATTTTTTTATATTCCTTAGAACTTCTGGATGAAATGCTTTGTGGTAGGTGGCCAATTCTGATTGAATTACGCTGTTTAGATCCTTAACGCTAATAAGTCGATCATCTTCGCCACCATAAAACCCAGGCCATCGTGGGTAAGAGTCCCAGTTATATTTAGCTCGGCGCAACCCATGGGGTTTATCAATTTCGATAGAGTATTGGCTGCCGGAAGGGGTGTGACATTGGAGGCACTTTGCCGGATTCGGTTTTGTTACCAGGTAAACATCATTTTCAAACGCGATATCGTCTTCTTCTAGGAGATTCTCTTCGAGATAGTTATTTCTTTTTGTTGCATCGTAATCAGCTTTAAACAGAACTTCCCGATATCTTATAATTCCTTCGGCACTCATTTCTGCGGTCTCAATAGTATTTTTTCCGGAATACAATTCGTGACCATTATTGAAGGTTACAATCAGGTGAGCCGTGTCACCAAAGAGAAATGCTCTCGGCCCAAGAAGGGAGGCTTCGTGAAGACTGAAAGAGTTGTAAGCCAAGGTGAAGTTCTTTTTATGGGCCTCAGGAAGTACACGAATAGCGTCCGGGATATTTCGTGGCTGTGCCGATTGAAGGGCATTAAAATAGTTTTCGAAGCGATAAAATTGGCTTGTCACTCCAGAAGCACCAGCCTCTGCCGGTGTCGCGTAGGCGAGTGCTGAGCTTGCCCAAAAAAGCAATGACGTACAAATTAGGGATCTGAAATTAAATACGTTCCTTATCAAACCAAAACCTCGTTTTTCGGAGTGGTAGGTTCAATAAGTATGCCCCCGGCAAGGAATGCACATTGAATGTATCATCGAAAATAGAATGACCCTGGCGGCTTAGTTAGTGCTAGTTCTTGAGTTTTTTACCCATGTTTCTAAAAAACTGGGGGCCTTCAATGACGAGTGCGGAGTAAATTTCGACGAGATCAGCACCATTGGCAAGACGCATGCGAATGTCATTTTCATCCATAATCCCCCCAACAGAAATCATCAGACGGTCGCCTTTTTTCTCGCCAATGTAATTGTCTGCGAATTTTAGTTTTTCAAAAGAAAGTTCTTTCAGTGGTGCGCCAGACATTCCGCCTTCGGTGGGAAAGCTCAAACCATTTACCCTATGGGTTGTGGTATTGGTCAGAACCCAGCCGTCGACACCGGACTCAAGGGTAATGTCGAGCATTTCAGAAAACTCTTCTTCGCCGCTATCGGGACTGAGTTTTATCAGTACGGGCTTTAGCTTATTTTGTGAGACCCCAGGTCGACTTTCTAAAATACGACTTATAAATGAAGTGAGGTAATCTCTGGTTTGCAATTCGCGGAGCCCCTTGGTGTTGGGGCTACTGATGTTGACAACGATCCCATCACAGTCGTCGTAAATTTCTTGCAGACACTGAATATAGTCCTTTTCGGCCTCTTCATTACTGGTGTTGCGATTTTTTCCGATATTCACAAAAAGTGGAATATTTAAAGAGCCCGCGTTTTTAATATTCTTTTTTAGAGCTTGAACCCCTTCATTGGGAAAACCCATTTTATTCCACAAAGCTTTGCCCCGCATATTTCGCATAATAATGGTTCCAGGATTGGGCCCCTGGGGAAGGGGAGTTACCGTCCCGAGTTCCATAAATCCCGCTCCTAATTTGGGCCAGGC
>JAUHWN010000137.1 GCA_030424665.1 Bdellovibrionia bacterium | reverse complement strand
GCCTTCTTTTCACAAGAAAGATTAAAACTTAAAATTAAAACTAGACCCATAAATGGCAAAAGCTTCATAGAATAATGTTAATAGAAGGATGGGTACTAGACAAGTAGACGATTGCATCATTTAATAGACTAAAGGCGATGTCATGGGACAACTTGAAAATACACCAGTCAGATTAATTGAGCTTGAAGTCAAGCAAGGTAAAAATCAGCTCAGTCTGATATCCAAAGATGGTAAAAAGAGGCTCAATCTTCCGCCTGAAGATGCACCATATATTGTGCTCCTGCAGTCCGGCCAGGTCTTAAAGAGAATTGTCCAGAGTTTGAGGAATGACCTGCGCCAGTTTCGATTTCATTCATTTTTTAGGGTTTTGGATAAGCTTTGTCTTTATGGCTTCGTAAAGAACGAGTCGAGTTTTAAAGACTTTCTCGATGAATCACGGACCCCTTATTTATGGCCGGGCTCGACGATAAAGGATGTGTTTCTTTCTAAGAAGATCTCATCGCGATTCTCTCTTAACTTTGCTCCTTGGCCCTTGGGTCTTCTGTTGAGTATCGCATTGCTAGTAGTTTGCTTACCGTATTTTTTGCAATTGGCCCTCGTAGAAATTCGTCCGGGTTTTCTACAAAGTGGAGGTACCTACCTCTATGGTTTAATGGCTTTGTTTTTATTGAACTCCTTTGTTTTGACAGTTAAGACATTGATTCGTGCCGTCCTCAATTCGTTAAGTAGTGGTTGGTTTCCGGAACTTCGATTGCAATTGAGTTTTATTGGAATTTTTCTTGCGGGATCATCTCGCGATCCCTTGGTAAAGCCGATTCAGCAGATTTCTCAATTGGCTGTCACATTGGCATCTTTTGCCAGCATGGTCTTAGCGATTCCGTTGCTCGATTTCTTCATCGACGATCCACAACTGCGTGCCAGCTTGCTCAGCCTTTTTAGCATCATCATGTTGAGCGAGGTTTCTCCGTTCGTAAAAAGTGATTTCACGAAGTCCTTAAAGCTCATTTACAATTTGAATTGGAGTAGCTTAGATGGTGGGTGGGCCAAAACCCTTTCTCGGCTGTGGGAGAAGCAAAGAGATAGAGTCATTTATATATTGCACTTTACGGGCTTGATTATTTGGCTTTTCTTAATCGGTTTGCAATTAGTTCGAATTCTACCCATTCTTTCTGATGATTTTCTTGGCGTCTATAAAAGTCATGGCTTTCAGGGCCCCATATCGGTTTTTCTTCTGGCTTTTGTATTAACGCTCCTCTTTGGCGGCTTGTTTTATGAAATCGCAAATAGCTTTTCATATAGTGGACCCGCTTCGGGATTTAGAAAATTTTGGCTCGTACGTGGTGCTCGCCTGGGTAAGTTGGAGCAAATTGAGCTTCAGTCAGATGATGCTCTGACCCTCCTAAAAGAAATTCCTCCTTTTAATCAGCTCGATGAAAAATTGGTCGATCTCATCGCCCGAGATTCTGATTTTAAGGACTATAATATTGGTCATTTTCTTTGTGAGCAGGGGGATGTTTCTCGAGATATGTTTATTATCTTAAGCGGTAAAGTCGGTGTTTATCGCAAAATCTCTCTGGGGCGAAGATTGAAGGTATTGGAATTAACAAGTGGAGCTACCTTAGGTGAAGTAGGATTCTTTAAAGGAGGAGTGAGAACCGCCGATGTCGTAGCTCTTGAAAACCTTCGCGTACTTAAGATTCGTTTTAATGAGGACTTTAACTCTTGGTTTCTCGATGAAAACCGTTTTCGGTTTTTGCAAGACAGAATGTGGTTGATGCAAACTCTAATGAGTTCAAAACTATTTGGCGATATTCCGCTCGAGGCTCTCGAACTATTTGTGCAATCGGGAAAATTCATTGATCGTCCCGAAAATCAAATGATCGTCGGTGAAGGACAAGAACCCGATGCTTTTTATATTATTGTTCAGGGCTCCTGTATGGTTATGCAAAAAGGGCAAGTGATCCGTGAACTTTACCGAGGAGATGTTTTCGGTGAGATCGGACTCCTTCTCAATAGAAGTCGAACGGCCACAATAGTTAGCAAAGAGCCCGTGAAGCTTTTAGCGGTTTCGAACGAAGAGTTCTGGCACATTCTCTCCGAAAATATAAATTTAGGAATTCTTTTAGAAAAAGTAGCCTACTCACGAATCGAAGACGATTATCGAAGGCAGGCCGCTCAATCATCGTAACAGTTTTCTGTTACCGGTAGTTTATTTTTACTTTTTCAGCGGCCCCTTTGGCACGGACGATGGCTTGATCAAGGTTTTCACCCCGGGCCAGTGCGACCCCCATACGCCGAAAAGGGCGTGAAGTCTTCTTGCCGAAAATACGAACCTCAGTTTTATTTTCAGCCACGGCTTCACTAATACCACTATAAGTAACGCCTTCCGAGTCTCTATCTGCCAAAATCACAGCCGATGCACTTGGACCATAATAGGTTATCTGTGGGATCGGAAGACCGAGAATCGCTCGTAAATGAAGGTCAAATTCAGAGAGGCTTTGAGAGACTAGAGTGACCATACCCGTGTCGTGGGGACGGGGAGAAAGTTCAGAAAATATAACTTCGTCTTTAGTCAAAAAGAACTCGACACCAAATAAGCCATAGCCACCAATATGATCAGTAATTTTTTTGGCCATTTTTCGCGCCTGCTTGAGTTGGTAGTCATTCATTTGTGCTGGAATCCAGCTTTCTTGGTAATCACCGCGCTCTTGTCGATGACCAATCGGGCGAACAAAGCGTGTACTGCCCTCTCTTTGTCGAATGGTGAGAAGGGTGATTTCTTGTTCAAACTCAATAAACTCTTCAACAATGACTTCCGGTTGGTCGCCGCGCATGTTTTCACAGGCGTAATTCCAGGCTTCTTCAATTTGGCTGCGATCTTTTATTGTCGATTGTCCCTTTCCACTTGAAGACATTATTGGCTTTACAACACAAGGTATTCCAATTTCTGAAATGGCATCTTTTAACTCGTCCAGGCTTTGAGCGAATTGGTAGTTTGCCGTGCGCAAACCGAGCTCTCGGGCCGCCTTATTGCGAATTTCAATTCGATTCATTGTAAGGTAAGTCGCTTCAGCATTGGGGATTACTTCAAAGCCTTCGTTTTCGAGTTCAATCAACATCTCTGTGCGAATCGCTTCAATCTCCGGAACAATAAAATCGGGTTTAAAGTCGTAGGCCAATTTTTTGAGTTGTTCTCCATCGAGCATATTAATAACTCGGGATTCCTGGGCAATTTGCATGGCGGGAGCATCTTCATAGCGATCGACGGCCAGGACGTGACAGCCGAGACGTTGCGCGGAAATGCAAAATTCTTTTCCGAGTTCACCGGAACCCAATAACATTATTTTCTTCATGAAAACCTCTTCTTCAATGGACTGTGTTGTATAAAAACAGAGCCAGGGGCTCAGGTCATCAACTATTGAAGAAAAAAGTCGTACTGAAACTGGACTTCATATCCAACTGTCACAGCTGTGGTTCGACCACTCACGGAGTGTCCGTTCGAAAGTAGGTCCAGGTATTGGAAGTTGTGCCAACTTGTCGCATCAATTCTTCGCGGATTATAGGCCTTGTGTTGGCGAAACGGATTAACAAAACTATGGGCAGAACTGGAAGTGATTTCGACCGAGGGGCGCCCCAGAATCTGAGTTTCGAGGGCCATGACTTCACTGAAATGGACATCTCCGGATAAAAAACCGATGGCTCGATCACTGCGCGCCACTTGATTCATAAAATATCTAAAGTTTTCGTAAGAGAAAGCTTCAAAGGATTCTTTTTGTAAATAGGCGCCAAAATACTGATTCCCACTGATAAGCCATGCGGGCTTTTTACTATTTATAAGGTTTTCGAAGGTCCACTGCTCCTGTTGCAGTCCAAAAAAGCTGGCCGGTTCATAGCCTTTAGGAGTTCTCTGGCTGCGACCATCGAGAAAGTAAAACTCTTGATCAAAGGCAGTGAAGATCATAGAGACGCCAGGGCCTTTGCGCAGGGTAGGAGTGATTTTTTCGGATTGGGCCCACCAAATATTGAAGTTTTCTATGGCCTCTTCACGGTAGGGAAAGCTTGAGTCGGCATTATTAGACCCGTAATCGTGATCGTCCCAAAGGGCTAAAATAGGAATGAGATTTTTGGAGCGATAGAGGGCTATTCGACTGAATGTCTTGCCATAGCGCCACCAAAGTTGGGCAGGGTCAGCCGTTCGATTCGTTACAAGGTTCACGCGGTCGGCATAGACGTTATCGCCAATTAAAAAAATCATATCAGGTCTGATACCAACCATGTTTTCCCATATTTGCGGTCGGTGGAAAAGATCGTAAATACAACTAGCAAAAGCAATTCGGGCTTGGCTTTTGGTCGTGTCGAGAAAACTAAAAAAGCGTTCGTCGATCAATTGGTTACTCTTGCCCAATACAACGAGGCGGTAGTGGTGGTTTCTAGGCATATCCCAGAAGGCGAGTTTAGTGACTACAAAGTGACTATCGGGGCGAAAGAAACTCTGTTGGGCTTTTGGTTCGTAAACTTTATTGTCGATGCGACTAATGGCAAAGACTTTGAAGGCCTGATCTTTGGTGCCTAGTATATTTATTTGCGTACTATTGATGTCGGTTGCGCCCTGCCAAATGGCTAAGTTGCCCTGGAAGTCTGGATGATTGGAGCGTAAAATTTCAATGGCATCGGCCTCGTCAAAGTAAGTGCCACCGTAAATGTCTTGGCTTGGAATTTGTGCCCTGGCATTGAAGGCCAATAAAATCATGAGAGTGAAAAATACAAACCAACTGCTGGTGTATATGAGATTGAATAGAGTCAATGACTTCTTAACTTTTGATGTCACCAAAAATCCTTAGAGTTGAAAATCTTGAGAGAAGTTAATCATTCCACGTTCATTCAAAGACTGGATTCGCCCTATGAGGCTGACCCCTTGGCTTTGGGTTTCTAGAGTCACGATGTTGTGACCGTTGAACCAATGAACACGGCGTGGGTTTTTCTTTTTCTTCGCTTTGTCGCGAGTAAAACTATGAATGGAGCTTGCAGTTATTTCGAGAGTTGGGTAACCCAGAATTTCTTTTTCGATAGCCATCACTTCTGAAAAATGGGTGTCGCCTGACATAAAGCCAATGGGCGCTGGAAACTGAGAGAACTGACCCATTAGATACTGATAGGCTTCGGGGTAATCTCCCTCAAGCGATTCTTTTTCGTTATAAGCGCCAAAAAAAGGCATGCCCGAAATCATCCAAGTAGGACGAATGCTTTGAGCCATTACATTGAACATAAAATCGTGTTGGGCCGGGCCGAAGAGATAGGGAATGAAATCAGACGCTAGAGGCGCTTTAAACGAGCGATCGTCTAAGAAGATATAATTTTGCCCAAAGGCCGCGAAAGCAAATGAGACACCGGGCCCTTTAACTGCAGAAGCGGTGAAGTCGGGGTTCTGTGCAAACATTGAGTGAAAGACCCGAAGGGCTTCATTTCGGTAGGGGTAGGTGGCATCTCCATTATTAATGCCATAGTCGTGATCATCCCAGGTCGCAATCGTCGGAATCAATCGCAGTGATTTATAGAAAATGATATTCTTAAAATAGCGAGTATATTGATTCCACAACTGAACGGGATCGGCAGGTTTAACATCGTCATCGTCCCCGCCCTGCCAAATGCGATCGGCGTAAACAGTGTCGCCAATAACAAAAAAGTAGTCGGGCTGACTGCGAACCAGGGCTTCCCAAATGCCTGGGTTTTGCCACTTTTCTTGAATACAAGATCCCATTGCTATTTTTGCTTGGTTTCTTTGTAAATCGACAAGGCTAAAAAAGCGTAGATCAATGAGGCTGAGATTTGAATCGAGAACTTCGATTTGGTAGTCACCAAAGTGAGTGAGATTTGTAAATGCCACCTTGAGAATACCCAGATCTGAAAAATCTCTCGATTCAAAATGGCGCCAACTCGGAGTGATGTATTGCTCCTGATTGACCGGTCGAATGCGGACTATGTAATTGGAGTTTCGCGGAACGAGAATTGAGAACTGACTGGATTGGGAATCGGTGAGTCCTTGAATCATGGGTAAGTTGCCAGAGAATAGTCCTTGGGCCTGGATGCTCGTTCCTGAAAATAAGCTTAAAAGAAAAAGAGAAAGTAGTGCGACCCCTCGTAGCATTTTAGACCCCCCACAGATCATTTGAACTCTTTGGTACGGCTTCTACCGAATTAACGATTGTCAGTCGAATTAGGATTGTGACAAGAAGAAAAGCCTAACTCGCGGCATCATAATGCTCTGGGACTTTTTGCAATGGAGTCGGGGATTTATGCTTTATAAGCGGGGTATTGATGAAATCAAATTTAATATTTGGAAATGATTCTGAGGAACTAGAGCGCTTTGAGGCCGAAAAAATAAGAGGCGTTCAGAGTCATTATTTCTCAATATCGAATCCCCTAAAAAGTTCGGGTAACGAAGATGGCCTGGGCATTTTTGAACTTCACGATGGCAGCCTCTACTTCTTGGTAGTGGACGGTCTCGGGGGCCATGAAGGTGGCGATCGGGCCGCTGAGATTTCTCTTAAATCTTTTCAAGAGGCCTTTCTATTTTGGGATGAAAAGAGGATTCCCCAGGATGATCGAAATTTTAAAGACGTCTTTATGACAATCAATCAAAAGGTAATCAATGAGGTTCCTGGTGCTGGAACGACCGCAGTCTTAGCGGAACTCGTTCAGGATCGCTTAAGGGTCTTTCATTGCGGTGATTCGGAGTGTTTTGTATTGAACTCGGAATTTTTGCCAAAGTTTAAGACAAAACCCCATGGACCGGTGGGGGAGATGCTTTCCTCAGGGGAGCTAACGGAAGAAGAGGCATTGACCCACCATGAGCGACATCTTGTTGTTAATGTAATTGGTGATCCTGATATGACAGTGGATCAAAGCCCCGAAATCTTACTCGAAGTCGGTGACCATATCATTTTGGCAAGTGATTCACTTCTTGATAATTATACTTTCAAAGACTTGCGGGCTCGTTTGCTCAATCGAAAAATTGAATCAGTACCGGAACAAATACGGGATCTTCTCTTGGCTAAGCGCAAAATCTATACCGAGAATATTGACACTGATGAGTTTGCAAAAGCCGATGATATGACATTTATTTGTAGTCGAGTTGATTCCCTTAAAGAATAATTTTTCCAAGTACATTGTGAGGTCCCCTATGAATCGTTTTCTAATAATCTTGTCCGCCTTAATCATGGGCTGTTCGTCGCTAGGTTTTGTTGAAAAAGATTATAACGTCGATGTTCAAGGGCACCGGGGTGCACGAGCTGTGCGACCAGAAAATACAATTCCTGCCATCAAAGAAGCCCTCGAAGCAGGGGTGAACACTTTGGAGTTTGACCTAGTCGCAACCAAAGATAGGGTCCTCATTTTAAATCATGATCCCATAATATCTGGAAAAATCTGTACGGGCCCTAATGGCCAACCCATCGACTTGGGAATTCCCTTTATTAATATGAGTCTTAAAGAAGCCAAAAGCTATGATTGTGGTCGCCTAAAAAATCCTAGGTTTCCGAAGCAGAAACCAGTCCCAGGAACTAAAATCCCCACATTTGCCGAAGTTTTAGAGTACGTGAAAACCTCAGGTATTTTAGGTTCTGAGAAAGTCATGTTTAATGTGGAGTTGAAGTCAGTTCCTGCACAACCCCAGCTCACTCCGGATAATGAAGAGTATGTCGACCTCTTTTTGACTGAAGTAAAGAAGGCCGGAGTTTTAGATCGCATGGTTCTACAGTCATTCGACCACAGGCTTCTTCGAATCGCCAAAGAGAAAGAGCCCCAATTAAAAATTTCTGCCTTGATCGCCGGGAGTCTTCCTAACTTGGTCGTTCTCGCCAAAGACTTAAAGGCAGAATACATTAGTCCTTACTTTCAGTTTATCGACAAAGAAGTTGTCGAGTCTTTGCACAAAGCTGGAGTTAAAGTTGTGCCTTGGACTTTAAACGAAGAAAAAGATTGGGAGCTGGTTCTAGGCTTTGGTGTCGACGGAATAATAACGGATGATCCGAGAGCTCTCATCTCATACCTGCGAGAACGGCAAAAGAAATGAAGGCCTATCGAATTTTTAAAGACCAAGAGGGGATTCGTGGTCGCTTCGTCGATATGACTCCTGATGAACTCACACCTGGCGAAGTCCTTATTGAAGTTCACTATTCCAGTGTAAATTACAAAGACGCCCTCTGTGGTCTTGGTGTTAGACCCATTCCACGAAAATTTCCCCTCAACGGGGGTATCGATCTTAGTGGTAAAATTCTTGAAAGTACTCTACCCCAGTTTAAGGTTGGCTCCTGGGTTTTATGCAATGGAGCAGGGCTTAGTGAAACTAATGACGGTGGTTATTCTGAATTATGTCGTCTGACTGAAGATATGGTTGTTGAAATCAATGAAAGTTTTGCCCAAGAGTCAATGATTCTTGGGACGGCGGGATTTACAGCGGCTTTAGCTCTTTATCAAATGGAACTAAATGGGCTGAAGCCTGAAATGGGTCCGATTGTAGTTACAGGGGCCAGCGGTGGTGTTGGTTCAGTGGCGACGGCATTATTTTCGCAACTGGGTTATGAGGTTTGGTCTGTGAGTGGAAAGCCTGAGGCAAAGGAATATTTGGGAAGCCTCGGAGCCCAAAAGGTTTTGACTATGGAGGAATTGTCTTTGGGGAGCCAACCCTTGGGCAAAGGCCTATTTGCTGGGGTTGTAGATAGCATCGGGGGACATACTTTGGGTGGCCTTCTGGCTCACATTAAAACCTTTGGAAATTTGGCGAGTATCGGGCATGCTCAGGCTCCTGATTTTCAATCAACGGTTCTTCCCCATATTTTGCGGGGAGTAAACCTTTTGGGAATCAGCTCTGCCAATACGCCCATTGAATTACGCAGAAAAATTTGGTCTCGACTCGGTGAAGGTTGGCGAATCAAAGGGCTTGATAAAATGCCCATCCAAGAAATTCGTTTTTCAGAGTTAGAAACGGCCTTTCAAAGTCTTCTCGATCGAAAAAATCGAGGGCGCTATATTCTCAAGATTAAAGATTAATAAATTCTGAAATTCCAGTTCATATCTTAATTTCTTTCCTGGGTTTCTTTCTCGGGCTTCTATTTTGGTCCTCTGCTTGCAATTTATTCTGGTGGTGGAAAAGATACGTGTTCTAAAACATTCAAATGGATTTAGAGTCTTGAGACTGATCATTGCTTATACACTGGCGTCCGTTTTGGGGATTTTGCTCATATCTTGTGCTCCTAAAACTCGTACGCCCGAGCTCAAAGGTCCGCCTGCGGGACCTGAGCGAAACCAACTTTTGGAGCAACTCTCCGACCCGGCCAATCTTGAAAGTTTGCTCTTTGAGCAAAAAGTTCGCCTCAGAGACGAGGGTCGCGTTGATGAGCGAGAAATCGAAGAGTGTCCTGAAGGAGAAGATCCTGTTCCTAGCGAATCTTCCGATGCCAGTGAGAATACAGAGTTAGAGTGCGAAACTCCAGAGGAGCGTGCGCAAAGACTCGAAACAGAAATTCGCGATCAAGCAGAAGAGAGTCTCGAAGAAGCCGATCGAATTCGCAGAGAGAATGAAGAGGCCGAAGCACGCCGCGAAGAAGAAGCAGAGCGAGCCACCGAAGCTGTAGAGGATGCTGCCCGCACTGCCAGAGAAGAAGCAGCCGCGGCTCGCGCCCTGCAAGCAAGTCAGCAGTTTCAACGCTTTAGCGCTTTTCTTAATCAATCTAGAGATCAAGCCAATCGTTTAGGGTCAACCCAGAACCCGATTCAATCAAGTAGTCCTTTGCGATTGTTTTTTAACATCCCTGTCCATTCTTTGCGGTACTATCGCTTCCAGGGTGAGGTCCATGACTTTTGTTCCGAAAGTGACTACTGTCCCGTTTTAATTAATGTTCCTCTCGATCAAGCAGAAACAGAAGACGAGCGCGAGTATTTTTCTGAGGGTCAGATTTTTTATGTCAAAAAGTCTCAGTGGAGATCTGTATTCCCTAATGAGACGCGAATGTACTTAGAAATTGAACCGACAACAGTGGCTGTGTTGAGCTTGGGGCAAAGTATAGTTGGGATCGTTGGTTCGCGAAACGGACGATGGTTTGATACAGATGCGATTGAACAAGATTTGTTCTTTGGCTTTTCGGTTTCAGATCAACATCTCGTCATCGCGCGGAGAGAACCCACAGTATTAAATATTTATCAACAGCAAGGCGATCGGGTTCTAGAGGGAGTGCTCAGTGAAACTCCTTGGGCCTCCTCTCAATTCACATTTTTTACCAGTTATGGGTCACCAGAGGATATAGATTTTATTAGGACAGTTCCAGAGGAACTATGGGATACCGACCTTTTAGCCTTAAAACCTCAGGTTCAAGCTCTCTTGGTTGCGGCCAGTGTAGCTGCGGCAAGGCCAGCGGTAGCGCCTACTTTCGAAGAAGGCGTTATTGATTTACCCGAAGGCGAAGTTGAGGATGAAACTGGGATTCGTCCACCAAGGGAGCCTGAAGAGGATCTAACTCCCCAAGGTGCGGGACAGGGTTTACCCACAAATCAAGAAGAGGGTCGGTCCTATATTAATCAGTTGCTCACTTCGGTTCCCAGTGACTTACCGGATTCGGTATTCTTAGGACTTCAGGAAAATCATAATCGGCAGATTCAATGTATTCTTCTGCAGAATAATGAAGTTCGAAGTCTGTTTGATATCTTTCCGCGATCGGCCCTTGAGTTTACATCGGGTCAGATTGATCTCAATCAGTTAAATGATGCCGAGATTTACGATCTCAACAACTTGGTGTTATTACTAGACATCCTTCCTCAAGAGGGAGTAGCCGCAGACTATGTGAGTTCGAGGCCCTTTTTTCAGAGTCCGATTATTCAGGATGGGACTTTGCGCCGTCTTGAACATTTGAGCCCAGAAGGACAAGCTGTCAGTTACCAGTTACAGAATCCAAGTGGTGAAGATGATTCATTACTCATCTTTCTGAGAGTTGAGCAAAAGTATCTTCCTTTATTCGTTAATTCTGAAGGGGCCCACTACATGAACTGTGTCACCAATGATAATTCTTTACGAGTGGGTTCGTTTCAGCATCCTCCATTTCCCAATGAAGATGATAGTTCCCAAGGTAGAATTGCTGTTTACCGTGGAGCAGAGCCCGTTCGAAGTGGCAACTCGATTATCGAAATGAGCGCCATTTTAAAGCTCGTACTTGAAGCGAACTCTCCCTATCGAGTCGAAGACGGTAAAGTCTTTGATTCTAACAACAGTGAAGTCAGCCTGGCGACGGGAACAGAGATTTCTCAGTTGAGTCAGAGTTTTTCTTTTTACCCGGCTGAGGAAAATATTCCTGTTCGAATCGCTATTGCCTATCGTGCTAATGACAGTTCGATGAACTATTACCCTTTGAGTTATGTTCAACCGAAGCTCATACCCATTCGAAATGGTGACGGCAATGTTCGTGTCGTGTATCGAGCAGAAAGTGACTCGCAGAACCTTGAAGAAGCGGAGCGAATAATTAACGGAATACAACAAGAGATTTCTCAAGTCCCGGGAATGTATTTCTATCGGTATACCATGTTAATGGATTACTTCCCGAAAAACTGTATTTCAAAGGCCTATGAACAGCGTGTTCTTGAGCGCGAAGGGCCGGCGATTAATGGGTATCTAAGACGTAAAGAAATGCTCGGTGTTTGTCTGACAGATATTCAAATCGAATTCCCAGAAAATTTAGATATTATGGTTCAGACGGATACTGGAGAAAATGTTCCAATTTCTGAAGTCGTCGATGTGAGTCAGGGGCATCATCCTGAAATCCTTACGCCGCCAGCCCAATAAAAAAAGGCCTTCTTGGAAGGCCTTTTGCGAATTCGACTATTTCATCGACTTAGTTTTTGTCCCTTGAGTCGACTTTACCGGTGGGCTGTTACTCTGAAGATGTTTCTCAAAGAACTTCGCAATATGTCCAAGGTAGAGCACTCGGTTCTTTCGCTTACGGACTCCGTGACCCTCATCAGGAAAAAGAATCATGTCGCTATTCACACCCCTTTTAGTCAGCTCTTGGTGCATCTGATAGGCTT
>JAUHWN010000136.1 GCA_030424665.1 Bdellovibrionia bacterium | reverse complement strand
TTATCTTTAAACTCGTTACTCGGGTCCTCAAAGTCGATATTTGTCCCGCCCGTCATGAAAACAAAATACTTATAGGAGTTTCGGTGCTTGTCTCGAAGCTCATCGAGAAACTGGCTTCCGCTCATTACTGGCATTTTCACATCCGAGATAACGAAGTCGTACTGCAAACCACCAGATTCTATGGACTCAAGAGCTTCCGCACCGGTGGCAAATCCGTGAACTTCATACCCCATGTTTTCCAGTTGGAACCCTACGATTTCTCTAATATCTTCCTCATCATCGAGAAGTAAAACTCGATACTTCCGTTCTTCAGTTCCAGCTAAAGCCCCAGTTTCATGTGAGAGATCTGCAGCAACGGACTTTTTGATATGCTGCGGGAGTCGTAAGTAAAATTCAGCTCCTTCACCTTCGACCGAATGAAAGTCGATTGTTCCAGAGTTATGCTCCGCTAATCGTTGAGCCATTGAAAGACCGATACCCGTTCCACGATTGACATCTTTTGTTGTAAAGAAGGGTTCAAATATCTTCTTGGCTACTGCAGAAGGAATCCCCTTGCCATTGTCAGAAACCTTAAGTACATGTTGATCCCCTTCTGTGAACAGGGAAATCTCTATCTTTCTATTCTCCCCCCCTTCACTAGCGTCCTTCGCGTTGGCGATGAGGTTAAGAATAATTTGCTGAAGCTGCCCTCGAACGGCCAAGACACAAAAATCGTCTTTCGAACCAGAAAGGTCGAGAGAAACATGGACACCTTCGCTGAGGTAAATTTCCCTGAGCATGTCGACTGACTCTTCAATGACTTCTTTTAGACTAAATTCCGAAGTTTCGTTCTCGATCGCTCGACTAAAATTCCGAAGTCCTTTGACAATATTCTTTATTCGCTCCGATGCCTGTCCAATTTTATTAGTCAGTTCACTGACCTTTTCGTCTTTTGCCGCTGAATCGACGATACGGCGTTCGAGCATTTTTAGATATCCGTTAATAATCGAAAGTGGATTATTGATTTCGTGTCCAACTCCGGCCGCTAGTTCACCGATTGAAGCGAGTTTGGCTTGGTGAATATCCACTTCTTTTTTACGCTCTAGCTCTTTTTCAGCAATATACTGAGCAGTAACATCCATGTTTAACCCGGTCATAAAAAGAGGCTCACCTTTTTCGTTTCGCTCTATTTTCGCGACCCCTCTAATATACTTGGGACTATCATCTGAAGTTTTAACTCTAAAGACCGTGTCGAATCCCGCATTCCCCTGAAGAGCCTCCTGAACATCATGTTGGGCTCGTTCAGTCCAATCGGGGTGCAGGCAACTGGCCCAAGCTTCATAGGCATTACCAAAATCTTTTTCATCAACACCAAAAACTTTAAAATTATTAGCATCCCACTCAAGATGGTTTCTAAGGATATCCCATTTAAAAGTACCGATTTTAAACTCAGAAAAAATGTGATCTCTTTCACGCTTGAGTGACTCCACTTCGGTAATATCCATGTGGGTTCCCGTAAAACGAATAGGGTTACCGTCAGCATCCCAGTCTGATATTTGGCCTCGGTCCAGAATGTAGACCCAGTGGCCATCGGCATGCTTCATTCGGTGGAGGTTCTCATAATATTCAGTTTTTCCATCGAGATAGGCTTTAATGTCAGCATAACAAGATTCAAGGTCATCGGGATGAACTCGAGATTCCCAAGTGCTCAGTTCCATAGGGACTTCATTGACGTCAAGCCCAAGCATCTGGCACCAGCGAGCATCAAATTTAACGCTGTTATCCCCTAAATACCAATCCCATACTCCAAGATTTGCACCTTGAATGGCGAGACTGAAGTAGGTTTTAGATTCCTTTAGCTCCTCTTCTCTTTTCACCTGCTCAGTGACATCTTGAAATGTACCTTCTAGGTAGGTGATCTCGCCACTCTTTGAGTAAACAGGCAAACCGATTGAACGAACCCATTTCAAGTTCCCTTCCGCATCTTTAAACTCGAAGGTATCGTCAAATGGAATTCCCTTGGCACACTTATCTAATAGATCGAGAATTTTCGGCCGTTCGTGTTCTAAGTAAAATTGAATGGCCCCCGCCTTATCAAAAGTCTTCGAAGGGTCCACCTTATGAATTTCGTAGGTATGAGTCGTCCAATTGATCTCGCCAGTTTTTAAATTAAACTTCCATCCACCAATTTTTCCAACAGATTGAAGACGTTCGTTCATTGCTCGAACTTCTTCTCTTTCTTGCTCCACCTTTTTTAACTCGCTAACGTCCTGGCACGTCCCCTGAAGGCGAACAACTTTTCCCGATGGATCTAAAACCCCTTTACCCAAAGCTCTGACCCAAATCACTTTCCCATCGGGATGACAGGTGCGAAAATCCATTTGATAGGGCTCCCCGTCCTGAAAACACTTTTGTACAACGGATTCCCATGATTCGCGATCCTCTTTATGAATGGTCGAACGATGCTTCTCAAAATCAGGTTCGCCATCCTTTTTGGATTCGGGAAAAATCTCATACATTTGATCACTCCAAGAAATTTCCCCAGAGGAGACATCAAAAGACCAAGTTCCAACCTTTCCGATTGATTCAATGATTTCAAGGTGCTCAGAAAGCCTTATTAAATCTTCAGTTAATTTCTTAGATTTCATATTTAATTTATCGGATTTAGACCCTTTTTATTTATTAAACTCAGACGAATTCACAAAAGATTAAGAAAGGTAGTCGAAAAAATGGCCCCAAAAAAATAGGTTATTTTTTGAATAATTTCAAAATGAAACAAAAATACGTATGAAGGTTTAGAGGGATGTTAGAAGGGAAAATGGCCCACCGGGGAAGGTTCGAACTCCCAACCCCCTGATCCGAAGTCAGGTACTCTATCCAGTTGAGCTACCGGTGGACGAAGAATATTTGTAGACAAAAGCAAGAGTGATGGCAAGAAAGATTTATGGCAATAACCTAGCTTGAGGACTTCGTCGTTTTTTTCTTGCTCTGACTGCTCTTATTTTGGCTGCGTCCCCGCTTATTTGACTTCGTTTTCTTTTGATTACTTTTGGCTGAAACGGTGAATTCCGTGGTCAGTGGAAAGTAAAAGTCCGCCGCCTCTTGAATTTCTGGTGAGGTTGATTCTGGCCAAGACCAGATCTCGACGCGACAACCACGGGATTTTAAAAACCAAATTAATGGAAGGAAATCCTTGTCTCCGCCCAGCAATATGACCACATCTAACTTGTCTGCCATTGTAACGGCATCAATCACGATGAATGAATCGGCATTCTTTGTCGGGCGTTTAATCTCTCCACCGAGGCCGTGCCAAAAGCTTGTAAACTCGGGGGAAATTTCTTTGTACTCGGGTTTGTAGTAGAGAATTCGCGTGATCTCGCGATCGCCAATCTTCTCGATAATCATTTTATAGTCAGTTCGAACATCGTGATGTTTCAAACCGCTCATTTCTATATTCTCAGCATCGATAAAAACACCGACTTTTTGAAAGAGCAGATTTTTATGAACTTCAGAAGCATGTCTCTTCATGGGGCACCCAAGTCAAAAGCAATAGACACTTCAAGCTCGCAGTAAAACCCTTGAATGACAAGAGAATTTGTAGACCTCATGGTTCAGACTTTCCTGAACTTGAGAATCATTATCAAAATAATTGACTTTCATTCTCAATTAGAGCAATCTAGCTGAAACTCTCGGACCTTGAAATTCAATTTCCCCCCGGAGTTCCATACCCAGAACTCCCACATTTGATGGGACCTTCGAAAAAGGAATTTGCGATGAGTGACATACCGCTTCTCCCCAACCATCAATCGGGCCCCAAAAAGCTCACTCCAGAACAAGAAAACCAACAGCTCAAAAAAATCATCCGCGAGCTCGGTTTGAAGGTAACCCAGCAGCGAATGGATATTCTTCGCATCGTTAAAGCCGGAGATCGCCACTTTACCGCTCAGGATATTTTTGAAGCCGTATCTGAAACCAATACATCAATTGGTTTTGCCACGGTTTACCGCTTCCTGAAAGCGCTCTCGGCCAAGGCCTTTGTTACCGAAGTGCGAATGGGAGGAATGCCCGCGCGCTACGAGTGGTCAAGCCAAGAACACCACGATCACCTTACCTGCACGGTTTGTGGCAAAGTCGTTGAATTTGAAAACGATGAAATAGAAAAACTGCAAGAAGAAGTGGCTAAAAGCTTGGGTTTTATTCTAACGGATCACATTTTAGAACTTTTCGGAGTCTGTAGTAGTACTCACTGTCAAAAAGTTTACAAATCCGCTCCCGAGTCTTAGATGATTTTTTGTCTTAAGCCGACAGGCATCAATAGCCATCGGGTCTCGGATAAAAAAAATCGAGGCTTCGTTGAATTCATCAAAGAAGCCCAGCCAGACTTAACTCCACTGCATCGCCTCGATCGAGAGACGAGCGGACTTATGGCTTTTGCCGAAAATAAAGAAGAACTCAACACGCTCGGAAAACAGTTTGCCGATCATCAGGTCGAAAAAACTTATCTTTTTATAAGCCAAAGTGAGAATCCAGTTCTTGCAAAAACAGATCATAGCAGTTTTATTGAAAAGCAAAAGGGCGAATGGGTATCCACCTCTGGGCAAGAAGCCAACGCATGGACTGAGTTGACTCACCTCAAATCATTTAAGAACTTTCACCTTTACGCAGCCAAACCAAAATCGGGAAAGACCCACCAGGTCCGCCTCCACGCCAAGGACCTGGGAATACCAATCCTCGGTGATTCAACCTACGGAGGGGAACCCTTTCACCGACTCTGCCTTCATTGTAAACAGATGACTTTTAAAGATGTTGAGGGAGCATTCGTTCTGGAGGGAGACAAAGTAGAAAAGCTGACTCCAGAAAAAATTAATAAGGCACTCCCCGAGTTTTTTAAAAACCTAAAACTCTTGGATAATCGATTCCTCTGTCAGGTCATCGACTGCATCCTTCGTCGAAATTACCTTTATCCGAAATATTTTAGTATAAATCAAAGTATACGACTCAGCCATAAAGATGGAGATCCTCTGCGAATCGACAAGCTAGGAGAAGTTCTATGGATGGGCTGGTGGCAGGATGACCGACCTAACAAGATTGAACTCCAAGAAATAGTTGAATATCTCACAGAATTTCACTCTTCTAAAATTTTACTTCAACATAGGACTAATAGAGAGAAAAATTCGACCAATCCCGTACTGTTTGAGCGCGAAGTTCCCGAGCAGTGGCTGATCCATGAAAATTCCATGATATTTGAAATGCGAAAAAACCAAGGTTTTTCACCGGGTCTTTTTCTTGATCAGCGGGCTAATCGAAATTTTGTCAAAGATCACAGTAAAGACAAAAAAGTTCTTAACCTATTTAGTTACACCGGCGGATTTAGTTTAGCGGCTGCTCTTGGAGGAGCCAAAGAGACTTGGAGTGTGGATACGAGTAAAACCTATATTAACTGGTCCAAGTCAAATTTTGAGCACAACCAACTTAACATTGAAGACCATAAATTTTATCAATTTGATAGCCAAGAATTTTTAAATTGGGCCCATAAAAAGAGCCATAAATTTGATTTAATCATCTGCGATCCTCCTTCTTTTGGTAGGTCCGGTAAAAAGGTTTTTAAGTTAAACAAAGATTGGGTCGTCTTGGCTGAAGAGATGGCCCAGGTTCTCGCCCCAGGCGGAATGATTTTATTTTCTTGCAATCTTGAATCTTGGAAAAAAGAAAACTTTATTAATGATTGGACCCAGTTTGCAAAAAATCATGGGTTTCAGATTAGAGAACTACCCCACCCCGACTTAGATTTCGAACAAATCGACGAAGAACCTAACTTAAAGTCCATACTCCTTAAAAAATAAGACATATCATTTAACTCTTTGATTTAATTTGACTATTCTATAGCTAAATTAATTGAGGCCCGCCTATGAAACACCAGAAAATCGAAAAATTCTTCTCACGGATCGGACTCATTTTCACTTCCGTCATTATTCTTGCTGTACTTCTAGAAACCTTAACTCGAATCATTTTCACCTTTGTCCCCTATAGAGAAGTCACCGAAATTCGAGATTGGTATCACATGCCTCGTCCCTATGTCATGGCAGTATCTGATGCTGGGATCGATGGGATAAACGATTTGGGATACAAAGGGGATCTTCCTCCCCTCCCCAAACCAAAGGATGAGTTCCGAATCATAGTTCTGGGTGGATCAACAGTTTTTGGCTGGAGCCCTCATAAGGATCGCACTGAAAACATAAAAGATATCGTAGCCCTCTCCGAACAATACCTGCACGAAATGGGACACACCCAGGTTCAAGTATATAATTTTGGAGTAACATCCACCGTGGCCCTACAAGAGTTGGTGCGCGTGATTGTCGATGCTGTTGAATATGAGCCTGATATGATTATTTCATATGGCTCAGGCAACGACTTTATTAACGACCTCAAGCGAATAGGCTACCCTCACCGATTCTTTATTTATGAAACCAATCCACTGTGGAATAAAAAACATGAGGAGTATCCCTGGTTGCAACTAACAGCCTTCGGGAGCCGATTTGCTCGACTCTTTTTAAAAGACTACTTTGCTGATTACTTTCTCAATTACCGAGAAAACTATTATTACAAAGACGATAACAATCCTATCTTTTCTGACCCTGTCGCCAACTACGCGCGAGCCATTCAAAAAATGCACATCGTTAGCAAGGCTTTTGGTAGCGAATTTCTTGCCGTCATTCAACCACTGCGAATTTACTCACAAGGAGAGGGACCTCATCTTGAAAGTCACGTCATTGAAGAGCAACAAAAGGCCATCGAAACTTTAGAAGGACTCCCGCAAAAAATTAACATTATAGACCTGCGGCACAATCTAGTAGATCAACCTCTTGAGTGGTGGATGGACCCGATCCACCTTACTTTCGAAGGTGAGCAATTTATAGGTCGCGCACTCGCCGACCAAATTGAACCCTATATAAAGTAGTTACAGATGACTTACTCTTTTGAATGAGTAGCAGTTACAGTTGTTTTAATATTTCCGCGGACATTGAAGTCCCCGTGAACCGTGATCGACCACGGATCGAGAAGTTTGACGAGATCATCCATAATATTATTGGTAACGTCTTCGTGAAAAACTTTTTCGTTTCGAAAACCATTGATATAAAGCTTTAGGGATTTCAACTCGACACAATATTTGTCGGGCCAATATTCGATTTTGATTGTAGCAAAATCAGGAAAACCACTTCGCGGACAAATACAAGTAAACTCAGGAATCTCAAAGTTCACTTTATACTTACGAACTTGAGTGCGATTTTCAAAACGCTCTAATTGATTTTCTTCAATGGCTTTTTCACCGTAAAGTTTTTCTTCTGACATTTTTACCTCACTTAAGAGTTTTCAATAAAGTGGCGAAGATACTGGCTTGAAAGATGCGAAAACATCAGTTGCGCATCTTCTACCGATCCATAATTTTCAGACTGGAAGTGAATGGAAACAGAACAAATCTCTTTAAGCTTTCCTCCTGAAAAGCCAAGAAGTCCAACCGCTTGCCCCCCATTATCTTCAGCATAACGAGCTGCTCGAACAACATTTTCAGAATTACCTGAAGCCGAAATAGCCAACAAAAGGTCACCGGGATTCCAAAGGTTTTTTAACTGTTCCTCAAAAATAGTCTCATATCCACAATCATTGGCATAAGCTGTAAGAAGACTCATGTTGTCCGCAAGACCAATGACCTTCAGTCGTTTTTTATCAGCGACAGCCGTTCCTTTGCTCAGGTCATTCACCATGTGATTGCTGGTTCCCGCCGAGCCACCATTTCCACAAATGAATATCTGGTTTCCCTGTTGATAGGCTTTGATCATCAGATCCATCACCTGCACAAATTCCGGCTCTTCATAGACCCGCAAAAGTGGCAAAGTGTGCTCTAAGTAGTTTTTCGCAAATTCATTAGCAGTCTGCATAAAGTCCTCTCAAACCTATCTATACAAAGATCATTTCTTTAGAAACAAGTATTTCCATCCATGATTTATTTTCATGGCCTAACCTACAAATATAACCTTACTTCCCCAACTATCTAAACCCACCGGAACCGGTCGAAGTTCGCTCAGTTCACTGATAATCCCATCTTTTTTATCCGCCGGAGCCATCATCATTAAAAATCCACCACCGCCGGCACCGAGAACTTTTCCTCCCCAGGCTCCGGCCTCTCGTGCCCGTGAATACCACTCATCGATCTCAGGCAGGCTTACACCCGAGGCTACAGTCTTTTTCAATTCCCAGCCTCTGTGCAAAAGCTCTCCAAACTGACTCAGGGGCTTGTCTTCTTCGAGCAGTTTACGTAAATCATAGGCCATATCACGCATGGCTCGAAGGGCTTCTCGGTTTTGCCCACTAGAGGTTTTCTTTTTTTGATCAGAAAGTACTTCCGAGGCCGATCGCCGTTTACCGGTATAAAACATAAGCAATGAGGCTTCCAGCTCCCGCTTTTGACGAGCCCGAAAAACCACAGGATCGACGGACACCTCTCCTGTTGGCAAAAAGCGGATAAAGCGCATTCCACCGTAGGCTGCAGCGTACTGATCTTGCTTTCCGATCGGCTCGCCAAGGTCTTCTATTTCTATTCGAGAAGCTTCACTGGCCAGGTCTTCTGCCTTCGGATAAAGGCCCAAGTGCGCTTTCATAGCGTGGAGAAGTCCAACTGTAAAACTTGAGCTACTCCCAAGCCCCGTACCCGAAGGAATATCAGCCATGGAAATCATTTCGAGACCGCAGCCTTGGCTTTTTTCTAAAGCCTGCTTTGAATAAAGCTCAAGAATTCTCTTAAATATGGGATGTTGTACATCTTCGACTCGATTACAAATTTCGGTTTTACTATAACTCAATCGGTAGGTTTCATCGAATCGATCGTTGAGTGTTATATACATATATTTATCGATACTTGTAGAAATAACGGCCCCTTCCTCTTCTTGATAAAAAGAGGGTAAATCAGTACCGCCGCCTAAAAAGCTAATGCGAAAAGGTGTTCTAGAAATAATCACGAATGACTCCTTCAAATTCAGCTAATCGTTCGGGAGTCCCAATATCGTAGAAGCGTTGGTCCACAGAAAAAGCTCCCAGTTGTCCATTGGTAATGAGGCTGGGCCAAAGGTCTTCAATCACAAAGGTATCCTCAGGATGGTCAACAAATAATGACTTTCGAAAAAAGTAAACTCCCGAATCCACTTGTAGGTAACCTTCTTGCTGTCCACCACCTTTTTTATAGGCAATGACTTTTTCGCCATCCATTTTTAGGTTTCCAGGAACAGGAACCTCATCAAGTCTCTGAAAGTAACTCATGGCTGCTAAAAACGAAGTACTCGCAAAATGCTTGGACCATTTTTCGATATTAAGGGGCAAAAAACTATCCCCATTGATAACGACAAAGTAGTCCTCGAGCTGAGGTAAGGCATTTTTTATGGCTCCACCGGTACCTAGAGGAGTTTCTTCTTTGCAGTATTCGATTTCGAGCCCGAACCGACTGCCATCGCCAAAGTAAGTTTGTATTTGTTCTCCGAGATAGGCAATTAACAGTAGAACCTTTTTGACCCCTTGCTTTTTTAGGTCCATCAACTGCCATTCAAGAAAGGGCTTACCGCCCACTTCAACCAAAGGTTTTGGTATTTTCTCAGTGATCGGTTTTAAGCGGGTGCCCAAGCCTCCGGCTAATACCACAACTTGGCTCACCCTAGCTCCCCATCCGCTCTTTTACGATCTGCTCTACGGCCCAGCGAACCGCTTCGTTGGAGTCTTTAGCCGCATTCCAGCCCTTAGAGGCTAAAAGCGAACCATCGAGCCAAGTATAAGGAACATCCCCTTTCCAGCCTCGATTGCCCTCGCCGTATTGAATGCGCGCATTATTTTTTGAATAGGGGGCCATGGCTTCAACCACCATCTCGGCGATGTCCGAAACCTGAGTGACTCCTTGGCTTGCCAAATTAAAGCACTGAAAGGGATCTTTACAATTCTCATAGGCGTAATACATGCCCGCGATGCAGTCCTCGACAGAGAGATAGGATTTCTTCTGACTGCCATCGCCGAGAACCTCGAGAACATCTGGAGTTTTCTTGAGTTTACTGATGAAATCGTAAATTACTCCATGGGTCGCTCGAGGGCCCACGATATTGGCAAAGCGAAACATCCAAACTTGCATATCAAAATTATGAGAAAAGGCACTGCAAAGAGCTTCGCAGGCCAACTTACTACTTCCGTAGAGTGAAATCGGAAAAAGAGGCCCGTAAGTCTCTGACGTTGGCTTCACACTTGCTTCTCCGTAAAGCGCAGAAGTCGACGCAAAAATAATTTTAGGCACTGAATTGAGGCGCATGGATTCGAGAACATTATAAGTGGCGAGCGTTCCGTTTCTTAGATCGATATCCGTATACTTGGCCCCTTGGGAAATATCAGAGTTGGCCGCCATATGCCAGACACACTCTATTCCTGCCATGGATTTATTTAATTGATCGATATCGAGTAGATCCGCTTCGACAAATTGAAAACGATCGGACTTTAGGGCTGAAGAAAGAAACTCTCTCTGACCCAAACTCAAGTTATCATAGGCGATAACTTCATTCCCCTTTTCGAGGAGAACGTCACAGAGTCGACTTCCAATAAACCCGGCGCCACCGGTCACTAAAACTTTCACTAGATTTTCCCAGTTAAACTCAGTTGGAGTCTATTTTTAAGACTCGGTTTATAGAGGTACTTGACCGAAGATGGATCGAAATTATAGCGAGGCTGATGATCAAGCTCCCCATTCTGTAGAATTTTTTCAAACATCGAGAGATAATCATCAGACATTCTCCCCAGCGAGAAAAAGCTTTCGATGGATTCGCGACAATCTTTGGGTCGAATAGTTTCCACATTTTTAGCAGCTTGAAGAAGCTGATCGTAATTTTCACAGAGGATTCCAGTTCCCTGTCTCACCAACTCAGGCATACACCCGTTAACCGATGAAATCACAGGGGTCCCGCAAGCAAGAGCTTCAAGGGGTGCCGCCGCGCAGGGCTCATCCCAGTTGGTCGGATAAATTAGAGCCTTAGCTCTCGAAAGAAGTTTTAACTTTTCTTCCTCGTCAACCAATCCATTGTAGTGAATATCTCCTCGAGAGACTCCACTTCCCCCCATGATCTCAAGCTTCAAACCCAAGTCTTTGGCCCACACTAAAGCTGTCTTAAGGTTTTTCACTCGCCAGGTAGTCCTTGCCAAGAATACGAAATAATCGTCCTTATTTTCAACAAATGGGTAGTGACTCGGATCAACTCCATTGTAGATAAAGTGCTTGGCATTATGGTTACGTGCGTGGCTTTGACTTAAAAAGTTAGTATTGGGCCAATAATGTTCTTCGGGATGCCCATTTCCATGAATGGTCACCAAAAATGGAAATTTTCCTGGCTTTTCACGCAGGGGCTGATGGCTGTGAATGAAATCCACATCAGCCGGTAGTAGATGGCTGACATCCTCCCCCTTATAGGGTGATGGTAACTGAATACATTCATAGTTTGAGACCGTTGTTCCTTGTCTCGAGAGAATTATTACCTCATGCCCTCGGGCCGTATATTCCTTGGCCAGAGTCATAACAATGCGTTCGATTCCACCGTAGTTTTTAGGGGGAAGAACAGAGTCGTGAAGGAGCGCTATTTTCATGCAATCAACTTCCTACGGAATGGGAATAAATTCAACCGGCATTCAAGGACTTAGGGAGCCCGCCCAGAGCCCCTGCCGCCGCGCAATATGTCGCCCCAATGTATATTTTCTGTATTGATTCTAGCGCCAATAATTTGTACCTAAAGAGAAGTTCTGAAGGGGACAATGTTGAAACACTCTTTAAAAATCGGTTTTTTACTATTAAATCTCTGGTCCCTGACTCATTGTGTAAGTACTCCATTCGATAATGACTGTCCTCCGCGGGACTGGTTCGAGCTGGGCCGGCAAGATGGAAGCCAAGGTAAGCCCCTCAAGGTTTTTGAAGGTCATGTGGCCCAATGTGGAGACAGTGAAAATCCGCCTGATCGAGTTCTATACACAAATGGTCGCAACTCGGGCTTGATAGGCTATTGCCAGGCCAGTAGTGGCTTTGAAGTCG
>JAUHWN010000254.1 GCA_030424665.1 Bdellovibrionia bacterium | reverse complement strand
AATAATGACGACGTTCTTTTCTGATAGTTGAGCTTGGTTCAGATAGGGTGATTTAGCATGAAAGACTTGAGAGCCGAGAAAACCCTGGGTGCATTCCGGGGCATGGGGGATTGGGCCCGTCGCGACGCTGATATTTTGTGTTCGGAAACTTTGGTCGCCAGCGAAGACTTTAAATTCTTGATTCTTAAGGCGGACTTCTTTGATTTCCGAAGAAAATTGAAGCTTGCCCTCGAGTTTTTGACTGACCCACTGGCAATAGAGTTCAAATTCCTTTCGCGAGATATGATTTCGTTCTGTATTCATGAAATGATGAAACAAACCATTTCGTACTAGATAGTTGAGAAAGCTATAGGGGCTAGTTGGGTCAACTGACGTAACGAGGTCTTTGAGGTAGTGAGTCTGCATACTGGCATCTTCAAACATGAGTTCACTATGCCATTTAAATTCTTTCTTTCTCTCGAAAAAAAGAGTTTTTAAGTTCGTCTTATCTAATAGAGCGGCAAGACTGAGATTAAAAGGACCAATTCCAATGCCTATTAAATCGTAGCTGTTCATAAATCTAAGCTCCTTTCATGGTTCTTAGAGGTCGTACCTATTCTGGTTGTGTCAGTTAAAAGTGGGTTCGGAATCTCTTTGCCTAATATGGGAATAGGTCTTTCATTAGAGTCGTGGTACCCAAGTTTGAATCGCACGCGATTTATGAGAACCTTTGCGATTTTATGATCTAATAAATTTTGCCCGGCGCTTAGCGTGATGTCTTCGGTATCTAAATAATCTTTAATCACATTACTAAGTAGGGAGTAAAAGTGAGTTTCACTAAAGCCTTCATGGTCTTCCAAACATGAGGAGATAAAGCGAAGGACTGTAACAAAATGCCCGGTTAAAAGATCGTGGATGAGATAGTGGTTCGGTAGCTTTACAAGGGATTTAAACTGAGTCAGTCCCCACTTGTCATACTTCGGATCTTCAGATATTCGCAGATCTCCTTGGAAGTCTTTGAGAAACACACCGATGGGTTTGAAGTTCTCCATTTGCAACATAATATTTTGCCCATGGGAGACCAAGCCAAGACCATATTTCACTTGAAAGTGATAGAGTGGCAGAATAACGACTTCAAAATAGGCCTTGAGCCAATCATCGGTAGTGAGTCCCGAGTTTTCAATAAATTGGCCAATCAAAGATTTTCCCTGTTGCTGGTGATGAAGGCTGCTCGTCAAAACGACTTGCTGTTGATCGACGAGGTAGGCTTCAGGGCCTTTTCGCCAAATGGCTCCAAGAAGCTCATTTATTCGGTAGGGAGCTTTCTCAATAGTTTTAAATGTCTCAGGGCGAATATGGATACCGCCAAGTTCTTCAAGAACAATGACAGACTTTTTATTTAAGAACTCATCCTCAGAAATAATACTTCGCAAACTCGCGGCAATTTCAATGCTCTCGCCAAGAGTTTTATCGGGGAGTCCTCTTACGCAAGAAGTGTTTAGAATAGAAATTGGTAATTTGATTTCGCAAGCTTCTTTGAAATCTGTGTTTGAAAAACTCCTTAAGGAAATTTGTGGTCGGTAGCGATAACCCATTTGACCGAGATCAAGAAGGAGTTCAGAAGCCAGTTCGTTTTGGTAATAAAGTCGGATGAAGCGATCAAATTGGTATTCATGGACGGGAAGAATCTCGTACTCCTCAGAGTTGAGGCCTTTGTCGACTAGAATTTGTTCGATCTCATCAAATTCGACGGGAGACATCATTTCGGCCACAAGATCGAGATTGCAAGAACCTTCCTTATAGGAACTCTTGAGGATCGATTTATGAGCCAGTAAGAAGTGAAACTGAGTTGGATGTTGCATTTCTGGGCCATAATCTTGGATTTGAGTAGCGGAAAAGCCAAGTCTGCCTTTATTGAGAACAGCCTTGGGGTGGCCATTAAAATGGGATTGCATTTCGAGAAACGAGCATTGAGCCAATTTTTCAATTGAAAGGCTACGTTGTTTTGAGAGAACTTGCTGGTCACTAAAAAGTGTATTGTTCATCTCTTCTAGAAATTGGGATAATAGGAGGTCGTCCATACCAAGAGCGGCTTGGCAATCACAATAGAACAGATGCGCTTGGGGAAGGACTAGTTCGTTCTCGTCTTTCTGAAGACATATTACTTGATGGACGCGTAAGAAACCCCACAAAGTTTTCCACCCGGATATGAAATACTTTCTTTTTTCGAACTCAATCGTAAAAACCTTCAATTCGGTCTTCAATTGAAAATCAACCTCAATGTCCTTAAAAAATTGCAAAGATGTTGGGTCGTCAAAAACAGCGGTGTCTTCGCTCGGAGAAACTTGAAGGACCTCTTCGTAGTCAAGCTCTCCAATAGCCTTTGCCACGAGATCGTGGTTCACTCTTAGCCATTGCAATTTAT
>JAUHWN010000135.1 GCA_030424665.1 Bdellovibrionia bacterium | reverse complement strand
ACTTAAAGACCTGTCAAAGGTAATTCATGACTCATTTAGTCTGTGATTAGTTGTAAGTAGAATTTATTAGGCCTGTATCGGCGAATAACTAGAGTTGACTCGACAAGTCCCTAACGGCACTTGAAAACTATCCAGAGAATCTCGGTACTCTTTAGAAAAAAGGCAAACCACTGTACTTCCCATGTGAAAAACCCCGAGTTCATCCCCAGCCCTTAATTCGATACCAGGCTCATAGCTCTTTTCGCGAGCTCTGCGCATGGAACTTGGTTGATTGGTCAGCCAACTATTATCGGGAATCAGACTCATTTTGCCGACATTTGTAGCACCAACCATCACAACCATGACAGGCCCCTTGGCCGTCTGAATGCCAATGACTAATCGCTCGTTCTCAATAAATAATTGAGGAAAGCTCTCAACGTAGGTTTTATTTACAGGCCAAAGCTCACCGGGAATGTGTTTTACCCAAAAAAGTGTTCCATCTACAGGACAGTGCACCCGGTGATAATCTTTCGGGCTCAAATAGGTGGTTGCAAAATACCCACCTTCGAACTTTTCACTGAGTTGAGTCTGACGTATAAATTCAACTAATGAATACTGTTTTCCCTTAAATTGATCGAGTTTTCCGTCTTGTATTGGGCCACCACTGATAATTTTACCGTCGGCAGGATGGACTGGCGCTGTCCCGAGAGGGCGAACGCCTGACTTCAGGCGACGAATAAATAAATCACCAATACTTTTATATTCAGCGAGAGGTTTTTCAGCCTCCTCCATATCGATACCCGTAAACTCCACAAAGGCCTTGAGCGATAATGATGCCAGGGGACCTGGTAACTCTTTATCTGTAAATGCACCTACCTTGCGGGAAAGTAGATTTTTCGGAATAGCTGGCAGTATTGTTTTTAATAATTTGTTTTTCATAGAAACCACTTATATTAGTACTCATTTATTGTAGAATGACAATATCTATGAAAATCGTCGCACTAGACCATAGTATTAAAGGGCTCTTCTGGAATGAGTAAACAGATTAAAGATCTCGAAGTTCGACTCAATGAAGACTTAGAGGAAAAACTCGCCTATATGGTGCCCGACTTTTCGAGTTACCGCATATTGAAAAAGTCCATAGATGCGCGAAAATCCCGAAAGCCCCATTTTATATATAGCCTCGAAGTTTACGGCCCAGGGGAAACTCCAGTCGAAGAAGACCTCACTCCAGAACGAATTAAGTACCAAGGAGAACCTGTACTGATCGTGGGAGCTGGTCCTGCAGGATTATTTGCGGCGATTCGTCTGACCGAACGTGGAATCCCCTGTATCCTACTTGAAAGAGGATCTCCGGCTGAAAAACGAATTCTTAAAATCGCTAAGTTCTGGAGAAATGGTGACCTCGATCCCGACGATAATGTCTGTTTTGGCGAAGGAGGTGCAGGCCTTTTTTCTGACGGTAAACTAATTACCCGAATTAAGAGCCCCCATATTCCCTATGTCATGGACCGCTTCGTTCGCTTTGGTGCTCCCGAAGAAATCAAATACCTGGCCAATCCCCATGTGGGTTCCGATCGGATTCGCCGACTCATCCCAAGGATGAGGAAGTACCTTTTAGAAAATGGCTGTACCATTCACTTCAACAAGAAGGTGTCGTCCCTCCTCTTAACCAACAATGAAATCGAAGGACTCGAATGTGCCGACGGCACCAAGTTTCACAGCCCCCATGTCATATTGGCGACAGGCCATTCAGAGAACCATCTCTTCCACGAGTTGATCGAAAAAAATGTCCAGGTCGAAGGCAAATCCTTTGCCCTTGGCCTCAGGGTTGAGCACCCCCAAGAAGTAATTAACAAAATCCAATACCGTGACTCCTATGACCATCCCAAACTTGGAGCTGCCAATTATCGATTGGCCTATAACGATCGAGAAACGGGCCTCGGTGTGTTTAGCTTTTGTATGTGCCCAGGTGGTTATGTTTTATCTGCTGGAACAGAAGCCAATGGGGTCGTTTGCAATGGCATGAGTAATTACAACCGAAACTCACCTTTTGCCAACTCAGCTATTGTTATCAGTATCGATCACGATCTGCATTTTGCAGGTGATCTTCTCGGTGGCCTTAAATTCAGAGAACAACTCGAAAAAAATGCTCTGCAGATGGTTATAAACAAAGGGGGCAAAAAAGAAGTCCCGGCCCAAGCCTTGATCGATTTTTTGACCGGTAAATCGCGCGGAGCTCTTCCGTCTTCGAGTCTCAGTGGAATTGTCCCCGTCAGGCTTGATCAACTTTTACCAGAAGGTCTTACTCTGCAAATGCGTGAGGCCCTCGAAAGTTTTCACAGCAAAATGCATGGTTTCATTCACTCAAAAGCGCAACTCCATGGAGTGGAATCGCGAACCTCTTGTCCAATCAGGATTACTCGCGACAAGGAATCCCTAGAATCTCTCAGTCACCGGGGGCTTTATCCGACCGGAGAAGGAGCTGGTTATGCCGGTGGAATTACTAGTGCGGCTTGTGATGGAATTCGCGTTGCTGAAGCCATAGTTGAAAAGGTCTGCTCCCAAGGCCTGTCAAAAGAGATATGAGTACATCTTTCTAACTCGAAGCAAAGAGAGAACCTTCATTTTGGGATTTCTGAAACAAGGTATCACCAAGGAATAAAACATAAACTGACATCATTGTGACCCCAAAAAAGAAGAGCCCCATTACAAAAATAATTCCCGTGTGCAGGCCGATACCAAGAATTATACACACAAAGCGCCACTTTTTAAACCATACCAATACTGGAAAATAGATTTCAAAAATAATCGTAAAATGAGTCATGCTCGCCAGTAGAACCGGGAACGACTTAAGAAAACTCCAATTAGCTACCACTAGCTGCTCATTGCCAAGCACCAACCAAAGTGCTTCTCCAGTCCACCAATCATTACCCCTTAATTTTTCCCAACCCGTGTAGGCGTAGATAATACAAATCTGAATCTGGATAAGGCGGTAAGCCATTGTGGTGAGCCAGTCTCCACCGACCCCCTTTCGCTTGAGCCGCGGAATGAGATTGCGCACGGAGAAGTAACGACTGTTGTCGGCCAGCGCGAGAAAAAAAAGCCAGTAACAAGAAACGATTTCGGCCCCATAAACGATGGCGTAGTTTCTCTGCAAAAAGGCCACGTGAAAAAATAGGGCGACGATCGCAAAAAAACGTCCAAACAATCCCAAAGTCAGCATGAGTAAACTAATCATTAAAAAGGTGTGAAAAAGCTCCACCTGAGCAAAGTTCTCGGGAAAAAAAGCGAATGGCGGCTTGTAGAATGGCGGTAGAATATCTAGTGACATAGAATAGGGAACAACGGCGTCGTCACCAAAAAGAAATTTGAGGTCAAAATGGCGAATGCTGTACAAAATAAAAAGGTTTCCGCCAATAAGAATTCTAAATATTGAAAGAGCTTTTAACGAAACTGGCCCCGTCCAAAAACGGTCTAAATAGCGAAAGAAATCAGAAAACTGCCCGAGTACCGCTGCGATCACTCTTCATCCTCCATCTTGAAATCTCCCTCGTCGAGAAATCGGTACTGGGTCTTCCCCTCATCGCTCGCCCGGGAAGCTTCGAGATCACATTGAAAGTTAAGTTCGTGAATTGTCTTTCTTTCTAAATCTTCGTAAACGATTTTTTCTTCAAAACTCTCAATTCGCGGGATTTTATAGGTGAAAAATTCAAAATGTATATTTTCTGAATCCGGGTGAATTCGGCAAAAATAGGGTGCAAAAAAGTTTTCGATTCGTTCGCGATTAAAACCGTGGTGTCTAAGCGTGTACAGTCTGCGAATATAGGAGGACGAATAAAAAAGCCCACCCTTCCTTTTTGGAAAGATTCTCTCTTGAATCATGTTCACCGATTGAGTCGAATCTTCGTTTTGCACTTCTTTATTGAGTTGGTATTCCATATAAAGTGCTGGCATGGGACCCGGTGAAAAAAAACGCCAATGGGTATTAAAGCCAAATAGATTTAAATAGGGTAAAATAAGGTTTTGCGCCACTCTAGTTTGAATGGCCTTTTCATTAGGAACCAGCACCACCGCTGTTAAATGAAAAACAAGAAAACTATAAAAAAGAACTTTGAGTACAACTCTAATAAACCACCTCAGTCTGATGGATTATCTTTATCGTCCCCTAAACCCAAGAATTGATCAAGCTCTTCGTCACTAGTTTCTTCTTCCTCTTCCGTTGAAACTTCTGGATCGGCATCCGCCATCATTTCAAGGCTGGTTTCTGAATTCAGCTCGTCACCTGTTGGCTCAATAATCTCTTCACCATCTTCATCCGAATCGGCAAAAAGAGCTTCTTCGATACTGACAACAGACAGCTCTTCACTTTCATCGTCGGGCAATAACTGCTTTTCTTGAAAGGACTCTTCTGAGAGGGCCTGGATTTCATCGGTGAAGTTAGCTTCCGGTTCGACCTCAAGGCCCGAGGTCTCATCGGCCTCTACTTCAGAAAGAGACTCCGAAGTCATTGGCACAGCCTCAACTCCATCCACATTGAGAGCCGGGTCTTGGATTTCAGTTTCAGCATTTTCTTGGGCTTCTTTTTCTGCTTGGATCTCAGCAAGCTTTTCTTCGTATCGCTGCAACCACTTCATATCCTTATCCTCGACCAATTCCCCGAGATCGATGGCTTCCCTAAGGTTAGCAGCTCGATCGCGATCTCTTTTATCTCTTTGACGACGTTTTTCTTCTTCAAAAAACTCAGTCGATGTATCAATTGAGTTAATCTGGTCGACAATTTTCTCAAGTTCTTCCTGTCCTTCAGAGTATGTTGAAGCCGCTTCCTCAGCCAAATGATCTGTAATATCTGAAAGGACTTCTTCGTCTTCCTCATCGCCGATTCCATCGGGAAGCAATTCTTCAATTTCTGCGAGACTGGGCAGCTCCTTCAGGTTTCTCAAACCGAAAATATCGAGAAACTTTCGACTAGTTCCATACTGCATCGGTTTCCCAGGAAGTTCGGATTTTCCACAAAAGCAAACGAGACCCTTTTCCATGAGGGCGCGAACAAGGTGTCCAGACTCCACTCCCCGAATTTGATCCACTTCGGATTTAATAATCGGCTGCTTATAGGCGATAATTGCCATGACTTCGAGAGCAGGACCCGAAAGTCGAAACGGTCTTACTTTATTAAGGCGTTTTAAAAAGTTAGCATTGTCAATTTTCGTGCGAAGTTGATAGCCACCTGATACTTCTTCAAGTGTCACTCCCCGAGTCACGTCGGCGTAAACTCCCATCAGATCTTCAATTGCCGAGCGAATTTGCTTCTTCTTAATATTAGTGCCCACAAAAACCTGGGCCATACTGTTTACTGAAAGTGGTTTATCCGTCGCAAACAACAGACTCTCAATAATTGAGACCAATTGCTCCTGGTCGACGAATATTTCTTCTTCTTTTTCTTCTTCGATTATTTCTTTATCTGTCACTTGAAATTCAATTTGTTCAAGAACTGACTCAGGATCTTTCTGCTCAAGTTCTCTGGCCTCTAAGACTTCAAGATCGTCAGTAGTTGCTTCCAATTCTTCTTCTGCAATGACAGGATCAGTCTCAGGATTTTCAATTTCATCATTACCCATGGCTACAACAGTTTCTTCCGCCTCTTGCCCATCATTAGATTGATCTTTTGGAAATTGATTTTCGCTCACAGCTTTCTCCTTAAGCCATTATCTCTGGTTCGCGACCAGGCCCACTTGATTCACTATCGTCATTTCGATCTTCAATATCGTTACGATCAATCTCAGCTTCGGCCTCTTCGATATCTTCATCCGAAGCCATTCCTAAATCCATAGCCTCGGTTTCACCTTCAGGGAAATCTAATTCTGATTCAATCTCTGCTTGCTCAAAAATTTCAGCGGCGAGATCTTCCGATTGAATGTTATCGTACTCTTCAACATTACTAATAGCATCATCATCGATGGTCTTTTTGGCTGTAATATGAATATCTTCGAAGTTCTCACTCTGGAAAACACTCAAGAAACCCATTTTTGCCAGCTCTAAAACTGAGAGAAATGTAATTAATAACTGGTAACGCTGTTGCGGGGCCTCTTTGGCAGTAATCAATTTTGATAACCCGAGTTTAACTCCCGCCACTAAAGAGCTTTTAATTTCCATAATTCGCGAAGCGATTGATTGAGTATTTTCACCCACTTCGTGAACATTCTTTTGTACCTTATTGAGCACGCGCTTGTAACTTGCGATGAGGGCAAATAAACCACCCTCTTCAACAATAATTTCACCTTCGTCCTCGTCAGGAAGGTGAATTTCTTTTTCACCGCGGGCCCAAAAATCTCGGCGCATCAGCGGGCGGTCGTAAAGTTTTTTCGCTGCCTCTTGAAACATTTGGTACTCGAGAAGTTTTTGCACGAGTTCTTTGCGCGGATCTTCTTGCTCGATTTCTTCACCATCTTCATCGTAATTGGGAAGAAGCATTCGCGATTTAATATGAATCAGTGTTGCAGCCATGGCGACAAAGTCACCGGCGACTTCGAGATCCAGTTCTTTCATTCGCTTGATATACTCGAGGTACTGCTTGGTAATCTCATGGACGTTAATATCCATGATATCCATTTCTTCTTTTCTGATCAGATAGAGCAGGAGAGCCAAAGGCCCTTCAAATTGATGCAGGTGTACATGGATGCTCAAGTCTTCTCTCTCCTCTTTAACTAAAAACCGGTCTTATCCTTGACCCTTTTTAAGGTTTGACTCGCTTCCTCTCGAGCTTTTTGACACCCTTTGGCTAGAATTGAATCAAGCCTCTCCCTATCTTTCAACAATTCTTTTTTCTTTTCACGGGCAGAACCCATAAATTGATTTAGGTTGTCATAAAGGCGGCCTTTACAGTCCCCACATCCGATTCCTGCCGTGGTGCATCCTTCGCGAACCCACTTGCGATCCTCTTCTGTGGAGAAAAGCTTGTGAAACTTAAAGACCGGGCAGACATCGGGATTTCCTGTATCTTCCCTGCGAACCCTTTGTGGATCCGTAACCATTTTATTGACCGACTTTTTCAATTCTTTTTCTTCTTGGAGAAGATAAAAGACATTGTTGTAGGAATTAGACATCTTGCGCCCGTCAGTACCACTGAGTAGAGGAATTTCCGTAAGAAGTGGTTTTGGCTCGGGAAGCTTCACCTTGTACAAATGGTTCATTCGGCGAATAATTTCTCGAGAAAGCTCCAGATGAGCCACTTGATCTTGTCCGACCGGCACGCCCTCTCCACGATAAACCGCGATATCAGCCGCCTGTAAAACCGGATACGAAAGTCGCCCTAGATTGTGGGTGTCGCTGGCCTTAGCCTCTTCTTCGGCGTCTTTCCAGGTAGGCACCCTCTCGAGCCACCCAAGGGGCGTAATCATGGCAAAATACATAAAGAGTTCTATGTGCTCAGGCACTTGCGATTGAATAAAAACTGTCGATTTCTCGGGATCTAAACCCCAGGCCAACCATTCTGCCACATTGTCATAGGCGAGCTCTCGAAGTTCTTTCGAACTCTTATAAGAAGTAGTCATTGCATGCCAATCCATGGCGCCAAAAAAACACTGGTACTGATTTTGAAGATCCACCCAGTTTTTTAAAGCCCCAAAATAATGACCAATGTGAAGGCGCCCCGTTGAGCGCATCCCAGCCATCACTCGACGAATCGGCTTTTCTTGTTTTGCATTATCTTCAGACATTTTATGGCCTCGCTCGGAAGGTCTTCATCGATTCCCCCCAGAACTTTCAGTCTTAACGAATTTGCTGTTCGGTGTAAAGCCTCTGCAACAGCCTTCTTGCAAAATCATTCATTTCAAATGATTCTTTTTTAAACCATGGGCTATTTATTTTTTACACTGACTTTTTTTTATGCAATCACCGGATTAGCTGCCTATTCCAATAGCAATTCAATTCTCTTAGGAAATCAGGCGGCCGGCATGGGCGGCGCTTCTGTGGCCTTGGTCGAAGACACCACGGCCCTCTCCTATTACAATCCAGCCGGAATCGCTCTCATTAATGGTCGTGAATTTTCCGCAACTCTGACTCTTTATAATAAATACGAAACCGAATTTGGAGAGAGCCAAAGTCTCTTGCAAGAAAGTTTACGGCTGAATCGAGGTTTTTTTCAATCCATACCCGCGGCTTCGAGTAGTGTGGTTTCCTATGGTAGTTTTTCTTTGGGCCTTTCTATTTTGGTCAATGATTACAACTTTTTTTCTGGAGAAATTCTTTCGACTGAAGATCAGTCCCACTATCTGAAACTCAATGATGAAAGCCTTTGGTTTGGTGGAAATTTTGCGATCAACCTAGATGGAGATCAGGCCCTTGGCTTGTCTATCTATTACACAGCTCGAAGTTACCTACTCTCACTCACCGATGAAAACTTTAAAGGTGGAACCTCTGTAGATCTAAGAACTGAAGAAAAGAGTCTTACAAACAACTCTCTAGTCTACATCCTGGGTTATCTTTTGCAATTGAACAATAACTGGAGCTTTGGTCTAAGCTATCGATTTCCCTCCATTGAGATTAGTGGCAAGGGAGATTTCTACCAGTCAAAAACTGAATCTTCTCCCTTTGATCGAAATGTAACCCGGCTCAATGATATTAAGTCTGAAACTAAAATACCTGGTCTCTATCGCTTGGGACTCGCCTATCAAAAGGAAGGGACGCGATTTACTCTCGATATGACCTATTCGGAGCCCCTCCAATATTTCGATATGGAAAGTAACTTTGGAAGAGAACTGATACGCCATAATGGCACCTGGAATATCGCAACGGGGTTTGAAGTTAAGTTGCGCCGCTGGCTTAAGTGGCGCTTTGGACTTTTTAGTAACTTTTCGAGTATGAAGGAGCCTCAAGTTTCGTTGGCGGTTCGACAACCCCCAAAAACCCATATGTGGGGTTTTTCGAGCAATCTCGGTTTGCTGTCTAGCGATAAAATGACTTGGAGCCTCGGTGGCTATTATTCTGGAGGGAGGGGCCAAAGTGTTCACCTCATTGGAGATTCTTGGCGCTTATTGCCCATTGACGAGAAAATATTCAGCCTCTCACTTGGCTCGAGTTACAGTTTTTGAATTGATTTTTGCGCGCCAAGAAGCCAGTATATGAAGCCTTAAAAAGGAGAGAAGAATGTCTGAAATACGTCCAGCAATCACGCAATTATCTGAAGATGAAGTGGCCTTTCGCGATGCCATTAGAGAGTTTGCTGAAAGCGAAATTCTGCCCAAAAGATTAGAAATGGATCAGAAAAGTGAAATGGACAGAGACCTACTTAAAAAGCTTTTTGAAATGGGTCTTATGGGAATCGAAACTCCTGAAAATTTTGGTGGAACTGCCGCTAGTTTTACAACGGCATGTATCGCAGTTGAAGAGCTAGCTCGAATCGACGGCTCTGTCAGCGTTGCCTGTGATGTGCAAAATACTCTGGTAACTAATGCTCTTCTCCGCTGGGCCACTGATGCACAGAAAGAAAAGTATTTGCCAAAGATGGCTACAGAATGGGTTGGTGCTTACGCTCTCTCGGAAAGCTCAAGTGGATCTGACGCCTTTGCCTTACGCCTCAAAGCTGAGGACAAAGGAGACAAATATGTTCTCAATGGTCATAAACTTTGGATTACAAACGCCGAGTACGCCGATCTCTTCATTGTATTTGCTAACCTCAATCCAGATGCTGGCTACAAGGGAATCACTGCTTTCCTCGTTGAAAAAGATTTTCCAGGATTCAGTGTTGGTAAAAAAGAAGACAAACTCGGTATTCGAGCCAGCTCGACTTGTGAAATCCTATTTGAAAACTGCGAAGTTCCTAAAGAGAATGTTCTTGGTGAAGTGGGTAAAGGTTATAAAATTGCCATCGAAACCCTTAATGAGGGACGCATCGGTATTGGCGCGCAAATGTTGGGTATTGCTCAAGGCGCCTACGAAGCCACTCTCGAGTACATTAAAGGCCGTGAGCAATTTGGAAAGTCCATTGCCCAGTTTCAAGGGGTGCAGTTTCAATTAGCTGAAATGCGCCTGAGCCTCGAAGCTTCACGACTTATGGTCTACAATGCCGCTCGATTAAAAGATGCCGGCCTCGATTTTATCGAAGAAGCCGCCATGGCAAAACTTTATGCTTCTAGGGCCGCCGAAAAAATTACTTCGATGACGATCGACCTTTTTGGTGGAAACGGTTTCACCAAAGAATATCCGGCAGAAAAATTCTGGCGCGACGCTAAGATCGGCCAGATCTATGAAGGCACATCAAACATGCAGCTTCAAACCATCGCCAAGATGGAACTTGCCAAGTAAAGCCTTCTCAAAACACTTCTACCAAAGCCCACCCTACACCGGTGGGCTTTTTTTATTCCAAAAACTTAAATTTTGGATTTCTCTTTTTTATTGATCTCATGGAACCTATTTTTTTCGAGTTCCGCAATCTCATAGGTTCTTGAATTTCATTCTCTTACAAAATCCTCAGCGACGGGAGTCCCCAGGGATCACTTTTTCTCAAACAGTCCTCGGCACTTGGCCGCATCAATTCAAAAGTAAGTTATTCTCAAAAGACGAAAGATAATGGGGCCTGCGGAACTCGAAAAAGTAACCCCCGGTAACTCCCGTCGATGAGGGTAAGAGAATGAAATTCAAGAATCTAAGAGATGAGGACTTGTTTGAGAAAAAATAGGTTCCATGAGATCAATAAAAAAGGGCTAAAGCTAAAATGAGTTTTTGTAAGAGAAAAGCCCATTGGGTGAATGGGCTTTGGGATTTGATTTTATAAGAAGTTCGACTGGCAAATGCGCGCAGGTGCTAGAAGAAGATTGCCTGTTCTTTGCCCTTGCCCCATCCGTTCGCGGGCTTGTCGCCAAAGGCTTCTAGCGCCAGAGCTGAATCGACTCGCTCCTTCAGAAAAACTATTTGAAAATCCTTCAGCAACAACCGGCACATTATCGCCAAGGAATTGACCGGTCTCTTTAACACCAACAGCAGTTAATCCAGCGGCTTGAACACCAAGACCGAGAACCTTTCCTGGAAGGCGAAAACCCTCAGCTAAGGCTCTGCCCAAGGCTCCTTCAACGCGCTCGGCAAGATCATCCGCATCTCCTGAGTAGCCAACCTTCTCGATAACCTCTGCCATTAAACTTTGTACGAAAACTCGCGTATCTCCATCCGGGTCTAAAGACACCGCTTCAATGAAGACATCTGATCCAAGAACAGGAAGGCTTGCCAACTGACTCCTTTTTACGGGATCAGTTAGCACTCGTGCTAAACCTGAGAAATACTGATCAATAGGAATTTTCTCGCCAATTACCGCTACTCCTTCAAGACTAGCTTTAATGACATCATCAACGCGATCGCCAAGTCCCAGTCGATTCATCTCAACAATAGAAACCAAGACATCATCAACCATCGCAGGATTCGTTTCTAAGGCAAAATCTATATCTTCAGCAGAGTCTATTTCTTCAACCAGCTCCGCAACATGACTGGCGCTCTCCGCTCCAAAAATTCTTCCTAGGGATCCAAAACTCATACCACTTCGTCGGTTCATCAAGTACTCGCGCATGGCAATCCTCTCGGCACGCGGACGGTTATAAGCATATTTCCCATTGGGCTCGAGATAATTTGCCGCGAAATAGTCAAGTGCGTGTGATTTTCTAAAAGTAGCGGTTCCATCCGCTGTATAGACACCATCTTCGCTGGCACTGAGCTCTAGGGTTGCCACCATTTCTTCGGATTCTGCATCTTCTGCACTTGATTGGAGGTTCAGTCCTCTTTGCAGTACATTCGCAATTTGTAGTTGAATACCATTATACTCATCGACAAGCTCTTGAGAATAAATCAGGCCATTAAACTTTACTTCACCAACTGGCTGACGGGCATTGGGCCCCGCTTTTACTACTTTATTCAAATCCGCATAGGACATTTCAATGGACGAGTTCAGTACGTTGACGTGAAAACCAGTGATCTCATGATCTTTCAATTCAGAGACGATCATTAACAGAACCTGAACCACTAAAGTTTCAAGTTTTTCGCCAGAACCTAAATTCTGCAGTTTAAAATCTTCCGCTAGATCGAGCATCATTTTGAGGTTACTAAGTAGCTTTCGCCCTTGCTCTTGTCTTTTTCCATAATGAACGTTGGGGCTTTCGAGCTGCTCAAGACGACGTCTCAA
>JAUHWN010000134.1 GCA_030424665.1 Bdellovibrionia bacterium | reverse complement strand
ATAGATGTCAATCGACTTTTAAAGCAAGTCGATGCCACCTCCCGAACCTGGCATCAACTTGAAGGAAAAGACCGTGAATGCGTTTTTCTAGACGAAGTTGGTCAGTGCAAAGTTTATAATTGGCGTCCTCTCTATTGCCGCAAGCATCTTTCTCTGGATGAACCGGTACTGTGTGATAAAGAAGATTCTAGGCATCCGCGAATGTACATTGACCCAGAAGCGGAGATCATCGCCAGCGCAGCCACCTCATCCTCCGAGTCGGGTCCGATGGCTCGCTTGCTCCTTGACGAAATCGAAAACCAGGCCACAATATCCCCAGCTCCCGAAAAAACAATCAGGTAGAGTGTTCTTTTATTTACGAAAATTTATCAAGGGTAAGAGAGACATGTATTTTGGTAGCGCCCCTGCGCTACCAAAAGGAAGCTTCTACCTAAAGTATGAATGATTTTTTGAATTCGATGATTTTAAGGGATTGGGGGCAGCCAATCTTCTTGAGCTCGTCGATATGGGCTTTTTGTTTGTGGATGAACTGTCGAGGGTCAAAAGAATCCAGTTTGTCCTCCGAATCCATATCAAAGCGATAGTCTTTTTCGAGGTACTGAAAGTAGTTATTCATGCTTTCGTAGTTTTTTAAAAGAAAGCGATCGAGCTCAACAAATTCGTTTCCACGAGACTCATAAAACGCGTGGAGCATGCAGCCCACTTGGTTTATGTCTTCGTCGATGAATTTCTTAATTTGCCCAGGGTTATCGAATTCTTCGAGATTTAACTTCTTAGCAGCTGACATCAACACTCCTCTAAATGGTTGATTTAACTTTAGCCTTGAACTTAGTAATTCGACAGTTTTGAATTGAATGATTAGGAATTTCCTAACTATTTTCTCTGTATCGTTTTGGGATTTTGCTTCTTAGGAAGGCATTCTATGAGTTTCTTGATGCTCATACTCTTTTTATTGGCTTTAGGCCATATTGCATAGAAAGGTAAATAAATGGGAGAGCCAATTGAGAAGGCTTTGAGATTTTTTCCCCAAGACGAGAACTGAATCTCATCTTTTGAAAAGTTTGAAATACACAGACCTTTTTGGACCAATGTTATACAAAAGTGCCGGTGATCGCTCTCAAAATACTCTTCCACGAAAATACCGTGGAGTTCCAGGTGATTTTGTACCATTTCGTTGAGCTTGTGATCCCAAGAACTCTTCACCAGGGGTAGGTGCTTGAGAAGGTCAGCTTTGTGGTTAAATTTCTTATAGGCGTCGTTAGAAGCACAGAACATCACTTCAGAGTGACCGACAAGGTGGTGATTGAGATCTGAAAGTCTGGGCGGGTAGAGTGAAATGCCCCAATCCAATTCATTGTTCAAAATTTTATTTTCCATTCGCTCGTGATTGGTTTCACGAATGGTGTTTACGGTTCCAAACTTTTGAAACTTGCCCAGGTACTTAAGAATGAATTTTGTGGGAGTATAGACCGATATGGTTTCTACAATTCCAATGCGAGCCGGGTAGCCGCCAATGCTTTTAGGAGATACCGCATCGAGAAAGCGAATGCCCGAGGAAAACATCTCTTCGGCATGGTTAAAAATACTGCGGCCTTCATTGGTGAGTTCAATTGAGCGCGTTTTTCTGCGAAAGAGCTGTACATCCAAGTGTTCTTCAAGATTTTTAATATGTTCACTAATAGTGGGGGCTGAAACACCGATGGCCTTTGAGGCATCCTTCATGGACATTCGCTTGGCCACCTCGTAAAAGTAATAAACTTGATTCCAGTTGATATCGCTCAGTTTTTTTGTCATGGCTTAGAATCATAGGCCATCTTGGCCTTCAGCCAAAGACGCAGCTCGCCTTGCCCAGGGTGCTAAGTGCTTAAAAATATTGCTCAAATTCTTTGATAATGGGTGTTGACAGGGGGGCGGTTTTTAATTAGATTGCTGACTTCATTCGCGGGTGTAGCTCAGTTGGCTAGAGCGCAACCTTGCCAAGGTTGAGGCCGTGGGTTCGAGCCCCATCACCCGCTCCAAATTCTCCTAAACAGCCAAATACTTTGTTGATATCGTCTTCGCCCTCGATCGAAGTACCTTTGTACGTCTCCTCGTTCGAAGACTCATCGCCGCGTCTTTGGCTGTTTAGGAGAATTTGGACTGAGTGATGCTGGTTTGAGGGTAAAGTACGAGCAGGAGCGAGTAGCGTGGGTTTGCCGATGGGAGAACCCCGCAGGCAGGATGCCGAGGAGTGAGGCTCCCATCGGACATCACCCGCTCCATTTCACATTCCAGAAACTTCGCATATTGAAAACTAGAGATCGTTCGGTCTCGGTCATGTGGCGTATCCACACTCCCTTCGACTCTCACTCTCTCTATTTTCAATCTGCTCGTTTCTGAAAAGTGAAATTTGTTTTGCACTACAGAAGTTTCTGGAATGTGAAATGGAGCGCTTTTATGAGGCTGGAGGGTGAAGACTGGTTGATGTCTAACTAGTGTTCTTTGTGACCCAAAATTCGTCTTTCTTTTAAAATTCCTTTTTCAAATCAAATGGATGGGCCTTTGGTGAGGGCGATTTCTTGCACTTTCAACAGAGTTCTATAGAAGGAGTCGATTTTGAAAATGGCCGTTAATTCATGGGTTTTTATAGAATTGGGAGAAATTATTAGTGCTGTATAGAGTTTCAGCAATCCTATTTTTAGTTATTACTCTCAGTTTGCCTGTTCATGGGGATCTGGCTGCTCCAGTCTGTGAAAATCGATTTCTTGCAGACCTACAAGTCTCTGACTTGCAAAACCACTCCGAAAATAGTGACACTTTAACTTACGAGGCCTTTGAAGTTGTTGGCAGGAACCCAGGGATTCATGGCGGTCAAAGAACGATCGTACGCAGAACCGGAAGTTGGTTTGATTTTGAAAAGGAACTCAAGAAGAAGGGGGATCTAGTAATCGATCTTCGCTTTTTCCCCCATGTCTTGGGCGAAAAGGAAGCTCAATTCTTTGGCTTCGAACTTTTGGATGATCATCATATAAGTCTGCCCGATGTCGAAGAAATCAATGGAGCGATTGAAAAATACAATAGTTTACTTCCAGAAAATGATCCCAGACGAATTCTACTTCGCTATTATTCCATTCCAGAAGTCCACAATACTGTACATGAGTACGTAACGATGTTTAGAGACAATTTAGCAATACCAATTTCGTCAAACGGAAAATCCTATTTTCACGATGTGAGTGCCCATAGTATGCAGGGATTCTTTGTCGATAACCTGGTTATTCACATTATTCAACAACGAGTGGAGCTCGCCTTCGCCGCAGTTGAGCACATAAAATCAAGATTTCGAGGAACACCCGATGAACCGCGTGCTATAAAGTTATCATCAAAAGTGAAGGGGCAGCTCGCCAGTTTAATTGATCAAATTGGAGGCTTTGTCAGTCTCGCTCCCAATAAAGAAATGCGAGATTATTTTGGTCGAATCGGAATTGAGCAATACAATGAAGGTGTTAGTTCGGGAAATCAAAGCGAACTGGACGAGGACTACTTGCAAATGATCGAAGACAATGGAGCCATTCATAAAATTGGCTTCTTTCATTTTGACTGGATCTTAAGCAATGATTTCGAATCTTACTTTATAAAAGAAGTGCGGTCTATTTTAGCGACCGAGTATTCGAGGTATCACGGGTTGCGAGCACTTGAGTCCGGCGTTGCAGAAGCTTTGCAGGAGTTTTTTGATCAGAACAGAGGTCAATTGAACGATTTGTACGGCTTAAAGCGAATGATCGACGATGCTCGAAAATTAGAGAAAACCCTTCGAGTCTTTGCATTTCCACCTCGCTCGCCATCGAGGTTACAAAGAGCTTTTGAGGGGCTAGGAGGTTTCTTTTCTCGAAGACGTCCTATCGAGCCAGACATTGATCTCACTCCCATTGATAGCGACTTAATCAGTGATTTTGAGAGAAATCTATCGACCCATGAATCAATGCGAGCCTATGTCAACAGACTCATCTTTTTAAGGCAAAATTTGACCGAATTAACGGGTGAATAAAAATCTACGTTTTCGTTTGGTAAGCAGAATAAAATGCTATTGCCTTTTTGTGCCTTTAATTATTTTAGCTTTGAGTCGCTCAAAGGCTTCAGAATTATTGGGTGAAACCCAATTTGTTCCCACGAGTTTAAGATCGGGATCACTTCGATCAATTCCCAGAGCTTCTATATAGTCTATTCCGCAGAGAAAAAACTGCTTTTCATAGGGTAAAAGGTAATCCTGATTTTTCTTTTGGAATTTCAGGGCTTCTTCGTAACTCGCATACCAGCTATTCCAATAGGGGAGGCTAGTCTTTTAGGGGACCTGAAGTGGCCCCGCACTAGTAGCTTCCGATTTCGCTTTTGCTCCATAGCCAACGACCAAAAGGCTCAGCCTTGCCCCTATCATGTTTTGCACCTTTGAGTAGGGGAGCTTTAAGAGAAAACGGTGGTTCTGTCCATTCGTCTCGCAAGCCTGAGATACAGCACCTTCCGATTGCATATTCGCATATTGGGTCTTTAGAACTGTTGAGTTTAAGAGGTTCTGTTTGGATAGAAGTTGAATCTTAACGGACCCATCAAACCCTTTTTGGCAAGCCCAACCACGGACTTCTATATTTTGTCCCACTTTTTTTAGTGAATCGACATGACCTTTAGTTGCTCCAAATTGAAAAAGAGGAATCTTCTCAACGCCAGACCTACTCAGAGATGTTGTAGTCTTACCATCGAAGGAGGTTCCATAGGCATAAATCGGTTTGTTCGAATGGGCGACGAGTTCACCGATATCTAACTTGGCTTCAAATCGATGGGAAGATCCTGAATTGCCACAAAGGGCTCGAATGGGTTCACCTGAAGTTTTGTCAGTGACCTTAGAAAATAATTGTTTGTTTCCAATTTTTTGCGCTCCTGCGTAAAGACTGATTTTAATTGATTCACTCAGATTCTTCTGACAGGCCCATCCCCAGATCTTTAATTTTCCGACCGAAGGCAGTAATTGAGTTCCGTCGATACGCCCAATTACATCTCCCGCATTAACCGCCGAAGTAAAAGCTTCTACGGCAATTTTTTGTGCTCCTTTGGCTTTTCGGTAGGCATAAACTAAACTTTTTTCAGTGTAGGCCGATTCGTCTTCGCGATCGGCTGCTCTCGGACAATAATACTTGTCTCCTTTTTTAACGACAACTCTTTGAAAGTATCGAAGACTATCCTTGAGTAAGACCGGACGATCATTTTCTTCCATGTTCTTTTTTGCGTTTTCAAAAGAAATGCAGTGACTTGTAATTTGCCTCTGTGGGTATACAGCTCCACCTACCGAGTTCTTAAGTGGCTCTCCTCCTGCTTTTACCAAGTAAATTTCATCATATTCTATCACTTCGATGGGAGTTCCCCTCCACTTATTCTTTTTGGCTGAAATTTTTGAATAGGCAAGTCCGTGATTGAGATGTTCAAAACTATACTTAAACTCTTCGCCAGATTTAAAACAAAAATACTTGCCTGCTGCTTTATAGAGGATGTCTCCCAGATCATCTTCTTCAAAGAAGCTATATTTTCCGTGCTCTAAATATTGGACATCTTTTTTTGCTAGGCATTTTTTTGCGACGTAGTATCCGATCGTACGAACTGTCTGATCTTCGTTATTCATTGTTTGGTTAATAGGGATTTTTAAACTCTCTGAGTAGGAAGAGACTTTGGCGGTAATTAATTGATTGGTGTTGTACTTCAATGTCGGTTTTTCAGATTCAATAAATGTTTCCTTTTCTAGGGTATTAGTTAAAGGAATTAACCGTTGGAAGTCACAGTAGGTTGCATGGGATTGAGGAACTCGAGCACCCATGACGCCGATTTGATAGAAATAATAACTTCCGGTGAAGATCTTTAAGTTCTTCGTTAAGTCTTTTTCTGGCGATTTTCGTCCGTTCAAGGTGGCGTGAAAAAATGGTGAGCTCATACTGGGCTTATTTGACTTTTCGTCAGATAGTGTTTTTATCAGATCATTGCAGGATAAAAGTTGTTTAACATGAATTAATTTTTGCGTGAATTTTTCGCCGAGAGCTTCCTGTTTTGTCTCTTTGTTTTTAATAACATTTTTGTTTGAATGGTTTTCTCGAATGACTTCTCGAAGACCAAAATGTTGACGGATTTTACTTTTATATAATTTAGTCAAATTATCAATTTTATCCGCAAGAGGAAAATCATCCTTACATCCCCTTTTTTGGGCAAGAGTCGACTGGAAACCTACGTTCACACTGTTGCACTTCAATATTTCTGAGTAGTTATTCATGCGTGCTTGCCAAAGTGGATCTCCATTTTTGGCTGCAACTAGTCCTGGTGTCGGCATTACCTTTATTTTAAAACGGGCTTTGCAATATCCGTTGACCCACAGTCCTGAGGCATCAAATCCGTAAGTCTTGTCGAGCTCACATTTACCATTTGAAAATTCTCGAACCACTTCTGCATCTAAAATATTTTGAAAGGAACAAATTTGCGGTTGATCTTTTCCGGACCCACATATTAGTTCGGTATGGAAATCGCCATAGCTGAGGCAATGGCCGTTGACACACCCATCTTTGATTTCGTCGAGGCGACCCAGTTCAATGACATCGCTGATGGTACCATCGATAAAGCCACAATAGTAAATAACCGCGTTTTCGATACTCCCGTCGGGATAGAGAACGAAATTTCCAGGGGTTGCAAAGGGGTCTTCCGTCAAGAGTGATTGACAGTCGGGGGCGCGAGTGATTCTAGCGATCGTATTAGTTATCATTTCCTTATGGGTGTAGAGTAAATTGATTCCATCTCCATTAAGTGGATTCGACTTCAAGAAGTTATATACTTCTTGGGACTCTGATTTGATCGTTACTAAATCTGAATCGACGCTATCAAAATTAGTATAAGCAATCAAAAGAACTGGAGTAAGTAATATAATAAGGTATTTCATAACTGCCTTCATGAGTTGGAATTGGTTTTTCATATTGAATCCTAGTGTGATTTACTGACCCTGAATGTATTCGGTCATTATTTGCGAATTAACATTAAAGGCATGGCTTTCAGTGATAATTTCTGCAATTTCGTCGGCTTGGTTTGGTTCGAGGCCTGTGTTTTTTTGAATTTCTTCTGAAAGATAGTCGACGCCAACCTTTGCCTTGGCATAAATTTCGGTTCCAGACATGACGTAGTTCCAATTTTCATCACGACTGGGAAGACCATTTGGGTTTGTTTTTGTGGGAGTTCGTGCAATTTCATTAATCCTGTCGTAGTCCTCCTGAGGGAGGTCTCTTGTGTAGTCCCGGTCTCCGAATGATGCCGAAGCAGCATTCACCTCATTAAGGTTGTCTAATTCCTCTTGGGACAATTCGATCAAACCTCTTTTGTGGTCTAGAATCTTTTGATGAGTTTGGTTTGAAACGGCGGCCTGGGCTGCGTGATGTAATTCTTCGGCAACGGTAGTAATTGCCGAATCGGTGGTTAAATCGTCACTAACAACAACAACGCCCCCAGAGAGAACTTCATCAACAATCGAACCATTGATATTAGCTCCCAGGGCTCCGTCCTCTATGTCTTGTCCTAGAATGCCCGCTATTTCATCGATTACTTCTGGGCTCCCTGTAATGGTAACACTATTCTCAAATCCAAATGTGGCCTCAGGGCCGATGGTCTTTGCAACGGATTCAATATGAGAGTGCGATCCAGCGTAGCCGATGGTCACTGTATCAGAAGTTATTTCTTTAGTTGTTGCCGCTGTTGTCGCCGATTGCCCAGCGATGTCATCAATCTGGTCGATCATATCGCCCATGTTTTCGGATATTTCTTCGGCTCGAGTGGTTCCCCCAGAATACAGGCTTTCGTTGACCCGCGGGTCATAATAACTACTGTCGAATTCGAATCCTTTCATTTTAGCCATGGCATCCATGGGACCCGTTGGATATTGTTGGCCTGCGGGTTTATGACCATAGGACTCGTAGACTTCGCGCGCTTTACTCATGCCGTAGTTTCTTACGATTTCTTCGTAAAGGTCTTCATCGAGATGGTCGGCTTTTGGGACTTTATCTCTAAATTCACTCATTCCTTTAGCCATAGCAGTAAGAGCCTCCAGATCGGTTTTAGTTCTCGGAGTGACGCTTTCTAGAACCTCTTTGGCTACTTTTTGTATTTCCTTTCCCACGTGACTAACGGCTTTGACTGCTTTTCCGAGTAAGGTTTTTTGTGCGATCGCTGAAACAGTAGAATATAGTTTTTCAATAGTTGTTTGTTTATTAGAATCGACCTCTTCTTTGCTCGGTTCTTCTAAGGATGAATTCTTCCCATTTCCAGAGCCATTTGAGGGGGTGTTATCTGAACCTTCTCCGCTGGGGCCTGGAAATCCCGAGCCGTGTGAGTTGTCGGCACCACTGGGGCCTAAAGACCCTCCGTCGCCATAAGAAAGTCCTTCGGAACTCGTATTGTCAAATGTACCGCCTGGAGAAGGAACGCTATCACCATAGGTCAGAGAAGTGCCATTTCCATAGCTACCCGTATCGACTGAAGGTATGTCATCACCGAAACTTAATCCTGAATCAGAAGAGCTTGAAGAGGGTTGATTATCCCCAGGCACTTCGTCATAGGAATGGGCATTAATAGAAAAAATAAGTATTGAAAATATTATGAAATTTAGTCTAGATAAAAACATAGAGTCCCCAAATAAAATTAAATTTTGAATTCACACGAAATCAAGCAACTCACGTCCAATGATGATCTGATTTCTGTCTCGGATTCTGATAATGAAACTAAAGAAAATGTATTAAGAGATTTTTGTAGTGTATTTAAATTGAGATTGAGGCTGTGAATTCGTCCGCAACCTACTTAGGCAAACAGACCTTGAACTCTGTAAGAGCCTCACTCTTGTTAACTTCTGAAGAAGTCACCGAGATTTTTCCGTCTAAGAAGTGCGCTATTCTATTGGCTATTAATAATCCAAGTCCAGAGCCAAGTTCACCAAGGCTTCCGGGGTGAGATTGGGTTTTAGAGCTAATTTTTAAAGGGCTTTCAAGCTGAGTTATGAGGCTTTTTAAAGTTTCCTCAGGTATTTTGGGGCCAGTATTCTGAAAGGAAAAGAGAGTGAATGTTGAGTCCTCAGCACTACTAATGTTGATTGTGCCACCTTCATAGCTATACTTAATTGCATTTGATAAAATATTGCCAAAAACACTGTGAACAATAAGTTTCGAATTTGTTTCGACAATCTTATTCATGTCATGAATATTTAACTGGAGGTTAATATTCTTACTCTCGAGGGACTCCCGAGAAAGATTGACACTATCCATGACTAACGATCCGATGCTCACTTCTTGTAGTTCTGCATTGTTCTTATTGACGAGTAGGGACTCGTACTTTTTTGTATTCTCAGCAGTCTGTTTAATAATTTCAAGCCCTCGATTAAGAGACTTTAGTACCTTTTCGCTAATCTGAACTGATTCTTTTTGCAATTTTCGGAGGCCGAGTTCGATGAGCATAATTCCATTGGCTATATCGTGCGAGAGTAATTGAAGGAGGTGGCGAGAAACTTTGGTTTCTTCTAACTCCATTTCTTTAGATCTTAGTTCTTGCTGCACACGAATCAGCTTTCGTTCCGATTTTCTCATATAAAAATAAGTAAATCGAAAACTCTCTATAGTATTCCCAAGGTAGTATAAAGGGAACAATAGCACAGCATCTTGAGCTGTTATTAAAATGTCGTTAAAAATTGCAATGAGACTAAAAATACACCCTAAAATCAAAGCCGTTTCTTTAGTACTTCTTTTAATAATGTTACGAAGAAGGTAAAGGTGACCGAGAATAATTAAAATTGCAGTGGGCAGAGTTATGAGGTCGTTCACAATGCTTTTAGGGCGGGTAATTCCGATGATTTTTTCGAATCTAGAGGGAATGAATGATGTATCATCGAGTCGATAGGCGATACTAATGTCGAAAATACTAAATAAGACTAAATCAACGAAATAGAAAGCGCTGATCAACATCAAAAAGGAAAGGGGGATTTTAAGAAATTTCAGGTCTATCCTTAAAAAGGTCGTCATAGCTTTTATGTAAAAGGCGACGGCTAAATACCCTACAATACTCGCTAGGCTGAGAGTGAGGTCGGCAGTGTTTGGGACTATAAAAGTGACAAGAACTAGTATCGAATAGGAAAGACTAAATAGGCACATCAATAAGTGCCATATTGCTTCGTTTTCTCGCAAATTTTTATTTGATAAGGTCGTGAGTACACTCATTACCAAAAAATACCCGCAAGCGAGGGACGCAAATACAATAGAGAGCTGTGTGTAAATGAAATCAGTCATAGGGCCAACAGAATGTTTATTAAAAATTAACAGTAAAAAATTTTGAGGGCAAATTCATATTTGCGAGACTGATTATTCTATAAGGCCATCTGTTGGCCGCGTTTGCTAAGTGAGAGCGCTGGTACAAGGGTGAATTAATGACGGGCTAAATAAGGGGAATTTTCGCCAGATCTATTAGGTCCTTATAGCCCTCATCACCGAGCCCCCCAGAGCGGCATTCGTGCCTTTTACCCATTTTGTCTTTAACAAAAAAAGAATCATTTCGGCAGATAACTTCTTTGGGGGTGCCCGATTTCGAAAAAAAGATTTCTACGCCTCGAAGTTGTGTGTCTTTGTATGTGACATAACTCTCAGCCCTTAGGGCTCTATGATTTGTGTTAATGCTAATGTCGTAGCGGAATGCATCTTTATCGAAGTCTAAAGGGTAACGATAAAAATCTTCTTTGAAAAAATCCACATAGGTATCTTTACACAAAATAGTTTTTGAGTTTCTGGTTTGAATTTGAAACTGATCACATTGCAATTCCTTCATTGTTCCGGTTAGAAAGTGAAAGAGTTTAAGGGTTCCATCTGTTGTAAAGATCAGTTGGTCGGTCTTTTTCTTATAATCGACCTTCAAATAAGTCGCTGAAGATATTTTCCAATTTGATATTTTTATTGTGGAGTCTTTAAGGTCTTTTATATCGAGTACGAAGTGAGTTTTTGATTCTTCGAAATGAACCTTTGCCCCATTGGTCATCACAATTCTTTCACCCCAGGGGAGATAGAGATTTTCGCGCTCGAAAAAAGAAACTTCATAGCGACTCGGAATATTGGGATCACCATCGAATTTAAGATTTTTTACGACATACCCATTCCAGAAGCTAAAGTGAATCCCAAAATGATCGACCATCAAACTGTAGAACTCTTCAAAACTTAATTCATTGATAGAGTTGCTGACTAACAAGTGAACGAGATAGCGTACGGCTTCTGAATCTATTTTATCAGGAGACTCAATATTCGACTCTAGAACTTGCCGGTATAGAACTTCGTGCAAAATCAAGGCGGCTTGGTTCAGAGAGTCGAGTTGGTCCCAAAGATTTTTACTGATCGTATACCTTTTTTCACCAGGAAACCGAGGGGTTCTTTGTATAGCAATTTGTTCAAGTCTACAGTTTTGAGCTAGCGCAATGTGCTTGCTGTCAGGGATGTCTGTGAGGACGACTCCTTTGACGAAGACGGTTTCACTCATAAACTGATCGATGTTTCCCTTAAAGAACTGGCTTAGGTAAGGATCGAAATAGCCGAGGCGATCCGTAAGGATTTTTAAGGTCTCATCTAAGGAGAGATGCTTTGGCATATTGATTTTTTTGCCATAAATGGTTCGAGCCTCAAACAAGTCGAGGAGTTCAATGCTTGACGGGGACGGAACTTTCGAGTTTTCACAAACGATGACATCTCCACCGTTACCAACATAGTCACCACCTTGAAGGGCTATTGCGGTCCGAGCATCGAGACTTGAGGAAAATACCAAGGCTATTACAAGAAAAATGGATTGAATTCTAATGGGCATTTTTACTCTCCCTAGTTTGTGGGAATATTTGAATGGCTGCGGTATAAACTTCGGTGCAGTAATCGGGTTGATCGCAAATTTGTTGAACTTTCTTGAAAAAAATAGAAGCTTGATGACATATTTTTTTGTACTGCGGTTTAGAAATGGCCATTGTCATTGATGCAAAGTGACGTTCGTCAAAAGCTGTATTGAATAGGGCATCTTCTGCTCGGTAGAGGTTTTCTGAGTGATGAATGCGAATACTATGAGATGTCCTATTAAAATCAGCATCGAGATCGACTTCGGTTCTTACGAGTTTTCCGTTATCGTTTGTAATCAGTTTTTTACCGTAAAGAGAGTCTAATGCTCTTTTAGTGGTTTCAATAT
>JAUHWN010000133.1 GCA_030424665.1 Bdellovibrionia bacterium | reverse complement strand
ACTTCAACCGTGTGATCAATCACAAATGTCGGTTGCCAGAGGTGTTCTTCGGCAGCTAATTCAAAAAGCTCCATGATCATTTCACCACGGCTTTTAGGCTTTTTCATATCGCTACCAAGCTCCTTGGCCTTGTTATAGATTTCATCATCACTCGCCGACTCCGGATCGATTCCAGCGTGTTCTTTGACTCCATCGTATACTGAAAGGCGCTTCCAAGGCGTTGTGAAATCAATTTCTTTTCCTTGATAGTTGACCTTCTCAGAGCCCGTTATGGTTTTAGCCAAGTGGCAGACAAGTTCCTCGAATTGATCCATCTGATAGTTGTAGTCTGTATAAGCCTCGTACCATTCGAGCAAAGTGAACTCAGGATTGTGTGAGCGATCAATACCTTCATTTCTAAAGTTTCGGCTCACTTCATAAACCTTCTCAAAACCACCGACCACAAGCCGCTTGAGGTAAAGTTCTGGAGAAATCTTCATATAGAGTTTCATATCCAGAGCACGGTGATGGGTCGTAAAAGGAAAAGCAGCAGCACCACCATAAATCGGTTGCAGGACTGGAGTTTCTACTTCGAGGAAACCTCGATCATCGAGAAAACGACGAATTTCGCGAATGATTTGCGAGCGCGTTTCAAAAACCTTTCGCGACTCAGGATCAGTAATTAGATCTAAATGGCGATGACGATACTTGATCTCCACATCTTGAACTCCGTGGAATTTTTCTGGTAAAGGCTCTAGAGTCTTACACAAAATCTGGAAGTTCTTACAGTGAAGAGAAAGCTCCCCTTTTTTCGTCTTAAATACAAAACCCTCTATGCCGACGATGTCGCCAAGATCAACGAGTTGAAAGGCTTTTTTTGCCTCTTCACTGATTTCATCTTTTCGCAAATAGACCTGCATATTGCTGGACTGGTCTTGAATATTAAAGAAAGCAGCCTTTCCCATGGGTCGCTTTGTCATTAATCGACCAGCCACTTTAAAGTTGGTTTCTTCTTTGGCCTCGCCAACTTCAAGGTTATCAAAGTCTTTGCGAATTTCCGCAAGAACGGTACTACGCTCATAGGTATGAGGAAAAACATCGATACCCGCTTCGCGAAGTTCATTGAGTTTCCGTCTTTTTTCGGCCCTTAAGGGATTTTCTTTTTCGCTCATTACAGTGAACCTTTATAAACATCCATGACTTCATTAAGAAGAGCTATGGCCTCTTCTTTAGGTCTTTGAAAGGCATTTCGCCCCATAATACTACCAAAACCGCCACCACGTGCGAGTTCTTTTACTTCTTCCATCACATCATCTTTTCCTTTAGCAGCACCACCGCTAAAGATTACAACGCGACGGCCATTAAAAGCCGATTGGATAACGTGTCTGGCCCGATCGCCAAGTTTTTCGATTTTAATTCCTTCTGACTTATAAACCTTCTCAGCTTCCTTTTGTTCAATATGGGCACTCGGCGGTTTCACTTTAATAAAGTGAGCTCCCATTTGTGCAGCGATTTGCGCAGAGTAAGCAATAACATCAATGGCGGTTTCACCTTCTTTAGAAAGTTGCTCACCACGAGCATAGGACCAGATAACAACGAGTAGTCCTGCATCTTTGGCTTCTTGTGCTGCTGCCCGAATTTCTTCGTACATTTCTTTTCGGCGAGAAGAACCTGGATAGATAGTGAATCCAATTCCCGCACAACCAAGGCGAAGGGCATCTTTGACCGAAGAAGTTACTGAAGAAATGGGAGATTCCGAAGAGTAGAGAGTGTCTGAGTTATTTACTTTTAAAATCAATGGAATTTCACCGGCGAAATCACGAGCAATAGCTTCGATAAAACCAAGTGGTGCTGCGTAGGCATTACAGCCAGACTCAACCGCGAGTGTTGCGTGGTAAAACGGATCATAACCATCGGGGTTTTTCGCAAAACTTCGAGCCGGTCCATGTTCGAATCCCTGATCGACTGGAAGTATAACGACTTTACCCGTACCTCCCAATTTACCGTGATTGAGAATTCTCGCCATATTGTTTAGAACTCCTGGATTTTCCGATCCATACCAACTTAATATCTCTCTTACTCTAGGTGTCATTTGCTTTCCCTTCGAATTTAAAAACCTTCAAAAGTTAGTCATAGAACGCAATGAAATCAAGCCTTTCCCTCATTCTAGGCGCTTGACTTAAGGCTCTGACGCGCGACAATCAAGGTATGAGCGCTAATAGAGTCCCCTACCGTCGATTCCTAATCTTTTTTGTCTTTATTCAATGTCTATTTTTTGCCCTCACCAGTCTCTTTGGCTTTAGTTTTTCCTCTGAAATGGAGGATTACCTAGAGACCCAAACCCTCTCGAACCTGGATTTTTTCGCCAAAGAAAAGATCGAAAAGAGGTTGCGGGAGAACTTTATCTATCTCCAGGAGTTCTCACCCCTGTACTATGATTCAGGCCCTCAAGCTCTAGAAAAAAAGAACGATCTTAGCCGAGTTTTTAAAGACCGAGGGGTTCAGCGCTTGATGCTTTGGACCAGTGAAGGCGCTATTAAAGATTTGTTTAGGACCGACCAAGCCCCTGAAGTTTCGTTTATTAAAAAGGCTTTCGATGCCGAAAAGCCCTACTTCTATTTGCGAATTGCTGGGCAGCTCTTTGCTTTTGTGAAGGCCGAAGTCTACGGGGTCAACGGCCGGCAATTCCTCATTACCATGAGCCCCATTCAACTCATCGACTTTATTCCACTCTTTGAACTCACCCAGAGCCAGTTTGCCGTTTTTAGCATCGGAAGGGAGAAAGAAATTCTCCAGCACTCTCTCAAGCTTTCGGCCCATCACAATTTTAAGACTTGGTTGAGTAAAATTTCTCTGCCACCAGATACAAGCAAAATGGATCATCTGCGCTTGGGAAGTAGTGTTTTTCGCAGCTACTTCGCGCTCATTGGCGTCAGTCCCGACGAAACGGAAAATTACTTTATCGCCACCTTGAATGAGAGTGCGACCAACTATAAGCCTCTCAAAATCTATCGAGGACGCTTGGTCTTAATTTTTCTTTTTACAGTAGTTCTCAGCCTCTATTTTGGCTTCCACTTTCTAAACGATCAAAAATTGAATGAGCCCGATTAGCCGCAAAAATTAGAAGGTAATGACTTTTCTGGTCGCCTTTTCAATCGAGGTAAACTCATTGGACAATTGGTCTATCAGTCGACGCGCAAAATCTTTTGCATCTATTCCAAGGTCTTCGAGACATGAAATCGCAACCGGAGCTCCGGTCTTTTTAATATTCAATGCAAAGTGAATTAAGGAAGAATTCGCAGAACAACTGGCAATACTAACATTGAGCTTGCCCCCATCAATATAGATATCATCGCCTTTTTGCTCGATCTCACGCAATTTTAAATCGGGTTTTAATTCTCCGATAATTTGAATACATCGAGCACCAATGAGCCTTTGAAAACAAACAGCACCATGAAGGGGCCAGTGAAAAAGTTCGAGAATGAGATGAAGCATTTGATCGGATGCAATGCGATCGGAGTTTCTTCGATCCTCACCATCAATCAAATGTTCCGTTTCTACTTGGCAGGGGCCAATCCACGCAAATAGAGAATCTCCTTCGAGTCCCTGCTCTAGATAATTATAGAGGGGCTTTAACTGGCGCCCATCGTAGGTCATTTTATCGTCGCTAAAAAGTGTACTTAAACTGACTGCCATAATTCATCCCATTGAATTCCCTTGCTCTCTAGAGCCGACTTAAATCTTAAACAAGACTCACACTGACCACAGGGCTTTTCTTCATTGTAATAACAGGGCCACAATTGATTCAACTCGACTCCGAGCCCCACGAGTTGGGTCAAAATTTCTTTTTTATCCATTTCGAGGGTATAAGAGTGAACCTTCACTTTATTCTGTGTCGAAAACAAAAATGAATGACTTAGAGACTGGAGGTACTCTCCGCTGTTGTCGGGAAAGGTTTGCGCCTCTTCTCGATTAAATCCGACAATAATCTGCTCAGCACCTAAACCCTCGGCATAGGCGGCGCCAATATTTACAAAAATTCCATTGCGATTGGGCACCCAAACTTGCGAGGCCGACCAAAGGGATTTCTCGTGACTGTGAATATCAAGGTCTTCAGCTTTGGGAATTCGAGCCCCTTCATTGACTAGAGAGGTCTTAGTAAAGTTTTTGAAGAAAGGTAGCTCCACGACTTCGTGATCTAACCCCAATTTACTGCAAAAATAGGCAGACTGTTTAAGCTCAGGGTCTTTTGCCCTTTGCCCATAATCAAAGGTCAAAACTTTAATCACCTCTGAATTTCTATGGGCTAAATGCAAATTCAAAGTCGAATCTAAGCCAGAAGATAAAAGCACAACGGATTTCAAAAAACACTCCTCATTGGGGATCGCCACCCATTGAAATAGCAAGAGTCGATATCATTGTCAGCTGAGGAGTTGATTAATGAAGAATATCTGAATCGTCCGTAGAGGACTTTTTTGCCCCAGATTTTTTCTTAAAAACCTTAGATAGAGTCTGATCTTTAATTTGTGAGGTCATTTCTGTGGCTTTTTTTACAATATCTCGGGATTGGCTTTTAAGGTGAGCAGAATTTTTTAGGCTCTCTCGCATTTGATCGGCTCTTTCAAGAATCTGCTTACCAATGACGTGCATGATATCCAAATTTTCAGAAGACTTAATCTTATCGAGAAAAGGATCCAGCTTCGCTGTCTTAAAACTCAACAAATTTTCATCAATTTTGTTAGATTTTCTACTTTTATCTTTGGAACTGGAATCCGATTCCGAATGCGCCATTTCCCCTCCCGCAATCAAGAAGGCTAGCACCCTTCAACTTAAGTCGCAAGAAAACTGTAAACACCTATAATTATTAAAGAAATCTAAACAATTCAAGATGTAAAATTAGGGCACAGTCTAATTTACTGATCCCACCGGGTTCTTAAATCCGAAATTAAAAGTTGGAGGCTTCTGCGTCCCGCAAAAAAGTTCCACTGGGGCTCAGCTAATACTTCAACTTCAACTGGAAGTTCAATATCACCAATGAAATCTAATCGCGGCTCCGGAGAAAAAAGTAAGCCATTAATGTTCAGGCCCCCCTGTTCGAGCTTCAAACGAAAGTGTCCACCTTTTAAAGACTTTACCTCGGTCAACTTCAGGTTTTTAAATAGAAAGAGGGGTGTTTCAAAGGATTGCCCAAAGGGTCGAAGCGAATCGAGCCAGGCCATAAACTCTTGGTTTAACTCTTTAAGCTCTACTTCACAGTCATAGTATCGACAAATCACCTGCTCTTCACTATCGCTGCTAAAATCATAGGTCTTCAAGCACTCTTCAAATGATTCTAAATCACTTGGTTCTAATTCAAATCCAGCAGCTTTGGCATGTCCTCCAAATTTGCTCAAACTCTCTGAGCAGTGATTGAGAACGTCGACTAAATTACCACCCCAATCCTCGGGAGCCCGTCCGGAACCAAGAAGTGCATCTTCATTTTTGGAAACCACAAAACTCGGTTTGCCTGTATTTTGCACGAGACGAGTAGCAACCAGCCCCAAAACACCAGGGTGAATATCATCACCACGAGCGAGAACAAAAGATTCATTCTTATATTGATCAATCTGCTCAAGCGCTTGGGTCTCTGCCGCTTTTTGCAAACGTCTTCTCTGCTCGTTAATTTCGAGAACTTGATCGACTAGTAGATCTGCTTGTGACTGTTTTTCACATAAGAAAAGTTCAATGGCGCGAATATCACTACCCATTCTTGAGAGGGCATTTAATTTTGGAGCCATTCGAATCGCCACATCGGAACCGGAAAGTTTTGTTTTCCAAAGCCCGAGGCGTTTCATTAAAGTCTGAAGACCGACTGATTCTGTTTGCGCAAGACTGAGTAGTCCATGTTTTACCAAAATTCTATTTTCGTGGAGCAAAGGAACCATATCGGTTAAAGTTCCAATAACAAAACAATCAAGCCAGGATTTCGTGTTTATCTTCTCATCGAGGAGCCCCTGCTTTTGCATCTCTGCTTTTAGGGCCAAACAAACGTAGAATATAACACCGGCTCCGCAAAGATGACCCATATCAGAAGTACATTCTTCTTGATTGGGATTTACAATAGTTAAAGCTCTTGGGAGTACCTCTTGGGGAAGGTGATGATCGGTAATAATGACATCCATACCCAGCTCCGTCGCCCGATCACAGGCCTCAACGGCGGTAATTCCCAAATCAACCGTTAAGATCAAGTCGACAGACTGTTCCTTAAAGCGCTCCATTAAGGAGGCATGGAGACCATAACCATCTTTAAATCGATCCGGCTGAAAATAATCTAAGTTTTCAAAACCCATTTGCTTTAAGGCTTTTAAGCAAAGTGCCGTCCCTGATGTTCCATCCATGTCGTAATCGCCATAGATAAGAATTTTTTCTTTATTATTGAAGGCCTGAATCAGGCGATCGAGCGCCTTGGGAACCCCTTCCATGAGATGGGGAGAACGTAAATCCTTAAGACTTTGCGAGAGGACTCCACTGATCGCATCTTGCGAACGAAATCCGCGGCAATACAGAAGACGCAAAATAAAGTCAGGCGTATCTAGCTGTAAAAAGTCGGGAGGTACGCTCTCACGCACCTCCCAAGTGGGCTGTTTAGACAACAGCTCCCCCCTCCCGTGAGGCCTATTTCGTCTGGACAAATCCAGGCTGTTTAGGCCGCTTGACTTTTATCGATGTATTTTTGCACCAACAAAACAATTGGTGAGGCCACATAAATTGAAGAATAGGTTCCGACAAAGACACCAATTCCCAAGGCCAGAGCAAAATCGGTAATCACTCCACCTGCCAAGAAATAGAGAGATAAAACCGCAAGCATTGTTGTAACCGAAGTAAGAATCGTTCGAGACAACACATCGTTGATAGAACGATTGATAATCACTTCAAGTGGTTTACCTTTGAATACCTCTTCGTTTTCTCGAATACGGTCAAAGTTAACAATCGTATCGTTCAGCGAGTAACCGATAATCGTTAGGATCGCCGCGAGAATCGTCACGTTCACTTCGTGCTCAATAAGAGAAAAGATTCCGAGAACGATAATGGCATCGTGAAATAAACAAAGAACAGCTCCAGGAGCGTACTTATAGTCAAATCGCAATCCGACGTAGATTAAAATCATAATTAAACAGTAGAATACGGCGAGTAGACCATTTCTTTTTAACTCGTCACCGATTTGCGGACCGACTGAATCGACTCGACGAATACCATCGGCATTCATGGGCATTTGCGCTTTGAGCCCCTCAGTAACTTTTTGAATCGTCTCGTTATTTAGTTTATTGGTTTCTTCTTCAGTCTTACCCGAGGCCGACTCAAAACGAATCAGAAACTCATTTTCTTCACCGAACGACTGAACCATGGCATTGTCATAGCCCAAGCTATCGGTAAAGGCTCTTACTTTGGCCACATCGACTTCTTCAGAAAACTGAACTTGAACTTCAGTCCCTCCTGAAAAATCAATCCCGTAGACAAAACCTTTAGTAAAAATAAGACCTAAAGAGATGAGAACGGCAACGACAGAAATTCCTGCCATTAAACCCGATTGACCAATAAAATCAATCTTACCGCGCTCAGCATCCTTTTCTGGATTCGAATTGTTTTTTGCTTTACTCACGGCTCGCTCCTTAAATCGCTAATTTCATTTTTAAACGTTGAACAAGGACATCAACTAATGCTCGACTCACAAAAATCGCAGTGAACATAGAGGTCACAATACCGATAATCAGAGTGACAGCAAAACCGCGAACAGGGCCCGTTCCAAAATACATAAGAACGATACAAGTAGCACCCGTCGTGATATTGGCATCAAAAATTGCCGAGAACGCTCGTGCATAACCTTCGCGAACCGCAGCCGTTAAGGCTGAACCCTTAGCCAGCTCTTCTTTAATTCGTTCAAAGATAATGACGTTGGCATCAACGGCCATACCAACCGTTAAAACAATACCCGCTACACCGGGAAGTGTGAGTGTCGCCCCTAAAGAAGTCAAAATCGCAAGAATGAGAAGAATGTTAAAAGACAAGGCTAAATTGGCAACGAGGCCAAAACCCTTGTAATAAATAAGCATGAACACGAGAACGAGAATCGCTCCGAGAAGACCGGCCATTTTTCCACGATCGATAGAGTCTTGACCGAGTGAGGGTCCAACCGTTCTTTCTTCGAGCTGAATCAGATCCGCGGGAAGAGCACCAGCTCTCAAGACCGTAGCGATCACTTTCGCTTCCTGAAAGTTCTCATCGCGGCCACCAGCGCCACCCATCGTGATTTGTCCACTTCCTTGGGTAATAGCACTTTCAATATTTGGTGCAGACTGTACGACACCATCGAGGACGATCGCCATACTACGATTGACATGGTTTCGAGTCAGGTCGGCAAATGGCCCCGTCCCCTTGGCGTTAAATCGAAAGCTAACGATCGGCTGGTTGCCCTCACCAAAAGTAGCACTGGCACTAGCTAGGTTTTCTCCGCCCACTTTATTCTTTTCTTCTAGAAGCCATGGAATTCGCCCCGCCGCCAGGGTCTTTGCTCCTGGGGCCTTTTGAAAATAAACGTAAGTGTCTTTTGGCAGCTTACCCGTCTTAGCCAATTCTTCGTTGAGCTTCTTGAGGTAATCTTTGTACTCAAGCCCTTCATCACCAAACTTAAATCCACCTGTTTCTTCGGCCTTATCGATCATCTCTTGAAGATTGGCAGGTGGCTCTTGGCTGGCAATAATAAAAGCCAGTTTCGCAGTTCTTTTAATAATGTCTTTGGCGTAGGCTGTTTGCTCACTCTTAAGACCTGGAAGCTGAACAATAACTCGGCTATTCCCTTGGGCAGCAATATTTGGCTCGCCCAAACCAATGGCATCGATTCTGTTTCTGAGAGTTTCGACCGTTCTTTCAACAATTTGTTTTTTGAGACCACGAATGTAGGGTTCAAAGTATCTCGCTTTGACCGTAGTGTCGGTACTCTCAATAACTTGGAGAATGGGTCGATAATTATCTTGGTCTCTCGAAAAGAAGACTTCAGAAATGTACTTTTCGACCAGCTCTACCAACTCGGGGCTTCCCGCATTAATAGTCATTTCGCCTCTGAGAAGGTCTCCCGTCTCAACTGACTGAATCTCTTTTTCGTACTGGTTTTTAAAGTCTGTCTTAAAAGACTCAGCAGAGAACTTCGTTTGTTGACGAATAACATCGTCAACACCCACACCCATGACGATGTGAAGACCACCTTGAATATCCAATCCATAGTTGATCTTGTCTTTACTGACCCAAAAGTCATCTTTACCGAAATTAACGAAATTGGGGAGCGTCCACGCAATCCCCGCTAGAAGAACTAGGACCGTGATGATAATTCGGGCCCTTAAACTCTCAATAAACATCTTTTATGCCTCTTCTTTTGCTGATGATGCTACACTGTTTTTTAGACAACGTACTTTTACGCCATCTGAAATTTCTAATGTTACCCACTGGTCGGTGATTCCTTCAATAGTTCCGAGAATACCGCTAGTTGTCAATACTGAGTCCCCTCTCTTAAGGTTCGAAAGAAACTCTTGATGCTGCTTTTGTCTTTTGGTCTGAGGTCGGATCATTAAAAAGTACATTACGACGAGCATGAAAATAAAAGGAACGAGAGCTGTAAAGCCTCCTGCTCCCCCTTGAGCACCCGCTTCTTGGGCCCAGGCGATTTGACTCCATAGCATATATAAACCTCCATTGAACAAACACTGGTTCATCCCATTAAAAGGACAGGGAATCAATCAATTGTTCCTTGTTGCGGCAAGACAAAGGCTTCCTGCGAGGTCTTAAAAAATCAAGGATTCTAGTTCTTTGGCTTTAGCCAGCGAGCTAAAAACTGATCCCTAAATGGGCTCCATTCACCAGCGAGAATAGCCTCCCGCATTTGCTCCATAAGGCGAAAATAAAAACGAAGATTGTGAATGGTATTGAGTCGCGCCCCTAGGATCTCACCGGCCATATAAAGGTGTCTGAGGTAGGACTTGGTATAATTTTGACAAGTATAGCAATCGCATTCCGGATCGAGAGGCGATGGGTCTTCTCGATACTCCTTGCGCTTGATCGAGACTTTTCCCTGGGAAGTGTAAAGGGTTCCATTTCGCGCGACTCGAGTCGGAAGGACACAGTCGAACATGTCGATGCCACTATCCACAGCGATCACCAAATCGAGGGGAGTCCCCACGCCCATTAGGTAACGCGGCTTATCTTCTGGCATTTGCGGAACGACTTCGGGCAATAGCTGGTGCATGACCTCTGGCGGCTCACCCACGCTGAATCCTCCCATAGCATAGCCAGGAAGGTCCACCGAGAGAATTTGCTCCAAGCTCTCAAGACGCAGGTCCCGGTTGAGTCCCCCTTGTACGATTCCAAAGAGTAGGCTCTCTTCACGAGTCATTGAGTCCTTACAGCGCTGAAGCCAACGGTGAGTCAAGGCCATGCTCTCTCGGATTTTATCTTCGGGATTGGGCCAAGACAGGCACTCATCAAAGGCCATTATGATATCAGAGCCGAGATCCATCTGAATCTCCATACTCTTTTCAGGACTGATAAAGAGCTTTTTGCCGTCGATATGACTGCGAAACTCGACGCCTTCTTCTGTGATTTTTCGAAGAGCACTCAATGAAAAAACCTGGAATCCCCCACTGTCTGTCAAAATCGGTCCATGCCAATTCATAAACTCGTGGAGCCCGCCCATTGTTTTAATGAGTTCTTCACCGGGGCGAATATGGAGATGATAGGTGTTTCCGAGAACGACCTGACAGCCAATATCTTTTAGCTCGTGCGGGCTCATGGCCTTAACGGTAGCTTTAGTGCCAACGGCCATAAACACGGGCGTTTTAAACTCCCCGTGGGCGGTCTGAAATCGAGCGGCTCGCGCCTGCCCATCTTTCTTCTCGAGCTGAAACTGACCAATTGGATTTTCCATGGGGCGCAGGCTATTAAATTTGCACCCCATTGCCAATATAAATCTTAATTACACTGAAATTGCGGACGTGAATTCAAACCGGCTATACAATTTTCAAGGCGCCCAAATGAACTTGATACCCTCGGCATATGCGAAGTTTCAAGAGTTCGAATCTGCGCCTCAGTCCCATTGGAATCCTGACAGGATCTCGACGATACTGCGGACATTCTTTGGATAGCGCCAGTAACTCGATGGCGGTTTTTCGCAAAATTAGAAATCGTATCATCAATCAGTTTGCGGATACCTGGTCTCTTCCGATTGACTTGAGAGAGACTTCGACATCTTTTTTGGTAATCCCCATCACTGAGGGCCGCCACCAAATTGATAAATTCAACTCTCTTGCGCTTAATCTGATTGGCGAAATTCGCCAAATGAGATCCGATAAGACCTTGATTACATATCTTAAACAGATTACCGGTCGACTGCACAGATTGTTCGGCACTCACCACATGACGACTGAATTGATTGGCTTCTGAACCGCAAAAGTCAGCTCGAGCCTGATACAAGCCAATTAATAAGAACAAAAGACACTGCAACAATATGATAAACCACGTGCGAATACTAGAATTAGCTCTCACACTTTCTAGTGACCTAGAAATAATACCCATACACTTTCCCCTTTTTTAAAAATTGCCTCCCTAAAGCAATTTAAAAATTGTGCAAAGCCAGGGCCAAGAGTCAGGTACTCGAAACACCCTGCCAGCCATGGACACCATTACTTTTTTTTAAAAACCAGACAAAAACCGTCTCCCTGGGAACGAGCAGTGACGACCGTATGCATTGATTTTTTCCCAATAGACCAATAAAGCTCCGCAAATAAAACGTCATTTCATTCTCTTATTTACATCATTCGAAACGAAGCTTGCTCCTCTTTTGAGAATTCACTAAGAGAATGGAGTCATTAAAGGGGTGGAGCTATGAAAAAATTTGGATTCTTTGCGTTTATTCTAATGCTATCTTTAGGTGCAAAGGCAAATAAAGATCAAGTCGATTATTCGATTCCATTCAATCAATGGGCATCAGACCTTGCGATCATTTGCTCTAATTACGATTTCTCACAATTTGGTAAGTACGACCTCTATTTTGTCGAAAATCGGCAGGACCTATTTTATGTTGCGACTCTTCCGAACTATACTGCCAAAGACTGGAAGCCAAAAGTTTTAGCTGTTTTTCAAACCGATGGAGACCATTGTGCCAAATACGATGTCTCTGAAGCGGCTCGCTTTATTGAAGGATTTCCACAGAAGCTTCCCATGGGACCTCCATTTTCTCACGCCAAT
>JAUHWN010000132.1 GCA_030424665.1 Bdellovibrionia bacterium | reverse complement strand
ACTATTAACACTTCAGGCCCTAAAATTGAATAAGCGGCCAATTCTTTCTGCCGGTCCCGAAAAGGCAAGCTCAATTCAAACGATTTATTGGAAGACTGGAACGAGCCAAGGGCGAAGGGATGCTTGGGCGATAGGGATGACTTCTAAGTACACGGTCGGGGTATGGCTAGGCAACCTTAATAACACGGCAAGTCCTGCTCTAGTGGGAGCGGATCGAGCGGGACCAATTGTTTTTGATGTTTTTGATCGAATCAAGGATATGCAAAATTACAAGAACCTTGGTCTTAAGAATTCATATTTTGAAGAGATCGAAATTTGTTCATTCTCTGGATTCTTACCGACAGAAAATTGTAAGCACCGAGCAAGAGCTCTTAAACCGAAGGGGATTGTTGATGTTAGGCCTTGTCCTTTTCATAAACATTATCTCGCTGACCCTATAACGGGTCTTCAGGTCAATCGGAGTTGTCAAAACTACGAAGGGGAGTATCGGAAAGTGAGTTTTCTTGATATTCCGACCAATATTCAGTCTTGGTTTAAAGAAAATAACATCTTGATACACAGTCGACCGAAAGTACACCCTCAGTGCGGACGGCGAGTGATTGTAGATTCAGTAATAGAGATCGAACTTCCTAAAAATAACTTTGTTTATAGAATGACTGACGTTTCAGAAGAGGAAGGGGTCTTAATTCCTTTAAAAATCAAGGGGGACTCACGAAAAAGTCGATGTTACCTGAATGGTAAGAAATTTTCCCAAGAAAGTACCTTACAAAATTATCTGAAGCTTAAAAAGGGACTCCACAAAATTCTATGTATATCAAATTCTGGACATACCAGTCGAAGTCATTTTTCTATTGTCTATTAGTCTTTATTTAGAGCCTTTTTGTAGGTCTCCAGAGCACGTTCCCTAGCGAACTTATGGTCCACAATTGGTTCTGGGTACTCGGAGGAATCGAATTCGGGCACCCAAGTTTTAATGTATTGGAGATCTTTGTCGAATTTTTTGATCTGTGTCTCGGGATTGAAGATTCGAAAGTAAGGAGCTGCGTCGCAGCCTGTGCCGGCGGCCCATTGCCAGTTTCCGTTATTAGCTGAAAGCTCGAAGTCGAGTAGTTTTCGCGCAAAGTAGGCCTCACCCCAGCGCCAATCAATAAGTAAGTGTTTCGTAAGAAAGCTTGCCACCAACATACGAACTCGATTGTGCATGTAACCGGTTTCGTTAAGTTCGCGCATTCCCGCATCGACGAGTGGGTATCCGGTTTTTCCTTCGCACCAGGCTTTAAAATCTTTTTTATCCTTGCGCCACGGAATAGCGTCGTATTGTGGGCGGAAGGCTTCATTGACCACATGTGGGAAGTGAAAAAGAATTTGCATAAAGAACTCGCGCCAGATGAGTTCTGACTGCCAAGTCTTATTGGTCTTTATGGCAACGGCCATGGCTTTTCTAGGACTTAAAGTGCCAAACCTGAGGTGAATACCCAGTTTGGAAGTTCCGTCAATGGCCGGGAAATCCCTTTGTTTGTCGTAAACTTCGAGAGTTTTCTTAGAGATGACTCTTTTGGGGATTTCTATGGAGCTTTCTTTAAACCCCATCTCCTTGAGCGCAATAACTTTGTGGTTCTTCTTTTGAATCAAGTGTTGGAAATATTTCTTGGTCTGAGAGGGGCGAATTTGTTTTTCGTCAAAATGACTCAACCAGCGGTTTTTATAAGGCGTAAAAACGGTGTAGGGCTTACCATCATTCTTTACAACTTCGGACTTTTCAAAAATCACCTGATCTTTGAATGTGTGAAAATCGATGGAGTGTTTCTTTAAGATCTGCGAGACATCATGATCCCTCTCAATCGCGTAGGGTTCGTAGTCGTGGTTCGTGTATACGGATTGTAACTTACCCTCGGTGATCAGCTCTTTAAAAACATCCTGGGGGGTTGAGTAAAATGTTAAAAGCGAAGACCCATGGGATTGAAGTTCGTTATTGAGATCCTTTAGAGTTTCGTGAATAAAGTGAAGTCGGGCATCGTCTTTATCCTCGAGTTTTTCCAGTATATTGTGATCAAAGATAAAAAGGCATTGCACGGGAATACCGTCTTCTGCCGATTGTTTCAATGCAGCTGCTAGACCTCTGTTGTCTTCGAGACGTAAATCTCGACGAAACCAAAATACTCTCATAAGGAGGTGATACCTTAGGTGGCTATGGATTCATAGTTTTTTAAACAGGAGGGATAGATCACTTATTTTACGAGTAAGGGTTTTAAAGCCCAAAATCTTTATAGCTTAAGGTCGATATCAGAGCCCGGGTCGAGATTGTGACATAGAGCGTCCATTTCCGCTCAGAAGACCTATTGTTAGCGACTTATTTAGAAATTTATTAGGTCTGTTTTATTCTTAACAAGACTCCCGGGCAGAGATAAACTTTTAGAACTGATTTTGATTTGAAGGAGTATTTCATGGAACCAAGAAGAGTCGCAATTGTCGGTGGTCAGAGGATCCCATTTGTTCGGTCATTTACAGCCTATGCCCAGGACTCTAACCAAAGTCTTTTAACTCAGGCCTTTCGCGGACTCGTTGAGCAATTTGGCCTCGAAGGACAAGAAATTGACGAAGTTGCAGCTGGAGCTGTCATGAAGTTTCCTGGAGATTGGAACTTAACGCGTGAGAGTGTTCAAGGTTGTGGTCTCTCTCGAACGACTCCGGCTTATGATGTAACTCGCGCCTGTGGAACGAGTTTAGAGACGGTCACACAAATCGCCCACAAAATTGCATTAGGACAAATAGACGTGGGGATTGCCGGAGGTGTTGATACCAACAGTGATTTACCTGTTTTGTTTCCGAAATCTTTTACACAAAAAATGTTAGCGGCTCGGGGAGGTAAGACGCCTGGGCAAAAAGTAAAACCGCTTCTAGGTATGCGCTTTAAAGATATCACTCCTGTTTTTCCTGGAGTTTCTGAGCCCAGAACTGGCAAATCCATGGGGCAGCATTGTGAGATGATGGCCCAGGAATGGGAAATTTCTCGGGAAGATCAAGATCAGTTGGCTTATGAGTCTCATCAAAAAGGTTTTCAAGCCTATGAAAGAGGTTTTTACAATGACTTGATCACAGCCCACCGGGGCTTGAGTCAAGATGCTATTTTAAGGCCAGACACCACTTTAGAAAAAATGGGAACTTTGAAACCCGCTTTCGACAAGAAGAGTGGAAAGGGAACTTTAACAGCGGCGAATTCGACAGCACTAACCGATGGAGCTGCGGCTGTTCTATTATGTTCTGAGGAATATGCTAAAGAAAAAGGCTGGGAAGTTTTGGCCTACTTTAAAACAACCCAACAAGCAGCTGTTGATTATGTCGATGGAGAAGGTCTGTTGATGGCTCCTACTGTGGCAGTGAGTCGCATGCTTGATCGAGTGGATATGAAGCTTCAAGATTTCGACGTCTATGAAATTCACGAAGCCTTTGCAGCCCAGGTGCTATGTACTCTCAAAGCGTGGGAGTCGGACGATTATTGCCGTAAGAGACTCGGTAAGGATGGAGCCCTCGGTACTATTGATCGGGATAAAATGAATATCAATGGGGGAAGCGTAGCCCTCGGCCATCCATTTGCCGCAACGGGAGCGAGAATTGTTGCAACACTAGCGAAGTCACTTCACGAAACGGGTAAGAACAAAGGCTTGATTTCTATTTGTACGGCCGGCGGAATGGGTGTCTCGGCGATCATCGAACGCTAAGCTTACATGATTTGGGGGGCGATGCATTGGGCGCGGCGATTGTCGCCCCAGCATTGAACACCCTTTGCTGATCCAAATGTACAGTACTGTCCGTAGCCAAGGGCAAACCGCTCGTCGGCTTCAAGCTCAATTTCACTAATAAAGCCGTAGGTGTTACCCCAGCATTTGAGTTGGCGTCCGTTCATGGCACAGGTTAATTCACCTTTGGCGTAAATGCTTTGAACTTCACCCAAGTCTTCGGGCACGTCAGCTTGTCCCCAATAGTTGTCACCCCAACATTGAACGCCATTTTCATCTAATGCGCATGTATGGGAAGTTCCAGCAACGACTTGTTTGACCATAGAAAGATTTTCCGGAACATCGAGTTCACCCATTTGATTATAGCCCCAACACGGCCTTTTGCGACTATCACAGGTGTAGGCACCCCAGCATCTTACTGTATTGTCTTCGGTTAGGGCGCAGCCGTGAACGCCACCGAGGGCAAGACTTTGGATGTTTGTTAGATCACTGGGCACATAGAGTTGTTTGTTTTGGTTTTCACCCCAGCACTCTGCTTTTCCTTCAAAGAGTGCACAGGCGAAGTTTTCACCAGCAAAAAGTTTTCCAGTTGAATTGAATGGCGCGTTTCTTTCGATGCCCGTGACTTCGCTATTATTGTTATGGCACTCGATAAAGTGTCCCTGGCGAATACAGACAAAATGGCGGCCGGCTTGAATTTCGTCAATATCAGGGATTGATGTGAGTTGAAATCGGGTGTCCCCCCAACACAAACCTTCGCTGGAAACGTTGAAGAGGCAAGAAAAACCTTCGCCCAAATGTATGGACTGGGCGGGACTCGATGTCGGAGCAATTGAAATTGCAAATTCAGTGGAATTTCTTCCCCAGCACTTTATGCCCTCTTCGTCGCGGGCACAGGATGTATCCGATCCAGTTACTAATTCTTTAGGCCTTTTGAGGTCGGGTACCGCCAAACGGTCGGCATAATTCTCACCCCAGCAACTAATATCCTTATCTGTCATAAAGCAAGTGTGGTTATGACCTGAACTGATTTTTTGGATAAACTCTGTTGAGTCAGGAGGGCTTAATTTACCTGAGCGACTATCTCCCCAGCAAATCACTTCACTATTATTGAGCAGACAGGTATGCAATCGACCCGCTGTAATTTGTCGGGGGTTGTTAAAACGTCTCTTTGGAGGAGTATCTTGACCGAGATCCCTCCAGGTGAACTTTTCGCCCACACATTTGACATTGGGGCCATCGATAACACAAAGGTGGGCGTCACCAACGGCGACATCGACGGGTGAGTCTAAGGTGAATGCAAATGCTTGCCAATCAAATCGAAAACTCCCGTGGCATTGAAGCCCGGTATTAGTAACGATACAAAACTTATCTTCAAAGCTTGAAAAGGCTTTGATATTTGAAAAACCAGAAAAAATCGGGACGTCATTACAGATGACACTCTGATTTGAAACGCGACAGAGGTTATTACCCAAGTGAATGATGTTTGTCGTTGAAGGATCTTCGGTTCTGTAATTGGCATTTCTAAATTCGCCAGTTTGTCCCCAGCAATGGACTTTTTGGTCAGTCAATTCACAGAAGTTGTAGGGAGCAACCGAAAGGTTAGCCCCTTTTGTGGCTTGGCTCTGAGGAGCCGCCATTAAAACTGTGAAAAACAGAGCCAGAATTGAAAAGGGAATTCTGCTCCGCAATATTAAACATTCCATAGGTCATGGGAAAATAGCAAAGCTCGGGAAATGTTTAAAGAAATTAGCGACTAACGCGGCTGTCTAAGATGCGATTAAATCGAAGTCGTCCTCGTCTCTTTCCCTGTAAACTTCGGGGTCTTCGAGGACTTTGGTTTTGGGAATTTCGATATAAAAGGTTGTACCAGCGTCGACTTCGCTCTCAAGCCAAATCTTGCCACCCATATTCTCGATAAGGCGCTTAGAAATGGGCATGCCTAGGCCAGTTCCTTTGTGATGGCGGCTGACCTTTTCTAGGGTCTCAAACTCATTGAACACCGAGTCAATTTTATCAGCAGGGATTCCGACCCCTGAATCCTTTATGACAATGCAAACGATGGACTCATCTTCTGTGAATTGCACGAGGACATCGCCTCCTTTTCGATTGTATTTAATCGAGTTGCTCACCACATTGTTGAGAACTTGTCTGAGCCGAGGTCGATCGAAGTAACATTTGAGGTCACCCTTTTTCTCGTCCATTTTAATGGTGATAGAGCTCTTTTTAGCGTAGTCATTCTGTTCGTCGACCGTCATTTTAACCAGGTCATACACTTCTTGTTCTTGTATGTAGAAGTCCATTTTGCCAGCTTGAACTTTGGCAAAATCGAGAATGTCGTTTACCAGTTCCAAAAGGTGAAAACCCTGCTGGTAAATCGTATTTATAAATTCTTCCATTTGCATTTCATCATCGTAGAGTTTGTATTTTAAGACTTCGCTGGTAGCTATCATCGCAGACAAGGGTGTACGCAATTCATGAGTAGTCAGGGCGATAAATCGATCTTTTGCCAGGTCGAGTTCTTTGAGCTGTTGGTTTTGCTTGAGTAGCTCTTCATGGGCTCTGCGAATTTCGACCTGCTTTTGGTTGATTTCACGTTGGAGCTTCTTCTGATAGGTGACATCTTGAAACATGATGAGAATAAATTCACCTTCAGAGGCTTCGACTTTTTTGATACCGAGGTTTCCGACGAAATTGGTTCCATCAAATTTTTTAACGAGGACGTCTTGGTAAAATCCCTGGTGTTTAAGGAGATCCTCATTAAAGAGTTTATAGTTTCCGCCCTTAGCCGGGTCTGGATAAAGTTGATCAATTTTGAACTCTGGCTTGGCACTTTTATCGAGATCAGAGTATTCGAGAGTCTCAAGGGCGAGATCATTGGCGTAAAAGCTATTGTGATTTTCGAGCTCAAAAGCGACGATTCCCATCATTGCTTGATCTGAAATGGATTGATGGAGGTTTTTTTTATTCTCGTTAGCCATTAGCCAACTCCGATAACTTTTAAAAATCCCTCTGCATTTCCGAGGCTCAGTTTTATATTGCCCAGAAGATCTTTGACTTGATTTGGGCTCAGTTGTAGGCGCTCGATCACGGCTTTAGGAACTCCTGAAGCCTTTCTATGACCACTATCGCCGAATTTAAGAGCATGAATGAATAGGTTAGCGACGTGAACGATATCGATTATAGTGTTGGTTTCGGAAGAGACCCCCTGTCTCTTTTCAGGATTTGCTTCGTGATGGTATTTAATTGCATTTCTAATTTTGGCCGGAAGTTTCCACTTTTGTGCCAAAATCTCACCGATCTCAGTGTGTGTGATATGACCAAGTTCTTTTTCGGCTTGCAAGAAAGTAATGTCTTTTTCGAGAGCGGTTTTTCTAACTTGTTCAAACTGTTCCGGTAGAAGTAAAAATATTGCTAGCTTTCCTATATCGTGAACGAGGCCACATGTAAAAATGTCAGAAGAAGCATTGAGGTCCATCTCTTTTGCAATGGTTTCGCCGGCCATCGCTACACCCATGCAGTGACACCAAAATTGTGTGGGGTCAAAAGAACCTTTTGAATCGATTTTTACTGAATCAATAATCGATGCTGATAATACGAGTTGTTGAACGGTATCGTAACCAATATAACCAATGGCGCGAGCGAGACTGGAAACGCCCCCAGGAATGGCATAATAGGCTGAATTGGCCAACTTTAAAACCTTGGCTGTCAAGGCAGGGTCGTTAGCCATAACAGCTTCGACATCAGCAGTCGATGACATGGGGTCATTGATAATATCAGTGACTTCATAGACAACAGCGGGAAGAGTCGGTAGTTCGTCGACTCGATCTACAATTTGCTTAATTCTTAAATCTTCGGCTGCACCCATGGCGAATTATTCCGGTCTCTCTGCTGAAGGTTAAAATTAACCAACGAGTTTTGGAAATTTTCTCTCAGGAAATAGTTCCTGCAATTTCTTAGAAACTCTTTGGAAGGTAACTGGTTTGAGAATATACCCATTCACATTGAGGTTCTTCGCTTGAAAGATGTACTCTTTCTCACTAACTGCAGTAACCAATAAAAATGGAATGTCTTTGTATTGCTCATCTTCTCGAGTTTTTTTGAGAAGCTCCAGGCCATCCATATTGGGCATCATAATGTCAGAGATAACAGCAACAATTTTCTTGTCTTTGTTTTCTTCCAGGGCCTGCCAAGCTTGGACGCCATCTTCACAATCGAAGATGCTGTAGTTCAACTTCTTTAGGAGATGTACAAGGATCGTTCTGTTTGGTGCAGAGTCCTCGGCGACTACTATAAATTCTTCTTCAGCTGACATTCCTGTCCTCCCTTAAATAAAAATACCGCTTACTAAGGAATTATCGGAATTTTGGCTCTAAGATTGATGGTAAAAGGGTCTGGTTCCGCTAAATTAGACTCGAATTTCACAGACGAGTAAGAATCTGAGACGCTTTGTTTAATTTTCATTAAGTTTCTGAAATAACTAGGAAAGTATTGCACAGCCAGGGGTGGTAAGGCGGTGCTTTGGGGAATTTTCTTGAATGTGCGATCAAACTGCCGCTAATTTGAACATCTATGAAAATAACGCCAGCCTTAAGTCGAGCACTCGTCATAGGATTTTTTGCAGCAGGTAGCTTTATCACTTCGGTTTACTACCAGTATCCCGAGACTTATGCCCATTACCGGGCAAAGCTCACGAAAGCTGTTTTTTCCCTGAGAGATTCCGAGACTGTTCAGAAATTCGAAAATGAGATTCTTCCCGAGGTGAGTCGTACAGGTTTAAGCTTAGAAGTTCTCAATGAAGAGGATTTTGTAATTTGGACGCAAAAAATTCTGAGTAGCTTTCCGCAAAAAGAAGATTTGAAAATTAAAAACCCCTATCATATTCGTCGCGACCTTGTAGGTGCCGGTGAAAAGCTCACAGAACTGGCGCTCTTTCTCAAAGCGAATCCTCAGTGGAAGCAGTTGGGGGCAGAGTTCCTCAATCAATGTGCAAATAAGAAAGACATTATTGGAGCTGTTCGAGGGCTGTGTCTTGCGCGCATGGAATCAATGTATGGGGGAGTTGGTGGAGAGCCGGCTTACAAACCCTAAGCTTCGATTTCTGACTTTAACTTCTTCATCGACTTCTTTAAATCTCGATTCATCACTTCAACTTTTTTAATCTGCTTTTTTTGAAACTCCAGAAGCTTACTTTGAATTCGTTTCGAAGAGGTTCCGAGTATTCTTGCTGCGAGAAGGCCAGCATTAAAGGCGTTGTCAACACTGACTGTGGCCACAGGAACTCCCTTGGGCATTTGTGCGATCGATAAAAGGGCGTCGAGACCTTTCATAGATCCAATTTTAATGGGTACGCCGATCACAGGAAGTTCAGTCATAGAAGCGACCATTCCCGGTAAATGGGCTGCTCCACCTGCACCGGCAATTATAACTTTTAAGCCCCTTTGGCTGGCGGTTTTTGCATATCGAACCATTTTTTGTGGAGTTCTATGGGCCGACACGACTTTTACCTCATAGGGAATTTTAAAGTCTTCACAGAATTGAACGGCGTCAGACATGGCTTCTAAGTCAGAAGTGCTTCCCATGATAATTCCAATAAGAGGAGTGCTCATATTTCAAAATCCTTTCGAAACGCTTCAAGAAGTTTCAAAGCTTTACCAGGGCTACTGGCAACAGCGTTGATATGCCCCATTTTTCGTCCTTGGCGGAGCTCCTTTTTAGAATACCAATGGAGATTCATTCCCGCTGGTACCTGTCTTTTCATTGTATTCCCATTTTTGCTGCCGAGCAAATTGTACATTGCAAATCCAGGCGTCAGAATTCTTGGATCTTTGAGTTCGAGATTAAAAATAGAACGGATATGTAGGTCAAATTGACTTTCATTGAGTGCATCTTGTGAGTAATGACCGCTATTGTGCACTCGTGGTGCGAGTTCATTGATACAGAGTTCTTTGCCAGTGTCGAAGGCTTCAATACCAATGACTCCAACATAGCCGATATCGTCGATAAATCGGCTCAGTTTTTTTCGCAACTTTGAGAGGCCGGGTGTTTTTTTAAGGGGACCTTTAACCCATAGGCAGCGAGAGTCTTTTTGAAAACTCTCCACCCAGGGGAAGTGGGCGAGCTCACCATTGTGATTGCGGGCAATCATGATGGCGACCTCTCGTTTAAAAGGAATAAATTTCTCGGCAATGTACCCTGAGTCACTCCAAGGATCTTCTTGGATTTTTTTCTGCTGTTTCTTGTTCTTAACCACTTTTGTGCCGTAGCCATCGTAGCCAAAGCGACGAGTCTTAAGGACGTAGGGAAAACCGAGATCCTTTTCAGCACGTTCCAGATCTTGGAAGGTGTCGACGGTCACCCAAGTTGCAGTGGGAATTTTATAAATATTGAGAAGCTCTTTTTGGGTGCGACGATCTTGTATCTTGGCCATGTGCTGTGGCCTCGGAAATATCGGAACTTTGACCTCACGGGATACTTTCGCCAAAAGTTCGGCATCCATAAACTCACTCTCAAAAGTTGCGCAATCGAGCCCCTGCAGAAATTTTTTTAAGTGCTCTGGATTATTTGCATCGGCTTCTATAAAGTGGGGTGTGACCGCAGCAGCAGGCTCTTCAATGCTTTTACCCAAGACTTTGACTTGATAGCCAAATCGCTGGGCAGATTGGCAAAGCATCTGCGCGAGCTGTCCGCCACCGAGAATTCCAAGTTGTTGATTAAAGTGAGCTTTTTTCATGAGAGAGCCTAGATTTGACATTATTCAGAGCCGCGGTCAAGCAGATCGGGCCATTGATCTGAAGGGGCTTAATTTCCCTTTGTGTCTCGCCCCTATGGTCGGTTTGAGCCATATAGGGCTTCGTGCCATGGTGCGGAGCTATCTCCCTGAAGGGGCAATTACTATCTGGCCCAGTGAAATGCTTAATTCCAGACGCCTTCCCCATGAGGATTTCCAGAAAACTCCTGAAGCTATGAAACTCGAAGACGAAACCCATTGGGTCCCTCAAATTTTGGGAAACGAGGAAGAGGCCATAAGAAAATCAATTCTCAAGCTAAAGTCCCATGGAGCGAGTGCTATAGATATTAATATGGGTTGCCCGGTAAAGAAGGCTCTTCGTCATAATTACGGCGTGGCACTCATGGGAGACTCCAAGTACGCCGCTCAAGTCGTGAGGATGGCAAAAGGTGCCAGCGAACTCCCGGTGAGTGTAAAGCTGAGAGTCGGGCCGCAGAAAAATCTAGATGAGCTTCTCGATTTTTTGTGGAATTTAGAAAGTGCCGGTGCGGACTGGTTGACCTTTCACCCTCGAACGACGGAACAAAAGCGCCGGGGCAATGCCGACTGGGGGCAAATCGAAAAGGTGGGGGCCAACTTAAAAATCCCACTCATCGGAAATGGGGACATTCAGACTGTCGAAGATGTCTTTGCGCTTCTTGAGCAAACCAAAGTTTCAATGGCGATGATTGGTCGAGCTGCTACCGCAAGACCCTGGATTTTTTGGCAGGTGGGAGAGCGTCTCGGGTTTCCCCCGCCATCCGGTAGAACGGGTAAGGCCCCTTCTACGGCCATTGAGGAGGGTGAAGAATATGGTCGCTTCTTAGAGTCTTGCTTTAAGATAATGCTAGAGCGTTTCAATGAAAACTATGCCATTCGGAAATTTCATTTTTTAGTGAGGACGGGTGCTCCTTGGCTGAGTTTTGGACAAGATCTTTTTTCGAAAGTAACTCAGGCGAAAACGCCTGAAGACATTTTGAAAAACCTGCAGACCTTCTTTTCAGTTCCTCAGCCGATGCTTCGGAAAACTGAATTACGCCAGTAGAAATTAAGGATTCAAGAGTGGATCGAGTTTACCTTCTCGCTCCAGTGCCGCCAATTCTGTATAGCCACCTACAAAGTGATCACCAATGAAAATTTGTGGAACTGTTCGCATTCCAGTTTTGGCAACAAGTTCTGCTAACTCCTCGTAGCGACCATCCATAAGGATTTCTTCGATTTCAACTCCCTTCTGCTGAAGGAGATTTTTAGCTCGAACGCAGTAGGGGCAAATTTTTTTACTATACATTTTTACACGGGCCATACGTCTTTTTAACACATTTGTGCTGTAGGAAAAATAAAAACTCGAGGACCTAACTCTTCAAATCAGCTATTTGAGTCCCAGATTGATGACATTGATTTCAATTTCTTGGGAAATCGTTTCAGCCACTTCGGCCGCATGTTGAGGATCGCGCCCAGTACCAAGAAGTAAAGCTTTGTAATTATTCGTTTTCTTCAAGGTTTGTAAGCCTTCGATGAGATTTCCAGGAAGGATTTTGACAGTCAAGATGAAATCTCGATCGGCAAAGACCGGTGCGACTTGTTGAGAGACGACCCGCTGGAGGAGCTCGTAGAAAAAACCTTCGGGATCTTTGCCGTCTTCAGCGTGAAATATAACGAGTTCAAATGGTTTTCCGTCTTTTTCTCTTATTAAGTATTTTAAAGCCGTAAAGATGAGGTGCCTTGCTCCGGTTCCACCAGCACAGAGAACGTAGTGAGGAAGATCCATGGGAAGGTCCGCAACCCCTTGGAATCGTCCCATACCAAGCCTTAGATCGGTCCGTTTTTCGAGGCGAGACTCCAGTTGTCCC
>JAUHWN010000253.1 GCA_030424665.1 Bdellovibrionia bacterium | reverse complement strand
AATCTAGAAAAATCGAATCTCTTGCTCGGATCCGAGCAAGAGATTCGATTTTTCTAGATTCCCCGCCTCCCTCATTGAGTCTATAGAAATCAGTCGCGGTCCCCAATCCGGGCGTTTTGGTTCCGAGTCAGTGGGTGGAGTCATACGAATTTGGACTTTGAGCCACGATCGAGAGAATATCCATGCTGAAGTGGGTTACGGCAGCTTCGATCGCTCCAAAGTTGCAGCGAGTTACCAGGGGCAAATCTTAGAAGACTTGACCATCGCACTGGCGGGAGGCTTGTCTCGAAGCCTGGGGTACTCGGCAGTGAGTTCTCGAATTGGAGGTGCCGAAAACGATGGTTTTCAAAGTCATGAGCTGAGTTTAAGTTCTAAGTATGAGTTCGATGACCAGAACCGCTTGGAATTTAATACCGTTCACACGGAATTAAAAAATGATGAAGACCTCTCTCAAACCAATTTTGACGACCCGAATGCCGAATCTCGTCGAAGCTTAGAGATATACTCACTGGCTTTTAAAAACTATTCTCTGCGAAGTGAATGGAGTGTTTCTTCGAGTTACTCCCACAGCGATAGTCACAATCGAAACCCTTTGGACCCCATAAATAACTTTGAAAGCAACGAAACCTACATTGGAAATATCTCGTTTTCTGAAGTCAATTACAGCTATTTTGGCAAAACTTTTATGGTCAGTTCAGGTCTGCAGTACGAATCAGAGGATCTTACGAGCCAATTTAACAATCTAGATCTCGGCAAAAAACTCCGCGATGAACTTTCCGTCTACAGTGAATACTATAGAAGTCTTTGGCATCATATAAATATGAAGCTTCGTTTGAGAGCGGATGAGTTTAGAAATACTTGGCGAGGAAGCTATTACTTCTCTCTCTCTTTTTCTTTGAGTCAAAATGTCCAAGCCTCATTGGTGAGCAGTAGTGGACATAAAAAGCCAAGTCTTTACGAGTTATTTTCAAATTTTGGCAACCCTCAACTCGACACTGAATTTGTTAGTTCTCAAGAAATCAACCTCAGTTACACCAACAAACACCTTAAGAGTTCTATCCACTTTTTTCAGGCGGAAATCTCGAATCTCATTCAATACCAATCCGGTGCTTATAGAAATATAAGTCAATCGAGACAATCAGGCATGGAGCTTCGAAATTATATCTCGACTGAGAATTCATTTTCAATGAATTCACTGGTCCGATACTTAGAATCCATCGATAAAGAAACGAATCGCCTTCTCCTCCGAAGACCTCGTCTTTTTGCGCAAGTGAGCTTTAACTACCAGTTTTTTAAGAATCTAAGGTCTCGACTCAGTTACCACTATGTCGGCGAAAGGAATGACATCGACTTTGTCAGTTTCGAAACCAAGAAACTCCCCTCTTACGGCTTAGTGAACCTGAACCTGAGTCAACGTCTGAATCGTCAGCTTTCATTAAATATCATTGTAAATAATCTACTTAATGAAAATTATGAGTCCGTAGATGGCTATTCGAACCCACAAATAAACTATTTTCTTGGACTAAAGTGGGATAAGTCCTATTAATCTTTTGTTCATCTTTGGCTGAGTCTTCATACTGTATAAATGATTGAAGAATTTGCTGTCATCGCACTTGCATTTTTTCTGTTTTTTTTCGATCTCTATCGAATTTTTAGAGAAAAGCAGATTAAAAATGAGGGAATCAGTTATCTATTTGCCCCGATTTTCTTGCTCTCGTCCTACGTTTTTTTCTCGAAATCTCCAGAAGTTGACTTTCTATCAGTTGCCAGTCTTGCTTTAATGTTTACGATGTCACACATTCTAATTATTCCAATAAATTGGTGGTACTTTGTCGAAAAACATCAAAGTAAGGGGCGGTTTCGCTTCTTTGCTTGCCTCGGTAGCTTAAATCTACTCATTGTCCAACTCTACGGAGCCGTTAAGAATTTTCTGAGTCTTTGATTCAGAGAAATTTAGCTCTATTAGGCAGCCGTACTTTGCACGAAGTTATTTAGATCCTCGACAAGACTATTAAGCTCGCTATGAATTTCTTCGATTGAATGACTTTGATAAATATCTTCGCCATTTCTTGAACAATTCTCCAGCCTTTCTAAGAGCGCAAAAAGCTTTGTTTCGCCAAATACAGAGACCGACCCCTTTAGTTTATGGGCCGATTCGACAAGTTTTTGATGGTTCTCCGAAGAAAAGTCTTCTGAAAGTTGATCGAAATCGTCCTGATAGGTTCCAAGAAAACTATCAATGAGTACTATAAGAAATTCCGAATCCCCACCCATATCTTCAATGATTCGATTATAGTCAACAGGCCCTTCAGTAGCTCTCTTAGATCCAAGATCTAAATTAGAATTCGGTTCGATTACTTTACTATTAACATCAATTCGATTGGCCCGAAATTTAGAATCTGAAAATTTACGTGGAGTATTGGCCAATGCTTTTGCCAGGGCTTCGAACTTAATGGGTTTTGAGATATAGTCATCCATACCCACCTCAATA
>JAUHWN010000131.1 GCA_030424665.1 Bdellovibrionia bacterium | reverse complement strand
GTTGATTTCTAAGCTGGGTATTCCCGTTAAAAATGTAGAGATGAATCTTAGTGTATCTGGGGAAAAAAATGTTGTTTTACCGTGTAGTAGATCAAACGAAAATGGACACATAGACTGCATTTTCTACACCTCTCAAGGGGGTGTGAAATCAATAGTGGCGACGGGTCCAATCAATTTGCAAAAAGAATTGTTTTTAGTGTCCCCGAAGCCTTTAACCGCTGTATTTTCATTTGTGAGTTCTACAATTAATTTAAATCTGCCGAGTGGTCATCGAGTCATTGGTGCTTCTGGTCTGGTACATTCAGAGCCAGTTCAAAAAGACTCATTCAATACTAAGAGAAATTATTTAGGTGTTCTTGAGTTTGTTCATGGAGAATTTTAATGAAGTTTGGACTAATTTTAACGTCTCTTTTGTTAGTTTGTAACCTTGGTAAAGCAAGCTCGGGCCCGAGTGGATTTACTTATCAAGGTAGACTTTTCCAGTCTAATGGAATTGACCCTGTAGACTCAGATTCCGTTACTTTCACTATAAAAATAAAATCACCAGACGGACTATGTGTGTTGTTTGAAGAAACCCATGTTGTCGATATGAGTGAGTCGGAAGGGGTTTTTTCTATCGTTATAGGGCAAGGAACGAATACCGGTGTTAGTGCTTTAAACATAAGTGAGACCTTGAATAATAAGACCGATAAAGTGGGTGCCGGTGGATGTAATTATTCACCAAGTTCTGGAGACGCTCGAAGGCTTCATCTTTCTTATGATGATGGAAGTGAGGCACTTTCGCTTCCTACGGATCAGGAAATTCGGAGTGTGCCCTATGCCGAAGTCGCAAATTCGCTATCTGGATATAGTGAAGATGATTTTGTTCAAATTTCTGGTTCTGTTACGCAATCTAACATCAGTGAGATCACAACGCTAAAGACAGAACTCGTTGATTTGGCAGAAGGAAATTCAAGTTTGTATGCAAAAACCAGCGATATAAGTTTCTCTGGGGGACTTTTAAATTTGTCTGCAAGTGGAGTTTCGGTACCAGATACTCCTCTTAGCAGCTCATCCGCAGTTAATAAAAATTACGTTGATGGCCGGTTTGCAGGTCAATCTATTGATTTATCGGGTCTTGCGGATGGACAAACCATTTCCTGGAACTCTGGAGGAGGAAAGTGGGAAGTCACTACTCTCACTCAAGGAACCGTTACTAGTATTACTGCAGGAACTGGACTAACTGGCGGGACTATCACGACTTCGGGTACCATAGGAGTTGATGTAGGAACTACTGCAAACAAAATAATTCAGCTTGATGGAAGCGGACGATTGCCTGCGGTCGATGCCTCCCAGTTAACTAATCTGCCATTGCCCCCTTTCTCGAATCGAACCGTGATTGACTCATCTACGAATTGGTCGCCTCCTGCAGGAGTGAATAGAGTTTATATTCAAGTTTGGGGCGCTGGAGGGGGTGGAGCAGGTGGAAGTAGCGCTCTCTCTGGAGGCGGTGCAGGTGGCGGTGCTGGAGGATATGGTGCTAGTTTTGTAACGCTTGCTGACTCAAGTGATGTCGTAGTCACAATTGGGGACGGTGGAAGCGGAGGGTCTGTTAACACATCTGGGTCTTCGGGAGGGGCTAGTAGTTTTGGGGCATATCTTTCATCATCGGGGGGTGCCGGCGGAACAGTTAATAGTAGTGTTCCAATTCTTGGTGGTAGTTGTGCCGCTCTTTTTAACATCGCCGGAGGACTGGGTTTTCCGCCGATGGGAAGCATTGGGGGGCAAGGGGGAGCTTCGTTTGGAGGAAGTCCAATGCCCGGATCTTTTTCAAATGGCAATACTGGTTCCGATGGAGTTTCTCCTGGTGCAGGTGGCGGGGGCGGCTTCGGTATTCTTGCGGGTGGAACCGCCGGAGGTACGGGATCGAAAGGTCGAATCATTATATGGTGGTAAAAAAAAGACCATGATCCTTCATGGTCTTTTCACTCTCGTTTATGCCGGATTCTAAAGAAATTTTGGGTTTATGCTTTTAGCGTCGTTTCTTACTGTCACCTTTATCTATTCCAAAGATTGGGCCAGCCAAATCTAAATTATTAAGGAACGAGTAAGAAATTAAGCAGCTAAGCCGGATATTGACCATTTTGGGCTAGTCAGTGAATGTTTATTGATCACTTTTAAGACGGGCCACTAGAGCCTGTTTACGAGCTAATCACCACTTACTCGACAATAAAGTGTTTCATTTTGATACATAAAAAAGTGCCTGGCACCTTGGTCGGGTGATGGAGCAAATGCTTTTACGAATCCCTATTTCCGAATAAAATAGGGGTATGAAGTCTTGGATGACCCACATAATTTTTTGTATTCTAGGAATCCTCCTAATCATTCTTTCGGGACAAGAAAGTCAGGCCCAGCGAAAGAAGATCGATCTCGATGATATTGATATTCAAGGGGAGCTGCAGAAGGATGATCGCCTAAGAATTCTAGGACGGCAAAAGAATCAACTCAGTAACTATGTGAAGTTTAGAACCAATTTTCGCAAAGAAATCACTGAAGAATTGCCCCGCCCGGAACCGAAATTCACATATTAGCCTTCTATTTATTCTTAGTAAAATCATATATTTAGGCCATTTTTTTCAAATTTGACGCAGGTTTTGACGCGGCCCTCTTCTTTTTATCCACAAAACAGAGGATATTGGCTTCGAAGGGAGGGTATAAACAGGAGTCAAAATAATGAAACACTTACTTTTACTACTTACCATTAGTAGTTTGATCACTGCCTGCGGTGGCGAAAAAAAACAAAATGAAGATCCGAATCGGATCGGCCAGTTTATGGGAACGCTCTTCAAGGCTAAGAACACTCCCCAGCATTATCAATCAGAAGACGGAAAACATTTTATAAAGATCTATCCCGATGGTCGTATTGAAGTTGATATGACTTATACTACGAACCTTACAGACTATGGGCGTGCCTTAGAACGAAATGAACTCGGAGACCCGTTGAGTTCTTACGAGCAATTTGTTTTAGAGAATTTAGAGACAGAAGACGTTGATTGTCGTTTTAGTTACAGTGGAAATATTGCGCGCTTTGAAAACTATGGTGGCGTGAGTGTTGGCGAACGCTATATGGAACTCGATCTTCTAGAAATCCAAATGGGCTATGACCATGGAATGACTACAGTACACGAATACGATGATCAGTCCGAAGAAGGTCAACGTCTTAAAAATAGAATCAATGAAACTTGCAATAATCTCTGGGAAAATAATACTGATTTTCAAGCGGGCTATTCGACTCTATACGTTCTCGCCTATTCCGAAGGGGTACTCCGCCTCCATCCTTATATTAATCGACCCAGTAAATTTATTCGACTCAATCGCGTTGCGGGTAAGGCCCGTTAGAATCGAGAAGACTACTTTAATTTGTGACTCCTAGGGTGGGCCCATTGCGTGGCCTGCCCTTTTTAGTGACGGTATAAGGCTCTCTACTGTGACCAGAATCAATTTAAGAACTACTGATTTGTGTATTTTTCACCGTGGTGAACGATGTCCAAACCTTCGTTTTCTTGTTTTTCGCTGACTCGAAATGGAGTGATTAAGGAAATCAACCGAATCACCAGATAAGTCATGATCATTGCGTAAATGGCGACAATCAGGCTCGCAACAAGATTAGCTAGAAGAAGACTTTCTCCCATGTGCCCATAGGAAGTCTTCGGACTGATTAATTCCTCACTAAACATCAATCCCGTTAATAAAGCACCGACTAATCCCGCTATACCATGAGAAGAAAAAACTTCGAGTGGATCATCGACTTTAAACATGCGATTCATTGCGCGAACACTGTAAAAACAAACAAGGCAGCTGACGATACCTATAAGAAGAGCACTGCCGCCAGAAACAATTGAGCAACTGGGAGTGATTGCTACCAAAGCGCATATTACGCCGTAGGTAACGCCTAAGAAATTGATTCGGTTGGGTGGGTGGAGTCGCTCTAAAAGGAGCCAAGTGAGACATCCGGCAAAGGCGCAGATAAAGGTATTTATAATGGCGGTCATGGCCACCATATTAAACTCGAGGGCCGAGCCGCCATTGAAGCCGAGCCATCCGATAAGTACTAGAAAAATTCCGAGATAGACATTCCCGACATTTGAAGGGAGTCGCAGATTAAAGTAGTCTTTTCGGCGACCTAAATGATTTGAGAGAACTAGAGATGAAAATCCCGCCGTAATATGAACGACAATACCTCCGGCAAAATCATAGCCGCCAATTTGCCGATGGATCCATCCGCTTTCATTCCAAATCCAATGGGCCACCGGAACGTAAACGAGCAAGGGCCATAAAAAGAGAAAGAGCAGTATCGCTCTCTGACGTATTCGCTCGGCGACGGACCCCAGGGTTAGAGCCGTTGCAGTAATGGCAAAAGACATTTGAAAAATAATAAAGACTAATTCGCCTGGTTCTCGGTATTGTCGCCAAGAAAATTGGGGACTTGCAATTACTCCAGCAAGGCTTTCGCTTCCGAAACTGAGAGAGTAGCCAACACAAAGCCAGAGAAGTCCGACGATGGGTATCGCCAAGAAGGTTTGAAAGAGAATTGAAATACTATTCTTGTAGCGAATGACTCCCGAGCCGATAAGTCCTAGGCCGGCAATCATGGCCATAACCAAGATCGCACTCAAGAGGGTCCAAATTTCAGAAAGTCCAAAGGCCTCAGCCATTAAACCACCTATTCGAATTGAATTCTTCGTACCAAATACAAAAAATCAAAATGGCGAAAAGCTGCTTACTTTCTACGAGATTCATTTTTTGCTTATCTATTAGTTTATTCACAGAAGGGAGATCAATCAAATTAAGGTCGAGGGCCGAAGAGCTATTGATTCGTTCTTTCAAATATTTTGCATACTTTGGTCCAAAGTAATGATCGGGTCTAATCTGAAAAGGCTTCTTTTTAGTAAAAATCTGTTTTTTACTCAAATACTTGTTGTTTTCAAGACCCTTCCGAAAATGAAATTTGCGAAGTCCCCGTCTATAGCGCTTTTCTTTTGGATAGAGTAAGTACTGACTAATAAAGTCTGTGTCAAAGAAGGGATAGCGAACTTCAAGTCCATGGGCCATGCCTAGACGATCCATCCGTAGAAGACTATAGTCTGCAGACCAAAAATGAAGATCGGCAAGAAGTGTGTTCTCATAAATATCAGCCCGCTCCTCGAATTGATCGTAGGGACTGACATATTTCATCAGTTGGTCCCTAAAGTCAGGGCTCAACAGCTTGTTCTCGGAGTAGGGATGAAAAAGACTATTGAGAAGTCCCATCCGCTCACTATTTGTGTCGGCACTAATGTAGCGACGCAAACGATTGATGGATTCGTCACCTAGTTTTCCTGGATAGAGCTTTAGGATTTCATTTAGCTTAAGAAGAGGTTTCAGTTTTTCGAGAGCTTTAGCTGTCAAATTTTTAGGGAGGTAAGGTCGAATTTTTTCTAATTGAAAGATACTTTCATGGTGAACGTATCCGCCGAGAATTTCGTCTGCCCCTTCACCAGATAGAACAACTTTATGTTTTTCACTCGCTTTTTGGCAAAGCAAATAGGTTGGGTATATTATAGAGTCGCCGATGGGCTCTTCGAGGGCGAGAACAGCTTTTTTAAAAACTTCATCGAAATCTTCGGCAATGCCCACAAAACTTTGGGCGAAACCAAGTTGGCTAGAGAAATCCTTGGCCTCGATGCTTTCATCATCATTGCCTTGCAATTGAAACGTATAGGCATGGGTTTTGTAATTATGCTCCTTCATGTTGGCAATGATACTTGAAGAATCTATTCCTCCAGAAAGAAAGCAGCCAATATCGACATCGGCAACAAGTCGCTCTTTTACCGAAAGGCTCAGGCTTTTAGCCAGATCTGAAGTCTCTATATTTGGGTCAAAAGTTTGAGGTGGTGTCCAAAAGCACTTTAGGTCTGTGCTTCCGTCTTCGTAAATGGTGATATAATGTCCTTGGGGAATTTTATTTATGTCTTTAAAAATGCTTTCGTTGTCACAGTTGTAGCGATAACGAAAATAAGAGAGAATGGCCCGATCATTAAAGTTAACATTTTCTTTTTGCGAGAGAATCGGTTTAATTTCAGAGGAAAATATTATTTCATCTTTCTTAGTCTGATAGTAAAGAGGTTTAATTCCAATGGCATCCCTCGCCAATAGAAGGTGTTTTTCCTTTTCATTCCAAAAGGCGAAAGCAAAAAATCCTTTTATTTTTCGAATAAAGTCGTAGCCAAATTCATGGAGGCAATACAGCAAAACCTCAGTGTCAGATTCAGAGTGGAATTCATAGCCCAATTTCTTAAGGCGGTCGCGGAAGGTTTTGTAATTGTAGAATTCGCCATTAAAGGTAATACAGTTGCCCGTCTCTTTGTGAATCATGGGTTGTCGACCATTGCGACTGGTGTCGATAATACTTAATCGTCTGTGACAAAAAGCCAAGTTTTCTTGAATCCAATGGCCCTCATCATCGGGTCCACGATGCTCAATGAGAGAGCTCATTTTTTTGATCCGTCGTTCTGCAGATTCTAGTTTATTTTTATAGGAGTAGATTCCACCAATTCCACACATCTAGAGTTCCAAACTTCGCTCTATTTGGACGACGTCGTTTTCATTGAGTTCGTTAATAAAATGGGATTCGATTTCGCAGGCAGTAAGTCGCGAGCTATTCATCCGATAGTAGCGAGACTGGGGTACGTAGCGCGGTTCAAACTCTCCCCAGCCCCATGCCTGATCAACCTTGATAGACTTAGACTTTTTGAGTTCATCTTTGATGAGTAGGTGGTTGTCTTTAAATTCAAGACTTCGATTCAATTCGATAGCTACTGGTTTATCACCGACGATAAGGAGCTTTCGAATCATTCTCTTTAAAAGATAGGCCGAGTAGTGATTTGCGCCAATGGTCATCATCAAGCCCCTGAAGGCAATATTTTTAAAGGGTGTAAAGTAAGGGTTTTTAGTTTCCGTAAACTGTGAATGGCTTTTCAAAAATCCTCGGACCTGGGAGAGGCCAGAGTGCAGGCTTGTAAACACTTTATTTTTTACTTTTACTAAATAGCCTGAGTCGCTAAGGAGTTCCTTTTTGGCCTGACAATCAAATAGGCGAAAAGAGCCGCCTCGCAGGCGATTCATAACAAGATAGTGCTTTTCTGTTTTTTGAATTGATATGCCGGATTGGGGGAGATCATAACTAAATGGTGCCTGCTCATAGGGCATTTGAATGCTGCACGCCTTGGCATCGCTTACAATAAGATCAGCCTGCAGGTACTCCCACATTCGATAGTGAATGTAGTGGTCGTCTTGATCTTGAGTCTCGACGTGGTTATCGGAATCAATGTTATTCAGCCGCCAGTTTTCCATTAATAAAGCATCTTCATTGTGAGCGGCCCAGAACTTTGTAGCAAATGGGTAAAAGTGAAGGGTGTGCCGCGACCCCAAGTTACCGCCAAAGGCTCCACCAGGAAAACAAAAGAACTTTAAGAAACCAAATGATTTCTTTATATAGTCGCAAAGTGTTCGGTCCGTATTAATCCAAGGGATGCGCGACAGAAAGCTAATACTCGCAAGATTGTAGCCAACATCGAGGCCATCGTACTCAAGGGACCATCCCTCATCGAGTGTGTGGTCTAAGAAATATCCGCGAAACTTCTCGTAGGCATCTGTGAAAATCTGATCGGCAAAAATATTTTGTATCGAGGCCAAGGCGGCGAGGGTAATCGCTATGTGATTGGCGAGAACGTCGCTTTCATCTCTCCGACTGAGGTGAAGACTTGCTGAATAGAGAATATCTCTTAAAACATTTTTATCGGCGGCCAAATCATCTTTTAAAAGATGAAACGTTTCACTGAGGCAGTAGACTATATACGAAGTGGGGCCAGCCCATCCCCTCTCGTTGGGATACCACTCGTCAAATGAGCCATCTTCGTGTTGGATATTTCCTAAAAAACGAATGCCCGCTTTGATCCACTGCAGGCAGACAGGGTTTTCGAAGAACTCGTTGTCGTTGAATTTGTTTTTATATAAAAGTGCTAGCGTGAGAACTGACATTTGCTCAGCCGACGAAGCAAAATCTTTGGTCTTAAAATGCCAATAGTCCTTGTCGAAGCATCCGTAACTAGGGGAAGAGGGATTGCGATCCAAGAGACTGAGGAGCCGTGGTAGCGCTGCTTTGATAGAGGGGTAGTTGCTATGTTCCACGTCTCAACTCTCTTAAGATATTACATGTGATCTCAAAGAGAACAGAAAAGAGAATGAGAACGGTTCCTAAAATAAAAAGATCTAATTTTTGAAAGAGTTGAAACATACTGCCATGGGAAGTGGTTAAACTCGTATAAATATCAAATCCGAACAACATTAAATTTAAAAGGATTAAAGCGAAGCCAAGTGGAACGAGCCACCTTTTGTGGAGTCCGAGTCGATAGATAAGTACGGGCAGGGTGTAGTAGACATAGCGGGGAATTGAAACTAAGACCCGAGAATAGCTATCGATTCGCTCTTTCCAGACACTAGGTATCTCGTGAACTTTGTAGCCCTTCTCTACAGCATCAATGATTGTCTCTTGAACATAGGTATAGTGACCTATCATTTCAATTTCTTCAGCCAACGGGCGAGAATAAATTCTTAGACCACCGTGTGAGTCTGTGAGTTTTAATTTTGTTTTATAGTTCATCATCCAGGCAAGGATTCGCACACCGGTGCGGTTTATAATGCTGTAATTGTATTCTACCAAACCCTTCTTCTGAAAACGAGAGCCAAGAACCAAGTCGGCTCCTTTTTCGACCTCGGCGAAGAAATCTTTAAATTCTTCAGCCTTGGTCTGACCGTCCCCATCAGCAGTGACTATATAGTGACAATCAATTTTAGCAGCAGCCTTGAGTCCCTTGAACATGGCGTAGCCGAGTCCCCTTCCGCCACCTTGAACAACTTCAGCCCCACTTTGCTTAGCTACTTCGCGTGTATCATCTTTTGAATCATCGGTTATAAGAACACCGACTACTTCGTGTCCGCTCTGTTCAATGGCGTGGACCATATCGTGAATTGTCTGGGCAATTCTTGGACCTTCATTTTTTGTCGGGATGAGAACAACGAATTTTGCCATTAGAACTTTCTAATTACTATTTAAATAATCTTCGAGATCACCTAAGCCTGGAGCGGGCAATTTATACTTTCCATCGAGGTATTCTGTGGCCCAGATTTCTAAACTTAGTAATGTAAATATTCTATAACCATGGTGTTTTAATTCAAGTAATTCATGGTCTTTGGCCTCTTGATCGCGAAACTCTTGAAAGAGTTTTCTAATCTCACCTTCGTGAAACCACCCCCGTTTTACTAGACGTTTTTCTAATAGATCAAGAACGTGGTGTCTTGGCTTTAAAATGCGATACCAGGGAATATCGTAACTTCTATTGTAAATTTCCTCGCGCTTGAGATATCGGCTCAGGGCGAGCTTGTGGAGACGTCTGTTGATGGTTTTACTATTAACCAGACGGTGAAATGTTGTTCCGCCATTAATCCACTCTAATGGGAGATTGGTAATAAAATCGATTACATCTTTTTGAATGGTTGGCAGGTAAAGTTCCAGACCAAAGTATTCTAATCCTTTAGTCGTATGGAAGGACTGGTAGGTGTAAAAAGCATTAAAGAGTTTTCCTTCAATCAAAGAGTTGTCGAAATTTTCTTTAGTAAATGGAATTTCGAGAATACTTCGACTGGCTTGAAAATCTCCTGCAAAACCAGGACTAAGGAGTTGCCGCATGTACTTGTCATTGAAATGTCGATAGGTACAAAGTTTTCGCATGAAATCGTCATAAAAATTTTCTTCAGCAAAAAGTCCAGCGACATGTTCCAGCTCCCAAAATCGCTCCCAGTCAGTAACTTTAAGAAGGATTTTAGACATTTGATGAAAAAACTTGCGGACTCCAGTTGGAAGATTTTTTACCCATCGATGATATTCACCCACGGGATAGTATTCACCCCATAAAGTATCGCCACCATCGCCACCCATCATGGTGTCCACCTTTTGGCTAGCTTCGTTGGCAATTTTAAAGAGGGGCAAAGAGGAGCCGACAACAGGTTCTTCGCAGGACCGAATCAGCTGAACGACGAGGTCAACGTCCTCTGGTAAGAATGGAACTTCGTGAAATCGACCACCAAATTTTTCGCAAATATTTCGTGCATAATCACCCTCGCTAAAAGCCCAGCCTGGAAAGGTTCCAGTGAAGGCGTGAACGGGCTTGTTATGAGCTTTGCTCGCTTGAATCATAACAAAAGAGGTATCGTGACCTCCGCTGAGGAGGGTGCCGACCTCTTGGCTTTGTTTGGCTTGAAAGTAGTTTTCGATTGAATCGTGGTAGACGGCTTCATATTCATCGACTTTCTTCTCAACATCAGAAAATTTTTGTCGACGAAACTCAATTTCGCTATCCCAATGATGACGGAGCTTAAGTTGCCCACCCTTGAATTTAATATAAAAGCTCGGGAGAAGTTTTTTGATGCCATGAACCTGAGTTTTGTCGGAGATGGTAAAACCATTTGATAAAAAACCGAGAACGCTCGGTGCATAAACTTCGACAGCAAAGTTTTCGATTCCAATAATGTTTTCCAGCTTTTTTGAAAATACAAAATAGTCGTCACAATCGAAGTAGTAGCCCGATGAGGCTTGATAGCGATTGTTAAACACAAAACTTTCACCCGTACTTTTGTCGTGAATAAAGAGCAGGTGGATACCATCTAGACCTTTCGAAGCTTCTGCTCTTTTTTGCTCGAACAATTCCTTGGCAATTTGAATTTGCTTTTCACGGCTCGAAGTATCACGCGTTTTGTCAAGAAGGGGGCCAACGAGGGTTCCTTCAAGAGCGATGATGTATTGATCATCTTGGTAGATTTCTCCATTGGAGAATAAAAGCTCTTGGCCCCATTCTACATGGTACTTAAGGCCCCCGCCCTTGATAAGCCTTTTAGAATTTTCAGATTTTGCCGCAAAATAAATCATAGGTTAACTCGGTATCGATTATACGAAATCAAGAACAAATAGACAGTTAAAAAGTATTTGCGATATCCTGATAAAAGCCATCTCGTTGAAAGGGTAAAGCTTGAAACAAAGGGTCGCAGTTTGGGGAATGGGTCGAGTTGGACTCCCTCTTGCCGTATTATTAAGCACGGAAACCTCTTACCAAGTGATTGGTGTGGAGCCGAACTCCGAGCGAAGAAAATCAATTTCTGAGTACAAAACCCCTTTCTACGAAGGTCAGCTCGAAGAGTATTTCGAGCGCCTTAAAAAAACAGATTTCCAGGTTCTCGAGCCCCAGGCGATCGAGGCCAATATTCACATCATTTGCGTCGGCACAGAGGTCAATGAAGAGGGGCAGTTTTTAGACGGTCCTTTAAAATCGGTTATAAAAGAATTAAAAACCTGTTTGCGAACAGGAGATTTACTTTTATTGCGTTCTACTGTTCCCATAGGAACCAGTGAATCATATATAGTTTCGGAGTTGGATTGCGAGAATAAAGGGATTTACTTTTCTCATACTCCGGAGCGATGTTTTCAAGGTGAAGTTCTTTCGGGTCTAAAGAGCTTGCCGCAAATTTGTGGTAGCCTCAATAAAGATTCCGAAGAAAAGACAAAAGAGTTCTATTCCTCTTTTAACTCCCAGTTTATGGCTTTAAATAGTATTCGTTCGGCCGAGGTCATAAAGTTAGTTGATAACGCCCACCGTGATGCTCTTTTCGCCCTCGGAAATGAAGTGGCCATGATTTGTGATTCAATGGGTGTGCCCTCAAAAGAAATCATTAATAAAGCAAACGACTATTTTAAGCGCAAACCCATTGCCAGGCCGGGATTGGTCGGGGGCTCTTGTTTAACGAAGGATCCAAAACATTTGATGCGAAGCCATACAGCGAGCCCTGTTTCTTTACTCGGGCATTCAAGACCCTTAAATCGTTCGGTCATAAAGCATGGACTTGATTTCGTTGAAAGCAATATTAAAAAAGCTAAACAGATTACCATTCTCGGAACGGCTTTTAAGGGAATGCCTTTAACTGACGATCTTCGGGGGACTCCGGCTAAGTGGCTGATGGATGAAATATTAGAGAGGAACCCAAGTCTTCAGTTTAAGGTTTGGGATCCACTAGAAATGCCCGAGGAACTCGACTTTGAGAATATGATTAGAGAAAATACAATTGCTGAGGCCTGTGCTTCGTCGGACTTGGTTTTTTGTCAGATACTTTCGGATCAGATTAGAGAAGCAGGCCTTGGTGAGATTCTCAAAAAAGTCAATTCAGGAGCCCTAGTTTACGATTTTTGGGGCCACTTTGAAGATCAAGTGAGCGACTCTCAACGGGATCAGTATCTCTCGTTTGGAAGTCATTGTTTCTTCAAAGATTCAAAGTCTTAATTGAAGAACAGAACTTCAAGAAGTGATCTCTTTAAAAAAACAGTTCCTTGTGAATGTCTTTATCTCCATACAGATCTTCAGTGCTGTCCATTTCTTCTTTAGAGTAACCACTATACATGGATTGGATGATGACTAAATAATTCTGCTTTTCTAATGAAAATCG
>JAUHWN010000130.1 GCA_030424665.1 Bdellovibrionia bacterium | reverse complement strand
CCAGTCAGTTCTTGCAAGAAATTCCTGAAGACTATGTAGAGTTTAAAACATCGGTTCGTAGGCCGAAGTTCATGGACAATGCGGGAATCCAGTCCGGAGCTAATTGGAACTCTAATCAAGAACCCACCTTCGATGCCATGCCATCGTACGAGGACTACTCCGATCTATTTGATGAGTCTTCAGCTAGTCAGTTTAAAAAAGGACAACGGGTTAGACACCCCTCCTATGGCGTGGGTGCTATTTACCGTGTCGATGGCAATGGAGAGGATGCACGAGTCAGTGTTTTATTTGACGATAAGACTCTGAAGAAGTTTGTTGTAAAGTATGCTCGACTCGAACGACTTTAATCTCTTTAAATCAAATTAGAGAATTCTTCACCCTAATCCTCGGAAGCTGAGGAACTTTCATCCTCTTCAGATCGTTCCAATTCTTTGATTAAAACGTATTGTTCATTCAACCATTTGCGAACATATTGATTCGTCTCACCTCTTTGCGCAAAGAAGACGAAGTGGTTCAGAAACTCCTCTTTGTTGTCGGGATTCTTTTCTGAGCCCACCATTCGAGCTAGAGCCAAGCGACTATCCTTGTTTTTAGCTGAGAAGATCAAAAACTTTCGATATTTTTGCGGTTCAATTTCACGATAGTAGCTGATGGTAGTACTCACTTCGGAAATTCGTACAACCTCAACAGGTACAGAAGTTAAAATAGTCTCTTCTTGCAGGAGTACTGGATTCTCTTGTTCTGTTTTTGTTTCGATTTCATCGAGAATTTGAGTCAACTTGTTGATAAAGTAGCCGGGCTTTAATGGCTCTATAAAATGATCTTCTACATAAGAAATTTGATCCACCTGCAGGTAAAACTGCATCGGATCAAATCCCATTGAAAACCAATGGCAATGCTTACCCTCTTGTCGGCTTAAGATTCCATCTTTGGCCTTAGACCAAAAATTTTCAGAAAAATAATTCAAAATTTTATGATTTACAAATAGAGCGTCAATTCTCTCTGGCAGCCTACCATCTTCACTTTTTAAAGCATTGAGTTCTTCCAGACTCGCCTTGCGAATAGTAAGGTTGCAAAACTCAACCTTCTCTACGTCTTCGTGTGTTTCCTCATCAGTTTGCTCAACGACCTCACTCTTTTCGATTGTTAGTGGAATGTTTTTAGATCGATATTTTAAAACTAATGAAAAGCTCTCTTCTGTCGCTTCCTTCCAAAAGGCCAAGACCTCTTTTCTTTGCTCGGGATTCACTGACTGAAGCATGAAGGTTTTGATACTTGGTAAGTCCCTAGCCTCAATTTGGTTCCAGGTTTCACCATAATCACCAACGATATCGTGAAAATGATCATCAGCAAAATTGTATCTAAATTCTAAACTTCCGGGGTCTTCTGACTCCTCAAAAAGAAGAGATGAATCCATCTCATAAAAAAACTCGGTGTGGTGTTCAAAATTGGTAAAACTAATATTATCAAAGGCATCTTCTAGGTAATACCTGACTTTGTGGGCAAGATCATGGGGAAGAATACTCACAAAATTGAACTCGTGATTTTCAGACTGAAAGTCATTAATCTTTTCCCGTCTGTGAGCTTCATTAGACTTAATAAAATTCGAAATGAGACCTATGACTTCGTTTGAAATACCGAAATAAGTAAAATGGGACTCAAAAGAGCCCTCGATCCGTGGATGATCGCCAGAGTAAATACATCTAGCAAAAATTCCCAAATTCGTCCCACCGGACCAGGGTTTATAATAATATTTGGCGAGCTTTCCTACAGGTATTTGCAGAGAACTTACTGTCTGAAAGCCCAAAGGAGTTAACTTCTCCAGTCTAACATCTTTGAGCATTTCAATGGGATGAAGCGGCTTTTCGCTATGAAGGTTCTCATCATTGAGCGCTTCGACACCCTTAAATGCCCAGTTGAGCTGGCTGAGACAAACTTTTTTATCGTAGGGGTGATACAAAACCGCATCAAAAATAGGTCGCAAAAAGTCTTCAGTGTGAAGCTCTTCGCTCTCTTTCGAAGTAAAAATAATGGGGAGACGCTCTTTTTCGCCCCAGAGCTCATTCTTTCCGTAGAAGAGATTGAGTTTATTAAAAAGACTGACGTGATCGGGGCCACAAATGCGACTATTAGAAACCAAGAAGTCGATTTCAAAACCATCGGGTAGAACTTCGAGTTCTTCTTCCTCTTTCTCGGCCTCTTTTTGAGCTCCACCCGCTCCCTGAGTTGAATCCTCACTTCCCTCTTCAGCGGCCTTTGCCTTTGCCTCTTCTGCCGCGACTTTTCTTTCTTCCATTATGACTTTATTATCTTTTAACTGGATGAGATTTTTGGTCCAGGCGGAGAACTCTTTAATGGATTTAAGTCGAACAATTTCAAGATTTGGTTCGAATTCCTTGAGGAGTGCCCGAGTGTCATCGAAGATTTCGTCGATCGACTCAAGAATTATGCAAATTCCCACTTTATAAGTTCCCTCTAATAAATTAGTATGCAGATATGTTTACTTACTTTCTATTAACTTTCACTTCCATTTTTACTCTGGTCAACCCTCTCGGGGTGATTCCGGTCTTTCTCGGCTATGTCGAAGGCGCTAAGAATCGCGACAAAGCTAAAATAGCTGGAATCGCCAGTATCACGACCCTGATCTGCCTCATTACTTTTGCCTTCAGCGGACGCGCTATCTTCGAGTTTTTCAGTATCTCAGTAAATGGATTAAGGGTTGTGGGAGGGATTCTTTTCTTCAGAAATGGCTATGACATGCTTCAAGGTAAGCTCACCGGCTCTAAAAAACACAGTCAAGAAGATGCCGTAGCCATGGGAAAGGCCGCTGCTGTCTCTCCCCTGGGAATTCCAATGATTGCGGGGCCTGGATCAATTGCCGCAACGATTATTCATATGAACGAGTCACCCGACGCCGCCCATTCGGCGGTCATCGTTGGCGTTCTTCTTCTTGTTAGTATACTCACCTTTGTCATTTTAGTTTCTTCTGACCGAATTATGAGATTTATGGGAGAAAGTGGAACTAAGGTGTTTACAAGACTAATGGGATTAATTCTTATGATGATTGCCGTCGAGTTCTTTTTCTCGGGAATTGCTCCTTACATAAAGAACATCGCGAGTACAATTAATTAGCTGTCCTTGGAAACTGGGTCAGTTTGAAGTTCTTGGTGACTTCTGCCAGTAATCACTCATGAGCTGAATTGAAATCACCAACAAGAAAATCATAAAGCCCGGAGCAAATGCGAGGGTTGCCGATTCATAAATAATTTCTTGGGCATTAGAGAGCATATTCCCTAGACTGGGAGTAGGTGGCTGTATTCCAAGGCCGAGAAAACTAAGGCCCGCTTCAATTAAAATGGCTTCGGCTACAATCACCGATCCAGCAAGAAGACTGGGGGCGATACAATGGGGCAGAATATGCTGAGTCACAATACTTAACTCACTGGCTCCCAAACTTCGAGCGGCTTCGACAAATTCCAGATTCTTGACATGAAGAATACTTCCACGAACAAGTCGTGCAATGGTCATCCAAGAAAATAGGCTCAATATAACGATCACTTTAATAAACCCTTGAGATTGACCATCAACAATGCTCTCAAAGAAACTAATTTTTGTAAGATCGATAGCGGCAACCACAATCAATACCGGAATCAAGGGCAAAGAAAGAAGACTATCAGTGACTCGCATTAAGAAAAGATCCAACCAACCACCAATATAACCGGCAAGACTACCAATTAATATTCCTATGAGACTGGCGAAGAGAGCCACTAAAAAGCTAATAATTATTGAATTTTTCGTGGCCACAAGAAGTCGAAAGAAAATATCGCGACCGAGTTCATCAGTACCGAGAAGATGAAACTTTTTTAGTTGTGGAAGAAGTGAGGTTAGTTCGGGGTACTTATCCTTTAATCGATCTCGGTTTTCATCAATAGCTTCTAAGTTTTCGATTTTAACAATGGCTTCTAGGACTGTAGCACTGTCAGACTCTTCTGCTTCATCGTCACTATCAGAAGTTTCATCAGTATCATTAGAACTGGCAACGCCAAAAACATCTGACGGGTCAGAGGTGTCCGCTTCTTCTTCGAATTCGATACCCGCTAGCAAACTCAAGTCTGCCTTAAAGGTATCGAGGTCTTCGACATCGAGGAGAAATTTAGAAAGTAAGAGATTTCGGTCATCAGATCTGACAAAAACTCTGCTAAAAGGACTTTCATAACGTGAGTCCACATTTTGGATATTTGCTGCCGACTCAAAAAAGCTCGGTAAAATCACTAAGAGCATTAGGACCGAGAGAAAAATAATCGAATACCGAATTTGCCTTTGCTTTAACTTCATTCGAGTTCAACCCTTGGGTTCAAAACACTATAGAGCAGATCAGCCATTAAATTAGAGGCAAGGACCAGGGCTACTACGAGCATTAAGGCAATCATGGCTACATTAAAATCATTAGAAATAATGGAGTCGTAAATTAGACGACCCAAACCAGGATAAGCAAATACAGTTTCGGTGATCAATGCCCCCGAAAACAAAGCCCCAAAACTAATAGAAACTACGGTAACTATGGGAATAATCCCGTTTCTTAAAACGTGTACAAAGAGGATGCGTTTTTGACTGAGCCCCTTAGAGCGAGCCGTTCTAACATAGTCTTGTTTGAGAACCTCGACTACAGAGTTCCGTGTATAGCGCAGATAGATTCCAATCAATCCAAACGAAAGACTGAGACTTGGTAAAATCAAATAGGAAATTCGATCGAGTAACAGTTGAATGAGTCCCTGGTTCTCTACGCCAATCGTCTGCACTCCGCCGGCAGGCAAAAGCTTGAAAACCACAGAAAACAAAAGAATTAATATAATACCCATCCAAAAAGATGGAATTGATAACCAAGAAAAGGACAAAAAGCGCAATAAGTTATCCTGCCATTTGCCTTCTTTAACGGCGGCAAATACACCGAGGGGTATCGCTACAAAGAGGGATATACCCATAGCAAGACTTGCTAAAATAAATGTATTTAAAATGGGGCTCGAAATGATTTGCGTGACTGGTACGCCATAGGTTCGCGAATAACCAAGATTCCCCTGTAAAACTTCACTGGCCCAATTGAGGTAGCGCTCCCAACCCGGCTTATTGAGTCCATAGATTTCTTTGAGTTTAGCGATATCCTCTGGGCTTATTCCAGGGGATGTCGAAACCAGGATATCAAGAGGATCTCCTGGCATCAGTACCATCAACTGAAAAATGAGATAGGACATAATCACAAAGGTCAGTAGATTAAGTGTGATACGCCTAATGAAAAATGACTTCATCGCTTAGTCCCGCTAGTGTGAGGCTCGACCTTATAAATCCCAGTACTCAACCGCAGAAGTCCCCGAAAATCGATGACCCGACAAAGTGTACTTCTTCATGCCCTTAGGAGTCACAGAAATTTCCGCTCTGTAGTAGAGGGGGATCTCTGGAACTTCTCGACTATAAATGCCGATAAACTCATGGGCGAGTTTGATTCTTCTTTTCATATCAAACTCTTTTTCGATTTTATTAATTACCGTATCGGCTTTTTTATCACTCCACGAACTCCAATTATTTCCAGCAAAACCGTTCTTTTTAGTCGGAATTCCATTTGAGTGATAGAAGTCAGCAATACTCTGTTCAGGCATAAAGGTAAATGCAAACATACCCATTCCCTCAACCTTGAGCTTTGGCAGGCTATCTCCAAAGAAAACTCGAGCTTGTTGGTTTTGAATTTTCACTTCAACTCCAACTTTTTTCAATTGGTCTTGCAAAAAGACCTGAACCGTCTCTCTGGTTTTATTACCAGCAGTCGTCGCCAACTCAAAACTAAGTTTTTTACCACCTTTATAGCGGTAACCATCTTTGCCCATCTTCCAACCAGCCTCATCAAGAAGTTGATTCGCCTTTTTACGAGAGTGCTTTAAAGTGTGGATCAACTTCTCGTTACCTGTATACCAGGGGCTGATCGGCGAAAAGGGGTGATAGGCTACGGGCTGTTTATTAGAAAACAAAGCTTTAACAAGAGAATTTCTATTTATCGCGAAGGCAAGAGCTTGTCTGACTCGAACATCTTTGAACGCGTCAACCTTTGCGATATTGAGGTCGAGGTGCTCATAGGTCAGACTCGGCTTGAAATTAACATTGTAAGGCAGCTTCTCTGCTTTAACCTTTTTCTGGAAGGCTATGGCTTGATCAAAGGTGATACCGACAAATCCGATCATATCGATCGTCTTTGACCTAAGGTTTGCCTCGAGACTCGCCGTATTTGTGATTGTCTTAAAAATGATAGTATCGATTTTAGCTTTTGGCCCATAAAAGTGAGGGTTTCTCTCGACCTTTACAAATTCGCGCAGCTTTACATCCGTAATTCTATAGGGTCCGCTAAAGAGGCCAGGGTTTGTCGGGTTTTTAATGAAGTTGGTGTTTTTTGCATAACCTTCCATCGTCCCTTTGTGCTTTTCAAAAACAGGGCCTTCTATATGTTTTGGTAAGACATAAAAAAGTCCCATGCGATTGTAGGACCAACTGGCATTCTTATAATGAATTGAAAATTTCTTAGGATTTTTCTTATCGACGACAATCTTTTCGATATTACGATAATCGTCCATCTGCGAGTGAGGAACATTGGGGTGAGTAGCGACCTCTAAACTAAAGACCACATCGTGACCAGTTACGGGTTTGCCGTCTCCCCATTTCGCTTTTTCTTTAATTTCCCAGTCGGCGACAATTTTCTTATTTTTACCCTTACCGACGAAACGGGCTTTTCCATTTTCGATGGAAGGAGTGTACTTGGCCAATTGGGGCTCCCATTTGCCATCGACAGTCAAAACATTCAAAGTTCGACCCACAGATCGATAGATATAATCACCCACAATCATTTTAGATAGAAATGGGTGAAGAGTATCTGGCTCCTGTGAAGAACCAATTCTCAGGGTTTTTCCGAAAGCAGATGCACTCAAAAACAATAAAACTAGGACAATAGAAATTTTCACAATACACTCCCTAAAAATAGCCTCTGATTGATAACAACCCTAGGGCCCCTAAACAAGCCACAGACTCAATTTAATAGATATTACAGTATTTAAGACTGATTCCGAGGAATCGCAAAAAAAAACCCAGTACAAACTGGGCTTTTTCTGACAACAAATGTTCTTATTTTGTTATTTTTTCTTAGAAAGAGGAGCCGCTAGGGCCATTTTAATCTCAATCTTGTCGTCAATAACCTTGTCTTTGGCCGTTTTAACGAGATTCGGAAAGATCGTTTTTGAATTATACTTCACATCAAACTGGGAACGATCAAAGGTCATTGTACCCGTGGCAACCCACATTCCATCCTTTTTTGTAACGTCCATTACAACTTTAGCTGGCTTGGTTTTTCCGCGAATCGTAAGATCTCCAGAAAACTCGTGCTTCCCTTTTTTATCTAGTACAGTAACTCTTTTAATATCAAAGGTGGCTGTCGGGTGCTTATCAACGGCAAAAAAATCGTCATCTTTGAGATGGCCGACTAGTTTCTTTTTCATGTCATCGGGCATCTTATCAGTTGTTTCGATGGAAGCCATGTCGATTTCGATTTTCCCATCACGTACAACACGATCCTTTTCCAGCTCAATATAACCAGACTTAACCTTAACGGTTCCAACGTGATTATCAGAATTAAAAAGCTTGGTACCCTTCCAGTAAATTTGCGATTTCTCGGTATCGAGATTCAATTTAGCAAAGGCACTAAGTGCAAATAAAAATACAAATAAACCTACTAACATTTTCATGTGAAAACTCCTTAAAAAATACATTAGCAATGTTTCCCATGATCGACCTAAAAGTCACTAGAAATAGGCTCTCGCCCAAATGAGTCAACGGACTCCCACTCTTTCAAGTAGTTTTCATAATCCATAGGAGGACGCATCAACTCCCTAGGAGGATTGATATATTCTGCTTCGAGACCGTCAAAACCCTTGAGGACAATTTTTTCATCAGATTCGGATTTTACAAAAGGTGGAGCAAAACCGGCTTTACCACCACCATCAGGAATATCCAGGGATAGTCCAGGCATGGCTAAGCCCGAAGCTCGCCCCCAAAGGGCTTCCTGGAGCTCTCGGGACTGGCCAAAATGAGTACGCAAATGGTCGGTACCGATCGAGGGGTCGCATTGATGCATGTAGTAGGGTTTTACCCGCAAATAGAGAAGTCGTCTTGATAAGGCATAAATTACTGCGGGATGATTGTTCACACCGTTCAGTAAAACCATTTGATTAAAAACGGGGTGACCGTGGTCAACGAAAAGCTCAAGAGCTTCAGCAGCCTCTTGCGTGAGTTCTTTGGGATGATTAAAGTGGCTCATTATATATACGGGCTTATAGCGCCTCAACATCTCTACAAGGTCCTCAGTCACCCGCATGGGATTCACGACAGGAATGCGAGTTCCTATTCGAATCAATTCCACATGTTCGATCTCTCTTAAATCAGAAAGAACTTTCTCGAGTCTCGAATCAGACAGTGTCAACGGATCCCCACCACTGAGTATGACCTCCTTAATGGAAGGTGTATTTTTGATGTAAGCCAAAGCCTCTTCATATTCTTTGGGGCTCGCTAAAAAACTCTCCTGACCCGTAAAATGTTTTCTCGTGCAATAGCGACAATAGACACTACAAAAATCCGTAATAAGAAAAAGACAGCGATCGGCATAACGATGGATGATTCGATCGACTGGGCGATTCTTCTTTTTTCGCTCCCCCAGTGGGTCGAGCATTTCTTGATAGGCCTCAGCACTTTCGCTGGCATGGGGCATAAGGATTTTTCGAATCGGCCCACCGGGCGCTTCGTCCTGGGCAAGCTTTGCATAGTAGGGAGTCACCCGAATCTGAAAATTTTTATTTTCAAAACCCTTTACTTCTTCGGGGCTCAACCTGAAATACGCGCGAAAATCTTCAAGAGTTCTAAGGCTATTTTTATTCTGCCAAACGGGTGAAGACCAGTCCGATTGTGAAATATGGGGTAAGGGACCAAGCGCTTGAAAACGAATAAATCACTCTCCTGGTGGTTTTCCGGGCCCCATTGAAATGGGCTCAGAAGAAATTAAAGCTCAATTAGACCTTCAATTTTATCGTGTACCCCATCCTTAGTTTTTAGTCACCCCCCTAAGAGTTCTACATCTGACGATATTTTTGACAGGCCAAAATCTGATGGAAACTTTCGTATTTTCAGTACTTTAGTAGTTTGGCTTCTTTGGTTTAGTTTTTGGATTAGTAGTAGGCGTAGCCTTGAAATCGCTATAAAGGATGGAAGACATGAAGACAAATTCGAAAACACAATCTTACTTAACGCTGGCACTACTGTTCGTGCTCGGCCTTCAAGTCTCATTCCCTTGGATGAAAGATAGCCTAAAGAATTTGGACCTGGCCTCTGAAGAAACTTCTTCAATCGGCGAGCGTACCATTCGCATCTGTGGGGTCGATCACCGTTTTGCTTTCTATAGAAACAGTGGTGAAAGTGAAATTCGCATGAGCATCCGTGGAGCTGATGGCCTCGAATCGACCTGCTCTGAATGTCAGACGCGAGTCCTTGGCTTTCAAGGTCGACAAGTTGAAGGGATCGATACTGAACAGCTCTTCTTTGGAATCAACGACGCCGCCAGTGCAAATCTTAGCGACCTTACTGACATTGTTATCGCCTCTCTGGATCAAGTCGTTAGAGATCAGGTTATGAGTGCCTATGGTGATGGCTGTGAAGAAGTTGCCATCGAAGACGAAGAAGAACCCTCTCACAATAGAACTCGCCTTACCGAACGACAACGGGATGAGATTTTTAGCTGTAACTTGGTTGAAGACTCTAGAGAAGAAGATGGTGTCAGATCGCCAACGGTTGATGAAAGAGCCAGTTGTCGCCTCAGACTTCTAAATGATATTGCCGAGGGACGTGTTGATAAGGACGACCTCGATCGAGATATTCGTTCAGCTAGAGACTTTAGAGATTTCATCAGAGATTTAGCAGCCCCTACAGAAGACCTCATCGAGGATTTACTCGAATCAGATGACTCATCTGATGTTCAAGATGGCGTGCGACTCGCAAGAGAATTGGAGCGAGCCGTATCAAGAGCTTTTCGCTCTTCGGTTGCCAACCGTCTTCTTGCCGATGGCGCTCGTCGTATCACGAGCGCATCATTAGAAGAGTACAAAGATGATTACAGTGAGCGCATGCAAGCCCGTATTAGCCAAGGGGAATACCGTAGAAGCCTCGCTGATGTAACAGGTGAAATAGAAGACCTCAATGGTGAATCCGATAGACTTTGGGATCGCTATGGTCGCTACAATGATTACGCGCGAGATCTTATCCAAAGAGGTCTTGATATTCATACCAATGGTAGTTTAGCCGACCGAATTCGTTTTAATGCTGAAATGGCAGATCTCAGAAGGGTCCGCCCAGAATATGTTGACGCCGTTAACGCTTTCTTACGGGAGCACGATCGAATTTGGAGCGGTCGCGAAGGCGTTCTCGATCGCCTCGAAGGACTCAGCAGTACCGAGTTAGCAGCTCTCAGCGAATACTCTCGAATTTTCGGAAGAGATACTATTTCTGAGTATCGCAATGATTTCTACTCCCTTTATGATCAAGTCAATCGCATCGGTATGATGAATGATGACATTCGCGACGGCACTTACCGCCCAGATGGTATGAGCATCGCCAACCTATACAGTACGAGAACGACTACGGGTTTACTCGCTCAAGGTGGGCAAAGCTTAATCACTGCTCTTCCACAGCCTAATATCGGTTGGACGACCCAAGACATAAGAAACATCATGTCTCGTGTCCCCTCAGATCCGATGCGCTCACGAACAGCGGCAGATCGTCGCGTAGAAACCGGTCGCAGCGGAATTCCACGGGCTGGAATGCCAGTGAGAACTCTATAGGTTTTTATTACATTGATTTTCCTAAGACTCGCCCGAACGGCGGGTCTCTTTTTGGCCAACGGCTTAATCTGTAGATTCCACCCGAATTTTCAATTCCAGGTTTTCCATAAGTTCATCCCAGCGATGGGCGATATTGAGCATGAGCATTTCATAGGGCGGCTTACACTCTTCAGATCGAATCGCATGACTAATTCCCAACAAAGTAAATAAATCACCTTCGCGAATAAATATGGGTCCTCCCGAGTCACCAAAGCAAAGTCCAGACTCGCGGAGCGGATCGTATATCACTGAAATGTCCATGTAATTAGTGTCGTAAAGTCCAAGCCGCAAATTCACAGCCCGAGGAATAATGGGATCATTTTCTTGATCCGTATTCCCAACACCGAGAGCAACAATATCCTCGCCCGAGCGAAGGCTCTGATCGGATTGACTCACCTCAATGGGACTAAAAGGATCTGGAAGTTTTGTCTCGTCGAGTACAATGAGAGCTAAATCAAGGTGATTATTCGTATAGCTGACAAAGCTATTTCCCTTGGGACTAAAATCAAATTGAAAGCCTTCGGTGGCATTGTAGCGATAATCGAGATCCTTATGGAACCAAATCGACTTGGCCCGAGTTATCTTGGCAAAACTCTTATCGTTAATAAAAACAACATCGACTTTATGACCGAGCTTAAACTGGTTAAAGCAGTGGGCTGCGGTTAATATCTGCCTCTGACCGACAATGGCTCCGGTACAACGAAAGTAACGATTACCCTCTGTAAAAACTCGCACTAGTACTGTATGGCGTGCCAGAGCCTCAACTGAATCATCCTCGTATTCTTCAAGTTTCCCGATCAATTCAATTCCGTTAATAACGAAATTTTCTTGGGCGCTCACAAAGTCACCTCGCACTTGAGTCGATTCTATGGAGAGGCTTTCAGTTGCTTCTCTAGCAAAAGTGGAACTACTCAACAAAACTAAGAATAAAAAAAGGACTTTATCCATGCCAATGAAGTACCTGAATCAAGTCACCAGAGACCAGGCATTTTCGTTTTTATGGCTATTTTACAAGGGCATTTGAAGCTTTTCGGCCCCTTTTTTGGCACTGAAATTCTCTTTTTTACCAATGAATCCCTAGGGCCCAGGACTTTCAGGCACTTCCTTCTTTTTAGGAGAGTCTTGGCGAATGACTGATTCAACCTCTTTTTTGGTATCTTTAATTATCTGACCCGCCGACTTGGCCGTTTCACTCACAAGATCGATCCCCAGGTCCTTAAGCCTATTAACGAATACACTGAGAAGCCGGTCGGTTTTAATGTGAAAACCAAGAAAGCCCGTGTAATAGGCTTGATCAGCATAGGAATACCGAGCTTCGATTCGTAGATCAACACTGGGGTTTAGCACGAGATTAACACCTGCGCCCAAACCACCAAGCCCCAAAAAACGGGTTCGATTAAATCGGTTTTCCAGAATCCCGCCAATGAGTATGCGCAAAAAGGGTGAGTAGGTCTTTGGCAGAGACACATATTGAAAGCGCAAACTACTTTGAAAAACCCCCAAAGTGATTCCATCCCTTCCAGCACTAGCAGCGTGAATGCCGACGTATTGCTGACATCCTTCAAACTTCAGAAAGAGACAAGTTCCGATATTCCGTTCAATAGAACCACCGAGC
>JAUHWN010000002.1 GCA_030424665.1 Bdellovibrionia bacterium | reverse complement strand
CCCGAGAGGTTTTTGGCGACCGATTATTTACAACGTCCCCTCTATTTTGCAAACCTGGATCGACTGGCGCGATCAAAAGAACAATCATTATTGGCCACGACTACGGGTCCTTCTAATCACACTATTTTGAATGACTATCTTCAGAAGCAAAATGGAGAGTTGTTTAAGGTTAAAATGGGTTTTGGTTCAACCAAGGACCTAGAAAAATTTGAATCTATCAAGAAGTGGCTGCCTCTGGGGGCTCGGCTTCGATTGGATTTTAATTCGGTAAATGCCCGCTCGTTTTTAGAAAAATTAAATGAGGAAGATTTTCGCATTATCGATTTTATTGAGGACCCAGGTGAAGAGGATTTTACTTTCTTTCGAAAGTTAAAGAAAGATTTTCCGGTAAAGATAGCACTCGATCGAAAAAAAGACGATCTTGGGCAGTACAACGGGATCGATGCCGAGACCTTAGACGTTATTGTCGTAAAGCCACTTAAAGAAAATTATAGATTGTTAGAATCTGCAAGCCCACAGAAGCTTTGCTTCACTTCCAATATGGATCATTTTCTCGGGATTATTCAGGCAAATTATGAGGCTAATCGAGCAATCGCTGAATCTTATGCGTTGACTGATTGTGGGTTATTGAGTTTTCTTATTTTTGATAACTCGTCGTTTTCTAATCAGGTGACGATTGATGGAACGTCACTTTGCTTTAGCAAAAGCTTCGGCTCTGGATTTGGTCTCACAGACTACCTTACAGGGATTTCTGACTGGAAGGCCCTATGAAGCCAGAATCCTCTGAATTTTGGTCCCAAGACACTGAAGGACTCATCTTACTTAATCCTAAACTCGATCGTGCTATTGAGGAGGGGGTTTGCAAAGAACTTGAGGGGTATGTCCGCGAAAATCATATTTACTTGATGACCTCGGGAAGTACGGAAACAAAAAAAAGTCGATTCAAAGTCATTGAATTGGCGAAGGATTCAATTCTCCTATCGGCCCGGGAAGTAAACAGCCACATTGCATCTGACTCCTCTGATAAATGGCTACTGAGCCTGCCCACCTATCATATCGGAGGCCTATCGATATTAGCTCGTTGTTATTTGTCCCGTGCAAACTATTTTCAGAGTGCTGAAAAATGGGATCCGAGGGATTTTGCCGATCAAGTTGAATCTCAAAAGATAACTCTTTGCTCGCTCGTTCCCACTCAGCTCTTTGATTTAGTAGATGCTAAAATCGAGGCTCCGGACTCCTTGAGAGCAGTCTTTCTTGGTGGAGGTAGGGCCTCTGATAGTGTAAGAGAACGAGCTGTTGCCTTAAACTGGCCAATCCTTGAAACCTATGGAATGACCGAGATGGGTTCCCAAGTTGCGACGGCTCCGATTCTCCAGGCAGGTAGCTTCAGTCAAGGATTAGCGGTATTACCACATATCGATTTAAAGTTTTCTAAAGATCGAAAAATTGTGCTCAGATCGAAAAGTTTAATGTCGAGAATTTTTCAAATCGATTTAGGTTCTGATGTGCGAATTGAAGATTATGGAAAGGGAACATGGTATGAATCTGAAGATAGAGGCTTTTTGACGAAAGACTCCCATTTGAAGGTATTGGGGCGGGATCATCGCCAAGTTAAAGTTTTAGGAGAATTAGTCAATCTCGATCAGGTAGAGAGTCATTTTAGCTCAATTGTTTCGACTGAGAAGACTGCGGTACTGGCCCTTGATGACGAACGACGAGGTTCAATTCTTGTATTAGTGACTGAAGTTGACCTGAAAAAAGAAGATCTTTTAGAGAAAAACAACAAGCTTACCGGTTTTCAGCGTCTTGCTGGATTTCTTAGGCTTCAAGCTCTTCCCCGCACAGCTTTAGGTAAAATAAAAAAAGCAGAGCTAGAGGGCATAGCTAAAGACCAAGTCGATCTTATTGAGTTTTTTTAAAGAATATAGGTGATCGGCTTCTAACGTTGATAGATCTAATCGTTTGGAATTTCCGAAGCGAGATCGATTTGTTCAATATCAGCCTCATTTTTTTTAAGGTGAAGATTATCTGTTGAAGTGATGTGGCTTTTACTGGATAAGCTTTCATCGACTTTTTCGACCTCGGGCATATTAGGATCTTGTTCCTTCGTAAACTGCGGGAGATTTGATTTTGAATTTTCAAATTCGCCCTTTGTTTCTTCGACCTCTTCAAATTCAAATGCGGTTAAACTAACTAATCCAGTGAGGCTGTTTTTGAAATCGTTATTTGATGAAACTTTCTTTGGAATGATGTCGAAGATATCTTCGAGTAAGACTTCCTGGTACCGAGAGTAACTTTTGTACTTGGCACAAGTCTGAACAAATTTATTACGTACTTTGTTATTGAGTCGCAGGCCAAAGCGATTGATGTAACGTCTTTCAATGTAGGGAACGAGTTCATCGGAATTAGCTGGGTGGTCTAAGTTGAGTCCTGATTTGTGGAGACCACGATTGACCAAATGGGCTCGGTACTCGGTACAGAACAAACTCTGTAATACGTAATTTACTTCTTTTTCGAAGCGAGGCAATAGGAGGTTTAAACTCTTACCTTGGTACATTTCAAAAGCGACCTGATCTAAACTACCTTTAAGTTCGCTGAAGTCCTGAAGGATTCGAACCCGTTCTTTTTCGTCTTCAATATGTTTTACTTCGTGGGCAATGATGTGGGCGATTTGCACTGAGCTCAAAGATTTATTCACGAATATTTCAAGCTGTTCATTCTTGCCAAGTGCGATGGCTCCACCAGAAGAGCCATTAATCTGACTAATTTCATCTCCGCTCCACGCATTTATTTTTACGGGATTAGCGTAGATTCCATAGGAGCCAAGTTGATGGAGTGCCCTCAATCCAACGGGGCTTTTTGATAAAAGGACTTTCGCCTCTTTAAGCTTTACCGCAAAATCTTTACGCTCAATTCGATCATTGTGGAATTTTAGTCCCACAACGAGAAAGGTAAAAATTATAAGTACAATAAAGCGCGTTCTCATTTTCCAATACTCCCACCTTTAAATAGAGCAATACTTAAGCCATTGATAAGTCCTCAGCTTTATTCTGTTGCTTGCCAGTTCTACTAAGGGCTCTCGGCTGTCAATTAGGTAGTCAGCTGAAGACTATTAAGACACCTTGGGAGAAAGGCTAAATTGTTGTTATTATTGGTAAAATATGAGACTTTCCGCAATATTTAAGGGTCTGAGGAGGGGGATTGCTATTTACCAATTTTCTTTTAAACTAGGCCCTCTTAAAACCAGGAATTTGAAGTGACTACAGAAAACGAAGAGTTTGAACTTGAGCGCGAAAAGCTTGCCGATGCCATCGGTGAGTTTGTTAAGTACTGGGGTTTTAAGTCGATCCACGGGCGAGTCTGGCTCTATCTTTTTACGGCCGAAGAACCGATGACGGCCAGTCAGCTTGTCAAAAAGCTCGGTGTTACTAAGAGTTTAGTGAGTATGGTTTTAGCCGAACTCCTTGAGTATAAGGTTATTGAAAAAGTCGATATCGGTAGCATTAAATCTCCGGGTTATGTGAGTGTTTTGGATCTCGAGCAAGCAATTTTTGGGGTTCTTCGCAAACGTGAACGCCCTCTACTCTCCAAAATATTAAAACAAATTGAGTCATTTAGATCCCAGCCCGAGCTTTCTAAAACTCTAGAGACTCGAATTAAGCATCTTGAGAAAATGACAAGCTATGCAATCGATGCTATGAACCGCCTTTTAAATGCAAAGGCTATTACAACCTCAAAATTAAAGCTGCTACTGAAGCTGAGTCGATAATGGATTTAAATAAGTTAAAAATATATGATTCAAGGGACTTTCCTTCTTATCTACCGAAGCTGAACCAGCTCTATGATGATCTTTTTTCGGGAGGAAAGGGATTTCGTTCAAAACTAATTAAAAAAGTCGGGGAATCTATTTCTCTGGACTCAAAGTCGATCCATTTACTGGGACAAACTATTGAGTTTATTCATAATGCCTCCTTACTGCATGACGATCTTATCGATCGGTCTCATTTGCGTAGAGGAAAAACCACAGCTTGGTTGCGGTTTACTCCCGAGTACGCGGTTTTAGCCGGTGACTATTTACTAGCGCGAGTTATGGTTAACCTTTCAAAGTATGGAAATATCAATCTCATTCAATATACGGCAGAAATGATTTCGGACCTCTTGGAGGGGGAGTGGATTCAAGACTCACTCGTCGGAGATTTTGAAATTGGAAAAGAGCAATTGGATCGCGTCCACGAATTAAAGACGGCCTCACTTTTTAAGTGGTGTCTTCGCGCCCCCCATATAGCCAAAGAAGACTACCGAAAGGAACTTCACGATCCCCTTGAACAAATGGGTAGTATTCTTGGAATTCTTTTTCAAAGGAGTGATGACTTACTCGACTTCGACATCCGAAACGGTGAGAACAAGGCCGTTCTAGGAGATTTAAAGTCAGGTTACCTAAATTCTTTTGGCGTCTATCTTTTTAAAGGATTGGATGGAGAAACTCGTGCTAAAGCCATTAAATCTGAGAGTCTTGGCCAGTTGATTAATACAATTGGGCAAAGTCACTTTGACACACGGGTCGCTTCTTTTGATGAAAAGAATGAAGAATTAATTCAGTTTTATGAGCATCAATTGAGTTTGGTGGAGTCAGCGCTCGATGCAGAATCCCAATCCCTGGTAAGAGAGTTAAAGCCTCTTTCAGACCTTCTCTATTGGAGAAATCAAAAGCCTTGAAACCCGAGTTCGTTAGTTTAAAAAGAAATACCCTGGAGCTGAAATCCTACCTTTCTGGCCGCTTTTCTAAAGAAAAAAGAGCAATACCTGTGCGAAGTTCTTTTAATTCATCGAGCGATCACATGTCTTTTAAAGTCCTTGGGCGAAATGATATTGAAAAACCTAGGGGAATATTTGTATTCTTCAGCCTGATTAAGCCCCTACACCTTTCGCTTTCTTTAATTAGCATTTCTTCAGCACTCTATTACGTTGGATTGGATCAAATCAATTTGCCTTTAATAGGTTCATGTATCACGGTCGTTGTACTTCATATGGCAATGAATTTATTAAATGATTACAATGATCATATGAGTGGATTGGATATTGCCCATCAATACAAGGGGAGTCGGGCCATTCAAAAGGGTTGGATCAGAGCCATTGATGTCAGAAATCTGAGTTTTTTATTCTTTTCTGTGGCGGTTGCCATTGGACTCTTTGTTTTATTGACCGGTGAAAGGACCCTCCTTTTCTACGCCCTAGCGGGGTTGTTTAGTGTGTTTGTTTTTTCAAAATCGACGACAAACCGGCCGGTAGTTGGCTTAGAAGAGATTGTGTCGTTCATGTTAATGGGCCCAATACTTTTTCATGCCCTATTAACCACAGCAGGTTTTGGATGGAATTATTCGAGCCTCAGTCTATCGGTGTTTATAGGTATGAATGCCAGTATTTACTTTCATCTATCAAAATGGTCGAGCCTATTTGATGACAATAAGTCTAACAGGAAGTCTACGGCATTGAAGCTTGGAGTCGATTTTTCGAAGTTGGCAAGTCAGGTATCGATTTTATTGAGTATTAGCCCTCTGGCACTTTTTATTTATTTTTCTGAAAGTCAGGTAAGTCATTACGTTATTATAGCCGTCTACCTGATCTTTTCCGTGAAGTGTCTCTTCTTGATCGCTAAGGTCCAATCTTCTTTTTCGTCCAAGCTACGAGAAGTGAAGACTCAATATCTCATTCACTCCCATTTAGTGGCACTACTTTTTTTAATAGGACTTTTGACTCAAGTTCTTAGTTGATAGAGCGACTGAGTTCTCTATGTAGAGTTTCTTCGCTAGCACGTATTGCCTGAATCATTTCTTCGAAACGTGAGCGATCCTCAAGGGTAGAGAGAGTGTCCCTGTTGGCAGAGTAGGCTTCTTGGGAAAGAGTATTCGATTGGGCAACAATATTGGCCATTGCTCTTTTTAGGTCTTCTCTTTTTTCAGAGATTTCGGTTTCGGCAGCTTGTCTTGCAAGTCGAGCATGCTGACCACTGAGTCGATTTTGTCGATCTTCGAGTTCAGTCAATCGAGCCTGTATGGTCATTAATCCGGTAATCTTTCTTGTGGCGTCTAAGATGAGGTCAAAACTTAGGTTGAAAAAGTGTCCAGAGATTTCAGCTTGATGAGCTTTATAGGCGCGGTAAATTCCATAATAGTCGACCAAAAACTGGCGAAAATCTAGATGGCCCGCTTTTAGGTTGAGTGTCGAGGAATACCCCCTTTGATACCATTCGATGATCTCCTTGAGTCTACCGATTCTTTGCTTACTCCAAGGTGAATCTTCGTAGGATTGAAGTACTTCTAAGATGTAGTTAACACCATCTTTTGGTCTTAGATCTCTCAATTTTTTCCGGTCGATATTCAAATCGGGTACTTCTCTTAGGATCATTCGACCAACTTGCAAGAATATAATATTGTATATTCTTAAACCTTGGTCGATTTTAGCTATTTGTCTATCGACATCACTCATGGTTTCGGTGAGTATGCGCATGGACGAATCTATTAATGTGTAAGATTTTGATAGGTCCTCGTTGATTCTTTTAATGGCTTCGCCGAGGGTAACCAGTTGAGCGTGGATTTCCATCATCGGAGCCTTTTCCCCTTCGGCTCCGCGAATTCGGTTCCATCGTGCACGAATTTGATCGCGAGTCGATTCCCCTTCGGTCATTCTGCGAAATTGTCGTTCTAAAGACAGTTCCCCGATAGCCTCCATCGCTTTGTCTTTGGCATCTTTGATGCTCATTGATAGTTTACGAATTCCTTCTAGGTCGAGATCTAAGGCTCTGCGAGTCATTCCACCATTCGTCAAGGTGTAGACACTGATGATATCTCGACTACTATCTCTTTGGAATTCTAAGGACTCAACTCTGAAGCTTGAAACAAAGGGGCTCATGTCTCGCAATATTTTGGCTGCCATCTGATGAGCAGGATCTAGGCCAGCCTCACAACGACCCACTAAAAGTCCCCTCAAGCTTGCGTCTTCCGCAAACACCAGGGGTGAGATGCACATAGTAAAAATAAATGGTAACAATATACTTTGTTTCACAAATTCATACCTTATTGAGCAAGTGCTCCAATGATGTCTTCACAAGTCATGGGCACGTATGCAGCACTTTCATAACGAGGAATTCTCGCTTCAAGTGACCCAAAAGATTCACTTTCGATACGATTTAAATCTTTATCTAATTTAAAGAGCTTGAATTCACCATTCTCGAAGTCGAAATCAATAATGTCATTTCTCGTAATACTTCCTTGAGAAAGTAGATTCCTGATGGGTCCAACTACAGAATTTCTTAATACTGAAGCGACATTGGCGGCATCTCTAGTGCGGTTGATACTTAATTTTGCAAGATGTTCAATCGCTGAATCAGATAGTCGAACGTCAACTCTTAGATATTCACGCAAGGCTTTCCCAAGATCGTGAACAAAAATAGCACGTACTAAGTCTTTGTAGTCCTGATCGTTAAAGTTGTTAGCATATCCTATATAGTTAAGACGACGTAAAAAGGCCTGGGCGTATTGTCCACTGTCGAGTTCTTCTAACATTTGCCTTAATGAATCAGTTTGTTCCTGACTATTTTCAGAGTGAAGGGCTCTAAACATAAGAGCGCGGTATCGTTCTCGACCTTCAAGGCTATCTGGATCCGAGTCACTGTTAAACATTGCCGTAGCACTTTCTGCGAGATCTGGAAACATTTGTAGGAGTTGCTCGAGTGAATTGGCCGACATAAAAATTCTGAAGTTTCTAAAGTCGAGTCTTTTTCCTCTTTTGTTTCGCGTAATTCCTTCTCTTAAAAGCGGGTAAAAGAATGATTGAAGTATCGCTGGATCAACTTTATCGATCTCGTCGAAGTTAATCACACCTTCACTGCACTTCTCTAGAGCTTCATAGAGTTCACCCTCTCCACCAGTGTAACCATCGGGGGAACCTAAGTAAGTATTGATATCGGCTTCGGAGGTAGCTTGACCAATGGGAAAGTCAAAGAAACAGTCGGGATCTAGGGTATTACCAATGATTTTAGGAAGTTCTGACTTACCCTTAGTTGAGCCACCGAGGAAAAAGGCTGAATAGACGGGGCCTTTATCTGACATCCTACCATTTCTCTCCATTTCCATGATTGCCGAAACAAAGTGGGGCTGACCAACATACCTTTCGCTAATGGCCTCTTCAATTCTTCTGAGTCGATCTTCTGGAGTTTCGAAAACTGAAATAAGACTCTCGTAGCTTTTATTGGTCGCGCGAGCTAGTGTTTCAATCAACTCCTGTCGCCCAAGAGTAGGACCCATGTCCTCGGGCCAGTTCTCCCCTAGAGCCTCTTGAAGTTGGCCGAAGACATCTTGTGAATGTCCACGAGCCTCGGCAATTTTAGAGTCAGCCTCTTGAATAGTTTGTGTCAAACCGAGGTAGGAAACATTGTATCCGCCCTTGAAGGCTTCAGTAAAAATCGCATTGAGCATTCCCATAATCTGCTGATAAATAGTATCGAGAACATCAGCGGGATAGGTCTCATTTGATAGATATTCTTGCATGAGTAATGTAACATTAGTTTCGGCATTTTCGATAGGTTGAGACCCCGAATCACCCATGCCTAATTCGTAGGACTTTTCAAAAAGCTTTTCAATAAATTCAAGGCCTTTTGCATCGTTAAATTGAGAAATTCTCATGTGGAGACCCAATCGCAGTTGCGTCCAGTAAGGTGCCAAGCGAATTTCTAATTGGGTTCGAGTTCGTAGGGCCTGAGATCGAGCGTTTTGTGCATTTGAAATATAGTCGTCATTTTGCTGTAAGAAATCAAAGGCTTCTTCATAGCCTTCGAGCCATTTTTCGACGGCGGCCATTTCTTCGCGAATTTGTGAGATTTTTGCGTCGATTTTATCTCTCTCACGATCGGCGAGTGGGCCTTGTTCGTTGTCGAGCCCAGCGAGTTCTAGGTGAAGCTTTGCGATTTCTCTTTCTAAGAATTGAACGCGTTCCGATTTACCGCTAATTCTGTTTTCGTAGCGACGGTGAATAGCTCTTTCAACAATCTCGATCGCTTGACCGGGAAAGTTTTCAGCCCCAATTCTCAATTCCATGACATTAACAAGATCGCGAATGGCCTCTCTGTTGACACTAATTCCATACTCCTCCTCAAGTGGGGCCACTCGTCTAAATATTATATCGACGACTTCATCTTTACTGAGGTGGGGTTGTTCGCGACTTTCAAGAGTCAGTTGAACTCCGTCTTTGACGAAAATATTGTCAGTTTCTTGTCCTATCAAAAGAATAGGTATATTTCTATTTTTAGATATTTGTGTGAGAACCTTATCAAGATGGGTTCTCTGTAGAGCTGGGTTACTAATATCCACAGCAATGATTACGTCGTTTTGGTATTCTTCGAGTTCATCTGTTAGAGCTATAAGTCTGTTATTTACATCACCCTTTTGCAGGTGTTTAGGCAATTTGTGATTGTCACGAGATAACTCTTCGAGATCGAGCCTAATAACCCGTCTTCCTCTAAGACGAGACGGAATATTTCCTTCTATAATTCGGTTTGCAATTTCGTAGGGGATTAAAGTCTTTCCCTGTCCAGCGTCACCATGAACGAGGAAGTAAGGGTTTTGTCTTGAACTGAGAGTCGTAGCGACAGAACCAATATACTCATCACGATATAATGGACGATCAGTGAATTGCTCAAAGTAGACCTGTTCAGTGAGATCATCAAAAAATGTTTCGATAAGAACACCCTTGAGTTGCTCTTTTAGCTTATCAAGGGTTCTTTTTCCCTGTTCTTCCACTTGCTCGCTGGCTTGGCCATTGGCGCGGGCTGTTTCTAATTGTTGATTGACCTTCTCGATTTTAATAAGAATTGGTAGATTAGCGATTCTCCAGGGTGCCGAAGAAAAATCTCTAAACTCTGGAGCGCGTTGGGGAAGAGTGATTCCATTAACCGTACTCGTTCCTTGTTGGCGAACAACTTGTTGAGCTGCCGGTGGAATCACGGGAGCTTCGATAGCCTCAACTTCTGGAGAAAGTTCTGTGATCAGTTCGGTCTCTTGAGGACCAGCCTGAGTTGATACCGAAGGACTCGGAGCAGGTTCTTCCTCACTTGTTTCTGGGGTGGCCTCTATTTCGACGGGCTCAGTTTCAGCTTCATCATCCGAAGGCGCCGGCTCAGCAGCTGAATCGCCACCAAAGGTTTCGGTATTGATCCCTAAGTTACCGAGTAGGTCAGAAAGACTATCACCGTCTTCTTGGGCTATTGCAGTTTGCGAAAAACTGAGCATCGCTATGACATATATATAGACAAATCTCCGAGCGAGGAGTTTCACATCAAAGATCCTAATCTGTTTATTAAATAGAAAGTTCGCAATCATTTCATATCCTAATATTCATTCTTAATCCTGAATCCTCGCTTCAATTGCAGCCCTTGTGCCGCTACTAAAAAAACGAAATCTAATATCTCGAAGATGGCTGTAAATTTTATGAAAGGAGTGACATTGATTGGCGCAGAACTGCGCAAATAGCGGATTGCACTATGGTTTTGGTTGCAAATTGGAACCAAAAATCGTCATCAAATGAAGTTTCTTTAATTTGAGGGCTCTTTTGAATGGCATGTTCTGTGTAAATACTAGACACATTCGAAAATAAAAAGAGATCTACGAATATTTCGTGACCTCTATTAAGGAGATTAAAAAATGAAACTTACTCGACGAAATTTACGAGGCTTGCTTGCTCTAAAAATCGCAGTTGCAAGTATCAGTATGGTAGCAAGTCATGCTGCCCACGCAGATACCCTTTCTTGTGAAGAAAGTGTTTCTGGTATTAGAAATTCTGTAATTGCAGAAATGACTGCAGAAGCACCGGCGGCAGAAGCACCGACTGCACCTGGTTCAGCTCTCGATGCTTTGATCGCAGATGCTAGTGGTAATGATGACCTTATGGCGGGCTTAGCCGGTGAAGACGGTGGAATGTGGGAAACAAATATTAATTTTGGCGATGACACAGATACTTCAGAGCTCGCTGCTGGTATGGAAGCACGTTATAGCTCTTCTCTTTTCTTACAAATTGATCAGGAATTAAGAAGATCTCGTGAGCAAGAAATTGCTGATTTAAGAAAAAAACTAGAGGGTTTCAATGTCGCTGATCTCAGTACAATTGCTAAGATTGGTAAAGATACTTTAAGAAATTCTCAGGCCCATAGTTTTAATTCAGGAACTTTGAATGAAGCACGAGAGGCCGATTTAGCTAATGCCAAGGCAATTAAGCGAGCCTTTGCTGAAATCAGTATTGTCCTAGAAAACGATATCGACACTTCTAATCAAGAAGCAATGCAAGAAGCAATTAATGCTCAGTTAAATCCAACTCGTGTTCAGGCAGCTAGAAATGGTCTTTCATCCCTTATACAAGGTGGCCAAGATGCTCTATCAAATATCATGGATTCTGCCAGCAAAATCAGAGTCACGATCCCCGGTACAGGAATGTTTAGACGTACACAAGAAGTAGAGTTGACTGATGACGAAGCTGAAGCTATGTACAACGATCCAAATACTTCTGAAGAAGTTAAAGAAGAGATCTTTAATAAATTAAAAGTTAAGCGCGGTTCACTTCTCGATTTCGTAAAAAATATTACAGTAAAAATTGGTGAAATGATTGATAAGGTTGACGAGGCTGCGGATCGATCAAAGGAAGAATATCGAAGAAGTATTATTCTTGAGCATCAACTCAATGACGATGTAAATGCCATTCGATTTGCTATTCACCAAGTTAATGAAGCCAAAACTAAAGTTGATGCGGCATTAGCAGCTCAGCCCCAGGGCGAGCAAGACCCAAGACTTCTTGAAGTTGCAGGTCAATATGGGCAAGCTCTTGAGCTCCTCAACCGTAGACTCCAGAGCCGAAGACTCCATATTCAACAAGAGAAATTGCGCAGAGAAGGTATGAAACAAGATTACGAAATGTATGTATCTCTTTCTATGGCAGCTCAAGAGGATCTTGAAGCCATTGAATTTCAAGTTGCTGCAAGTACGGCAAGAGCCCTTGGTGGAAGTATCGCTCGCGAATTGGCAGAGACTTCTGATCATATGTCCGGTCTCGCCCATAGAATGACTGAAGATGTGGCGCAGTTTAACCACGAAACGAACATGCGAGTTCGTACCATGGTATTTGACAGATCTGATGCCATTGAGAGAGTGGAAGAGCAAATCGCTAGCCACCAAAGACGTCTTACTGAATTAGCTCGGAACGATGACGTCATTGCTGAGCGCATGTCTGATTTTGATGCTAGGCAAGCCGGTGTCGATGATGCAATTCACCAGATCGCTCAAGTTGGTGTGACTGCCGATGTTAGTGACTTCAACTTTTCAGTTGAAGAGAATGCTAATGGTGTCGGTGGTGAAGAAGATGGCTTATTTGAGGATGTTGAAAGAGGTCTTGAGGCTGTCGAAGCAGAAACGGCTGAAAGATCAGGAAGCCTCTAAGTCGAGCCCTAGCTATTCTCCTTAAATGTATTTCGAAGAAAACCCACCTTACGAGGTGGGTTTTTTTTATTTATTTGGTATTCTCACGGGATGAATCGTTTTTTTATAGTGGGGGACGTTCCCTATGATGAGACCCTCATTAATAATACAATCATTAGAGATTTCCTTGTAGACACAGAAGCTGAAGCCAATTTTGTGATTAAAACATCCGAAAACCAACTCGAACTCATAGATAAGAGTTTAAATTTAAGCCTCAGCCATCCACTTTTCTCTAAGGGCTTTAGTCATCGTCTGAAAACTCTCAATAAAACAGAGCCACTTATTAAAGCCATTTCCAAATTGGAAAGTGAAAGTCGAATTGGGGATTTCACCTTTGGTCTAGGTGCTGACAGTTTGGCAATGGCCGCAAAGGGATTTAATGTTCTCGCCTTTGAGCGCTCTCCCATTCTCTTTGTCTTTAACTCGATCGCCTTGCAAAGAGGGCCCGAGAAGGGTTTTCCTTTCAGTGCTAAAATCAATTACTTCTTTGCGGATGCCAAAGAAGCCTGTAGGATTTGGAAAAATCAGGGAGTTTTTGAGGGCTTTGAAGCCCCAGAAATCATTTATTTGGACCCGATGTTTGTAGAAAAGAAGAAATCAGCCCTTCCGGGAAAAGAAATGCAAATTCTAAAAAATTTGGTGGGCGGGGATCTTGATAAAGACGAACTCTTCTCTGTAGCATTGGATGTGTGTAAAAATAGAGTTTTATATAAAAGACCCCTTCATGCTCCGCAAATTAATGATGGACCTCAGCACATTTTTAAAGGAAAATCACACAAGATAGAGATGTATTTGAGGAACTAGAGTTTACTTTGGATTATTACTACAACTCGCTCATACCAATCGTTTTACTAGGGACTTTTTGGCTTAATCGCACCCTTCTAACCTCTCACTTTCAACAGAGTCTTTCTTCGTTTGTTCGATGGCTCGTACAGCATATTTCAGATAGTGCTCTGGGCTCTCTCTTTGTGGGAATGGCCATGAGTTTGTGTGCTTTTTCGCGAAGCCAGACCAAACTTATGATTTTTGGTTTTATTAATTCCGGTGTGGTTTCAGCAAGACAAGCCATGAGTCTTTTACTCGGTGCCACTCTCGGTGGAGTACTCATTCTTTGGCTCTATCAACTCTACGGAATTTCCATGGGCCTTATTTTTTGCACATTGGGTTTAGTAGGCCTAATTTCTATGAGTGGTCGCCGCTTTAAAGCCCTCTTTCTTAGCTTTTTTCATTTTGGTTTCGTGTTAATCGTCTTGTACTACCTTTTAGAGCCTGGGATTTTTGCAGAATTCTTTAACGAGCTTTACTTTTTACCTCTCGTGGTTTTTATCGCCCTCATACTTTCAGGTTTTTCAAAATCAGAGCAAGTCGGCATAGTTTTTACACTCACGGCACTGTCTTCTGGGGTCGTTAGCGAACTGGCTATTATTTTAGCTCTTTTTGCCTCACACCTTGGACCTATGATTCCCCAATTTTTTAAGTTGAGGCAAGGGCGAAGGATTACAAAGAGAATCTTTCTCTTTAATTTCATTATTCTGGTTTTTGGTTTCAGTTTTTTCTCGGTTCTTTATTTCACAGGGATCAGTCACAGTCTTTATAGGTACGTTAGCTATTATTTTTACGAACAGGTTTCAATATCGACCCAAGCAATTTTTTACGTCGCTTTTGTTGAGACCCTGGCCTATCTTATTCCGAGTATAGTTCTTCTCTTGTTGAGACCTATTTTTGAAAATATTTTTGATAAAATCATTCCTGACTTAAAAAAGAAGCAGGTTCAAAAGTTAGAAGATTTTGGCAATCCAAGTGATCTCCCGCCCTCTCTCGCCACAGAATTGGTTAATCAAGAGGTTATAAAAATGGCGGCCATGATTCATCGGTTGATTGAACTCTCCCAAGAGTGTTTGGTCTCTCCTAATTTCCATAAGGACCTTTTTGACAAAGTAGAGAAATATGAAAAGATCACTGATAATGTGAAGCGTGAAATTACTAGCTTTTCTCAAGGAGTTTTAGAGCAAAGCCTTCATTCTTCACAAAGTGTTTCCTTGAGCAAAAATATGCGCATTGCCGGTATGCTAGAAGGGTTGGCCGATTCCTGTAGAAACCTCTGTCGTTCGAAAAAAATTATCTGTGAACAAGATCTGCATTTTGATTCTGCATGGTACGGAGAAGTTAGTCAGACTTTAGAAAGAATTCTTCAGACCTACGAATCTATCTTCACCAGCATGACCGAAAAAATTGAAGTCGACCTCAGAGAGTATAAAATCACCTTTCAAGAGTTAGTTAAACTAACCGAAGACCTACGTACTGATTGGCATGAACGTTTTCGAGGGAGCGAAAAGTCAGAAGGCGAAAATCTAGTTCTATGGCGCTTAAGCTATAGTTTTCGGGATATGATCGGACAGTTAGAAAACTTAATTGAAACTTGGATTGGGCAAAAGCTCAATTACTGAAGTTCTTTAGAGTTAAGGTGTTCGTAAAGTAGGGCAAGTCGTGAAGGGGCTTGTTGATAATCCACAAAAGAAAAATAGCGTTTGAGATCTAAAAGGGCTTCTTTGTGGAGTCCCATTTCGTAGTGAACCAGGGCCCGCTCAGCAATGAGTCCTAGGGACTCAGGTTTTAAGGTCATTCGAATGTTCTGCAGGCTTCGCCAAGAATCAAATCGCGAATTCGCTTTTAATCGCGATTGTATTTGCGCTATGTAGTGATCCAAAAATTCTGCAGACGACATCCCTGCCATAAGGTGGGAGTCGTTGATGTCTAATTCACTGTAGTACTTATTTATAATTTGCAGCATATCTTCAGTTTCGAGCTCTCGACCCATTTGACTGAGATCCACATAGAAAGTGTGGCCGTCCTCATAAAACTTGAGGTAGCAGGGAGGGTAGAGATTAAGAAATTCTGCTTTAATATTTAATGCCTCACAGAGAATAAAATAAAGGCCACAAGTAATATCGAGAGTTCCGGTCTTTTTAGTTAGACAGTTATCCAATAAATGTGTCGAAACACTAAAGTTTTCATTGAGTGGCTCGTTCGTTATCTTGTAATTCTTGTCTAAGAAAAAGAGTCGAGAGAGCTTGTGAACTTTTTCACTCAAAGATTCGTCCAAAGAAATTTGTGAACGGATATCAAAAATCAAAAACTGAACTCTGCGCTTTAATTGCGAGAGGTCGCAATCACTATTGAGGTGAGCTGCGATTTCACAAAGGCTTTGCGCAAAGATAGAAATCTCAAATCTTTGATTTTCTTGGTTAATTTCTGGACTTAAGCCGTTCATAGTCATTCAGCATTATCAGCTCCAGGGCCTGTTTCAAGACAAAAAAAGATAGTTTTCAGTAAGCGTTGACAGGAAATAACAGATTTCCGCAGAATAGATTGTGGCCGAGCACAATGACACCGAAATTTTAAAGCAAAAGATACGGGATTTAGAGGCGGAACTCGCCGATCGAAATCGTGATATCGAGCTGTTTCGAAAAGAGCTTTCCGATGCCAATGTAAAAATTGAAAAGTTTTTGCGTCAGGTTGAAAAAGAGGTGGAGAAGGCGGCGCAAATTCAGAAGTACATGGTGCCCAAAGAAATCCCCAATATCCCCGGTTTTGAATTCTCAACGAAGTTTTTACCGAGTGCCATATCTGGTGGAGATTATTACGATATTTTCGAACACGATGAAAAATTTCGATTTGGCATAGTGATGGCCAGTGCCTCTGGCTACAGTATGAGTGCCTTGTTTCTATCAGTTCTTTTAAAGATGACCGGACAACTTGCTGCGCGACGGGGGCAAGAGCCCGATGAATTGATTCGAGCTTTGGTAGACGATTTAAGGCCGCAAATGAATCCCAATGACTCAGCACACCTATTCTATGGCGTTGTCGATCGAAGACATTTTCATATCGAGGTGTGTCAGGCTGGGGGTCTAGCTCTTGTTCACCATGACATTACGAGTAATCAAGTGAGCCAAATACTGAAACCAACCCCTGTACTGACCAAGGACTCCAAATTGGAAACAGAAACTAAAAAGGTGACCTTGAATCCAAGGGATCGACTTTTGTTTGCTTCGATTGGTGTTATTGAAGCACAAAATCAAGCGGGTGAGGCGTTCGGTATTGAGCGACTCTTTCAAATATTGCTTTCTAAACCTAAGGCGGACGTCCACGACATCCGCAATGAGGTTTTCTTTCAGCTTTCCCAGTTCACAGGTCAAAAAGACCAGATTAAGAGGGATCAAACCCTCGTGGTTATGGAAGTGAAGGATAGAGTGATAAAATTGGCCACTAGTAGAAATTAGTTGGTTAAGCAAAGCGTTATCACATCACAAGATCATTAGTATCTGATAGAAATCGCAAACGAAATAAGCAGTGAGAAAGGATGTAGAAATGGCCGAAGTCTATGAAGGCGCATTGGATAGAGGACTTGAAGGTGTTGTAGCCTGTACGACAGGGATCTCTTCGATAGTGGATGCAACTCTTTGTTATAGAGGTTACACCATTGAAGATTTAGCAGCGAATTCAACATATGAAGAAGTTGTATTTCTACTGTGGAATAACAGATTTCCAAAAAAAGATGAGTTTACTCAATTCGTAAAAGATCTCAGACAAGAATGTGTTCTACCAGCTGAATTTATGTCTTTGCTTAAATCTCTTCCCTATCAAGGTGTTCACCCAATGACTTGGATGGAAACTGCGACTTCTTTGTTGAGCCATTTCGACAAAGAAAGCCAGGATAGTTCAGATGAAGCGAATATGCGTAAAGCGATCCGCCTCACTGCCAAAATGCCACTTCTTGTTTCTGCTCTCGAATGTATTCGCAATGGAAAAGACCCTAAAGCAGTTAACCCAGAAAAGAGTATTGCTTGGAATTTTCTTTATACTTTAACCGGCCAGGAGCCTGATCCTGAAGCGGTTAAAGTTTTTGATACTTGTTTAATTCTTCACGCCGACCACGAACTCAACTGTTCAGCCTTTTCGGCTCGTGTTGTTGCATCCTCTTTAAGTGATGTTTATTCGGCAGTCGTTAGTGGAATCGCAGCTCTAAAAGGCCCCCTTCACGGTGGCGCTAACGAGCAGGTGATGAGAATGCTCACTAATATCGGTACTGTTGAAAAAGCGACTGAGTGGGTTAAAGAAGCTCTGGCTAATAAAGAAAAGATTATGGGTTTTGGTCATCGCGTTTATAAAAATGGTGATCCTCGTGCAAAAATTCTCAGAAGCATGAGCGAAAGCCTTACGAAAAAAGCGGGGCACCCTGAGTGGTATGATATGTCTAAGGTGATCGATGATACAGTTCAAAGCGAAAAGGGACTACTACCAAACGTAGACTTCTATTCGGCAACGACCTATTACAGCCTTGGAATTCCAATCGATTTATTTACTCCAATTTTTGCAGCCGCTAGAGTGTCTGGCTGGCTGGCCCATATTCTTGAGCAGTGGCAAAACAATCGAATTTACCGTCCACGTGGTAAGTGGAATGGAAACGAAGGCCTCAAGTATAGTCCGATTGAAAGTCGCTAGTATTCCAGCGAAATTTTATCAGTAATTCCATAAAGGCAGAGCTAGACTCTGCCTTTGTTTTTTTCTGAGACATCGAGAAGTTTGTAGAAACTGTCAAACTCCTGATTAACATAATATTTCGATATCGAGTTTTACCCGAAACTGTCGAACTAAAAATCAATAAAAACAAAAAAAGATAAAAAATATTAGGTACTTATAAAAACTCCTCAAAGAACTCCGATAACAAAATAGGTAGTAAAGGGTCACCATCTGGGGGTATTTATGCAGAAGATACTGATATCGAGTATTACTGAGGAGGAGAACTCACTCTTAAAGGGTAAGTTAACTAGCCTAGCGTCAGAGTTTCACGGTATGCACTACCAAACATGTCGCCCCAGTAATTTATCTCACTCCCTATCTAGTGATCTTGCTGTTTTAATCATTAACCTCCATTACTTTAATTCCAGCCAAAGAAGTATTATTACCCAGGTTCGTGGTATGGGTTATTCGGGGCCGATTGTTTTGACGGCGCGACCCGAGAGTGCGGCGATCATTAAAGAATTTAAAACAATGGACAACCTCACTTTTCTTGAAAAGCCCTATGACACTAAAGATCTTGTTGGAATCGTTAGAAAATATATTGTGGCCCATCAGGTTAAGCAAAGAATCTTCAGAAGATACCGAACGAATCAAAAAACGCGAATTGAGCGGTATACACAAGATGGTGTAAAAGAGGGAACGGTTCTTAATCTTTCAAAGGGTGGAGCTTATGTAGTTGGTTCCTTCCATGGACTCAATGTCGGTGAGCTTTTAAGGTTACAAATTAACCTGAGTGAAGTGGATCGTGAATATACGATGCCCGCTCGAATCATTTGGAAATCTAAAGACCAACAAAACAATGACGCTATTGGTGTCGAGTTTGTTCGGTCCGACGAAGTTTATAAATACCTAATGAACGCCGTTTAGATTTATATATCTGGAAGAAAACTCTAAATTTTATCCTTTCGATTACCTTCAAGTATATATGAATTAGGTCTCACTTTGGAACGTGGCTATTACTGTCGAGTCATTCTGATAATTTGATATTGTGAATAGGGTATATCTGACTCAAGAAGTCTAGATAATTAGGTAATTATTAATACAACAGCATTTTAACAATAGAGAAAAATGGCAGGTCCCAAAAACGTTGACCCCATTGAATCACTGTGAAATCCGTGGGTTTCGAGAAAGGCACCTCTTTGTTTAAAAACAGGTCATAGAATCAGCACTATTCACACGATGGTTAGCAAATTAATTAAGCGAATCGAATTGGTAAATCGATTGCTAGTGGGAATGGGTGAATGAAAATGGGTTTTAAATTTCTTAGTCGTAGTTTTATTCTTTCGTTTTTTTTGATCATCTTGATGGAGTCTTTTAGCAGTATTTTAGTTAATTATGTTTTTAACGAAAATTTGGAAAAGGAATTTCCAAAGCAGCTTAAAAGTATCAATGATACATATAACTTCTGGAGTGATAAAATTTATCATCCCTATCTAACTTACGAACGAAAGAAGTCGGTTAAAAAAGTAGATAGTAGGGCAATTCGAATTGGCATTGTCGGCGGATCTGTTGCTGAAGAATTCGCACTCTTTCTCGATGAGTCCGGAAAAGCCACATACCAAGGGAGACCTGTAGAATTTGTTAAATTAGCTGTTGCCGGATATAGGCAGCCTCAGCAGTTGATTCAAACTGTATTATATACGGAAAAAGCTGACATGTTTATTTCAATTGAGGGATACAATGAGGCATTGGATTTTCACTACTCTTGCCTCCCCAGTGATTGGAGCTTCGCCTCTCATAATTTTGGGAACATGGACTCTAGCATATATAAATTATTAACATTCGCTTTAAAGTATAGCATAGGTGCTTTGGTGAGGTTGTCATCACATATCAACACTGCAAAACTCATAGTACATCGAATGACTCCGAGCCTTATCGATAATTATTTTAGATTGAGTTCAAATCATGTTGAGTCAACTCGACAGAATTGTTCAAAATCAGAATACGAAAGTATTATGCAAGAGAGATTCAGCTATGGGCGTTTAAAAAAATTTCTTAGTCGATCTAAGGGATTTTCGCAAATCGCCAATAAAAAGCACTTCGTCTTCTTTCAACCGAGTCACTATATTTCGAACTCTAAGCCACTGAGTGAAGAGGAAGAGGGATGGGTTAAGAATAATAAATATAGAGTCTCAACTGAAAAAAAGATTGTGCATGCTAGAGAAACCTACAGAACTGTCTTTAGAGGGAGTCAATATTTTTTAGATCTAACGAGTATCTTTAAAAATACGAAAGAGACTACCTATCGAGATTCTTGCTGCCATCTCAATTCTTTGGGAAATCATATTATGCTGACCTATGTTTTTGGCGTCATGGGAATTAAATGGAGATACAAGCCAGCTATGTACAATGACAATAAAAAGTAAGTTCCTCTTAATCGGGAGATATGGTACTTCTTTTAGAGAAGGCTTCAAATCGTTCGACACCAAGATTAATAATATCCGTGATCAAATCAGTAAAGCTAATGCCTGACTCTTGCCATAGTTTTGGAAACATAGAGATCGGAGTCAGTCCAGGGAGAGTATTAATTTCATTAAGAAGGAGTTCACCGGTGGAGGTGACGAATAAATCGACCCGTGCAAATCCCTCGCAACCAAGTGCTTTGTAGGCCTCTAGGGCAAAGTCTTGAATATTTTTGTTAAGACTATCGTCGTTTGTGGCAGGGATTTGAAAGCGAGTTTCCCCTTTATCCAAATACTTTGCTCCATAGCTATAAAAGTTATCTGAAGTCTTAAAGCTTCCTGGTATAGAAGCCTTAGGATAGGAATTTCCTGTGACGGCGACTTCCACTTCCACGCCCTCGACGGCAGATTCAATGAGTATTTTATCATCGTATTTAAATGCGATTTCTATGGCTGATTCAAACTCTTCTTTAGTGCTAGCACGGCTGACTCCCACTGAGGATCCCATATTGCAGGGCTTTATATACAAGGTCTTTCCAAGCTTTTTAGAGACAATATCATATTGAACTTTTTGATAACGTCTAAGACTGATAAAAGGACTGACGTTGATTTCGTGATTCTGAAGAATTCTTTTGGCGAGATCTTTATCCATGCAAATCGAAGACGAAGTGACATCACAACCGGCAAAGGGAATTTTTAATAATCGAAAAAGAGCTTGAAGAGTTCCGTCTTCACCCAGAGGCCCGTGAACAATGGGGAAAGCAAAGTCTATATTTACTGGATTCTTCTGCCCGTAGACTTCCATCAAACGTGCGCCTTTTTGTCCTGGATTTAGAAATACTTCTTCACCATTTTTGCGAAAGTCGATTGGCTTATTGAATTGCGTTTGTTTTAGCAACTCCTCATTGACTTGGTACCAGTCACCCTCTCTTGAGATTCCAACAAGAATTGGAGTAAATAGCTCAGTGTTAAGAGCCTCTAAGAGACACTTGGCAGATACCAATGAAACATTGTGTTCAGCGCTTTGACCGCCAAATAAAATAGCGACTGTTTTTTTCACTCAATTCTCCTAAGCCATCTCTATGACTTCTTTTATCATCTTTCGTATACCAGTGAATACTTCAAATGGCTGGGCATCGTCGTACATATAAGCAGGGGTTGTTAGAAGTTTATTTTCGCGGTCGGTGATATAGTCGGTTACTTCACAATTCTCGTGGTGGGCTCCGGTTTTTTCAATTTCTTGGGCGGTTTCTTTATCATCACCGATCGTTACCGTGGCCGTCTCACTTCCCAAAACTTTTGCCAAAAGTGTAGGAGCGATACACATGGCCCCAATAGGTTTCGATGCTTGATGAAAATCTTTGATGAGCTTTTCTAGATGGGGCTCGACCTTAGATTGAGATCCTTCTTTAGCCCAAGAGGAAAGGTGAAGGGCTGCGCCAAATCCACCGGGAATAACTAGGGCATCAAATTCGGATTCGTTGAGTTCTTTGAGGTTTTTTATGTTGCCGCGACAAATTCTAGCAGATTCTTCGTATGTATTTCGAGGAGAGAGTTTACCTGGAGAATCTGAGTGGGCTGTAGTTTCAAATTCGACAAGAGGAGCAAAGCACTGGTATTGCCCTCCAAACTCAGTAATGGCGATCAGACTTGAAATGGATTCAGTAATTTCTGTCCCATCTTTAAAGCCACAACCAGAAAGAACAACTGCAATATTTTTCATAGCTCGAGCCTCCAACTTTGTATCTCAAGAATAAGCCCAAACCGCAGGGGAGTCACTCTTCGTTGCAAAGCATTTTACAGAGACTTAACTCATTTTTTTGAGTAATGGGAGAAGAGTCCCTATTCGGGGACTCCATGACGGAAATCGACGACGGAGGTACACTGTTTAACCAAGAGTCGGCTCGTCCCTATTTTTCCGATACCGGTAAGGCATTGTTTGAGTAAGTTGAGTTCTCCATTAAATGGAGAAAATGGAATGTCGTTTGAAAAGTAATATTCATTTCGGTATCGTTCAGCGGATTCGTCGTTTCTCAGAATTTCGTCGTACGTGATATAGAGTACATTGAGCTTGCAAGAGGGAACGCCACCACACTGATCTCTCTCCAAGACTCTTGCCGGGACATCGATCTCGATTTCTTTTGATTCAAGGTTGTGATAGGTGACCTGAATTTCGCTTTCACTCATTGTATTAAGAGGGTTTCGTCCATTAGAAGATTCAATGAACAGGATTTTAGCTTTTCTGGTGTGGTCAAAAAGTAAATTCTCTGCCCTAGAGTGAACATCTGTTGAAATGAGTTTTAAGTAAGAACTTTCGACAAATTCGCTGAGATCGAATTCAATTTCGCTTTCAAATGTGTTTTTTTGAACTTCATCACCGGTGTAGTCAATGATTTCACGAACAAGGGTATATCGTCTTATGTTGTCGATAGTTTGCATGTCGAGAACATTGTAGCCAAGTTCGGCGGAGATCAGCTCTTGTTGACCATCAGCTGTTGTATATTCAGAAGTTTCGAGGCGATGAATGAAGTCTCCTACTTCCATACTCAAAGCATTGGCCCCCGAGAGACCCTTTGTGAGTTCATCATTAACTTCATCAGAACTAGCCTGCGGGCCAAACTCTTCGAGTTCTTCGCTCTGAGGGGCACACGAAAGAATGAGAAAAATAGATATTAGCGAAATTACCGAGGAAATTGATCTCAACTTCATATTGAGTCCCACCCCCAGATCCACATTGGTAGAGGAAATAGTTTTTCAAACACCTCTTCGGTTTCTTTGTCGAAAGAATGAATTTCTTTAGCTTTTTGAGGACCAAAAATAAGTCGGCAAATATCGGCCGAAGAATCTGTGGCGAAGATCTCGGCTTCGGTGCCAAAGTAAAATTTGCCACTTTCGAACTCAAAAACGAGGTCATGATAGCCGAGGGCCCTTGCATAGCGCTTAATTTTGCTCGCTAAAAATTTTGGATTTAGAATTTTGATCATTCCTAAGTAGCCGTCGACCCTGAAAAGTCCATGTTTTTCCAGTTCGGCAATTAAATTGCTGGAATGAATCGGAACAATGAGTTGAATATTTCGGCCTTGTTTTCTCTGGATTTCAGAGAAAAGTGGCAGGAGGTGAGAAACCTTGCCGCCCCATTCGTGGATATAGCCGTTGAGATCAGCCCCTTTGCCTTCTACGGCGTAGGCGAGAAGTTCGTTGTTGCCGCTCCAAAGAGTGTAAACTCTTGAATTAGGAATTTCTAATCCCTTTTGAATATCTTCTCGGGTTCGTAGAGTTTGTACAGTGTGCTGGCTGTAGACCCGTAAAAGGGCATCGGCAGAAATCTTATTAGTTTCTTTGACTGTCGTACCCGGTGGAAGATCTGCAATTGGTTTTGTAAGCTCAAATGAAATTTCCGAACCGACCAACTCAAATCCAAGTTTTCGATAGAAATCAAAAAGGTCGGTCCAAAGGATGGCGAAGTCGCATCCGTGGTTTTCAGCCGCTTCTAAGCAAGAGTTGAGGTTCTTTGTACTCAGCCCTTTGCCCCGATGTTGACTTGATGTGACGACTGAGCCGATCCCTGCTGCCTTAAACAGTCCCGCTGGTGACTTAATTATCATTGGTTTCATCACAGCGTGGGAGAGAACTTTATCTCCCTCTGTTATGATTCTAATGTTTCCCGAATTTCGGTTGTCAAAAACGGTGGGATACTCAGATACAATCGACCATTCATTTTGGGGTCGAAGTTCGTCATTGAGAAATTGAAATAGCTCACCGAGCTCTTTATCTATTGGTGGTCGTGGTCCTTCCATGGTTCACTCCTAAGCCTTATTTTATAATTTGTTGGCGAATTTCTCAGGTCTTGAACTTCAAAACAGGACCCTTAGTCTAAGGACCAGATAGTTTTGCTATTTGACAGTAATCTCATAAATTTCAACAATGATTCATGGTCCTAGCGTTTGTAGAAAGCTTCAAATATGTCGGGCATTTATGGCCCCTTGCTCTATTTAGAATCTTTATCGGATATCAGTACATCAATGTAGCCATTCAGCGCTATAAAGATGGGTACTTTTCTAATGCCTATATTAATGAAAGCATACGTCTAGGTATGCCAACGAGTAATTCTCCCGATTGGTATAAGAGTTTTTTGGAGGGAATAGTCCAGGAGAACTGGCAGTTTTTCACCTATTTACTTATTTCGTCTGAGTTTTTGATAGGTGTTAGTTTTCTATTGGGCTACTTAGTTCGACCTTTTTCGTTGTTTGCAAGCTTTCTGGCAATCAATCTTATGTGGGCTTTAGGGGCCACGGCTACTGACTATTATTTCAATCTATTTATTATCAACTTAGTTCTTTTTGCTGTCGGTGCAGGTCGGTGTTTAGGTTTTGACTACTATTTCTATAGAAGTCGAAGAGGCATTTGGTGGTAATGGAAAAGCAAAAAACAAGCACCTTCGCAATTCTATTTGCCCTGTTACCGATTAGTTTGGGTTTACTCATATATTGGACTTCTGAATCAGGCTCTGAAAACTCAAATGCTGACTTAACTATTATATCCTACGGTTCTTTTGTAAGCAGTTGGGGGCCTGGCCCGGCAGTCGGAAAAATTTTTGAAAAAGAGTACGGTGTTAAATTACAATGGATCAATGCTGGAGATGCGGGTCTAATCATTGAGCGACTGCGATTTCAAAATGCTAATCAGTCCGTTGATGTTGTCTTAGGTCTCGATCAACTGACTATTGATGGAGCCAGAGAGGTTCTCGAGTGGAGGAATTTTTCGTACCCAGAAATTCTATGGCACAAAAGACTGCCCAAGGACGCTTTACAAAGAGATTTTGTGCCCTTTGATTGGGGACCACTAGCCTTTGTTTATAAAAAGGGGCAGCTCGACCCTCCAAAGAGTTTAGAGGAGTTATTATCAAAAAAATACCAAGGGACAATTTCTCTTCAAGATCCAAGAACGAGTACACCGGGCCTTCAATTTTTGTATTGGATACTCTCTGAAAAGGGAATTGATGCTGGCTTTAGTTTCTTGGGAAACCTGAGTGAGTCTATTCATTCTATATCGACTTCGTGGTCTACCTCCTACGGACTTTTTAAACGGGGGCAGGCGAAGCTGACTTTTTCGTATTTAACTTCACCGATTTATCATATGATCGAAGAAGAAAGTGGTGATTATAGGGCGGCTATTTTTGAAGATGGTCACCCCTATCAAGTTGAATACGTTGGAATTCCTGAAAAGTGCAAAAATTGTGATTTAGCAGAGGCTTTCGTCAACTTTTTATTGAGGCCAGAGATTCAAAAAATAATTATGGCGAAAAACTATATGCTTCCAGTGGTCGATCAGATCGAGCAGGGAACTGAATTTGCCAATATTCCTAAAGTTCGCTTAATACCTTTTAGCGCACAATCCTTGACGAGAGATCGACGCTCGCTCCTCGAAAGATGGAAGAAGCTAGGTCTTTAGATGAGACGTGCCCTTGGCCTCTTAGTCATAATCATCATATTTTCACCTTATGCCCTGAGTTTCTTTCACGGTCAGGGACTGAGTTTTGATATATCCTATAATGATATAAATGTTTTTGCTTTTACTTTATTACAAGCTTTTCTTAGCTCGCTCGCAAGTTTGGTTCTTGGCTTTATTGCGGCCTTAGGCTTAATCTATTCAGCAAATCGATATCCCGTTTTTTATAAGTGGATTTTAAGGCCCTCTTGTCTTTTACCAAATGTAGTACCCGTGATTATGGTGATTCTCGCGTCTCTAAAGGTGATCGATCCATTTCCGTTTGGCTTCACGGGAATTCTACTTCTGCATACTCTAATGAATTTAGGCATTGTTGCTTTGAGTATTCAGAAAATTGTCTCAAATAAACTATCAGGGCTTTCTGAGGTTTCGGCTCTTTTTGGTGCGAGTCGCGCACAGTTTTTATTTCGAGGGGGGCTGCAAACCATATTTGGTGATTTGGCCATGGTTGGCCTTTTTGTTTTTGCAATTTGTTATTCGAGTTTCGCGATTCCATTAGTCGTGGGTGGAAGTCAATTTACAACCATTGAGGTATTAATTTTTGAACAGATTCGACTAGAAGGGGACTGGGCTAAGGCGAGTTTCTTAGCACTTCTCCAAGCCATTAGTATTTTTGTGCTTTGCTATTTTATACCGCAGAAAATAGAAGCAACTAAAGAAAGCTTTAGAAGAAATCAATACCTTTCGAGTCGTATTGGGATTCCCATTGCTTTGATTCCGGCTTTGATTATTATTATCGGTTTATTTGGTTCATTTAGTATGGGAATGAAGCAGTTCTTGCGTTTGGATCTTCTTAGGGCTGAGCTCCCGGGACAAATTTTAAACTCGCTTGTTGTAGCGATAGGAACGGGACTGTTTTCATTTCTTTTGTTTAATCTTATTGCTTTTGTTTTCTATAGAGGCACCTTAAAAAAAATAATCCTAAGTTATGCCGCTCCGAGCACTGTTATTTGTGGTTTTGCCTTTTTAATCTTTGGACCTCAAGGGGAAGTGAGTTCACTCATTCGAATGATCCTGGGTATCAGTCTCATATCAGTTCCAGCACTCATACGGCTCCAATTTGCTAATACGATATATTCGTTGGAGAGACAGAGAGAAGTGGCCGTTCTCTTAGGAGCGAGTGACGCTGAAGTCTTCAAGCGAATTATTTTTCCACAGAGTTTCTTTTCGGCTTGTTTTCTTTCAGGAATTGCATCGTTTTGGGCTTGGGGTGATTTCGCTTTATCGAGTATTGTTGCTGACCGCTCCCATACTGTTGCTCTGGTCATTCAAGCTCTAATGACTTCCTATCGCCTAGAGTTGGCCGTTTTATTACTATGGCTTTTATTGATTTGTGGAATTCTGACTTTCGCGTTATTTTCTGGAATAGGCTATGTCTACCATAAAAAACTTATTTCTTAAATTCGAAGAATTTAGTATCGACATTGGCGAGCTAGAATTACTTGATCAAGGGGTGACAGCCCTTTGGGGAGCATCGGGCTCAGGTAAAACTACGGTTTTTAGAACTCTCTGTGGATTGATTGATTGCCCGAGTCTCGAATGGGAGTTTCAGGGTGAACGTCTCGATCAGCTGAGTCCGGGAGAGAGAAGGCTTGGAGTGGTTTTTCAAAGTCTAGATCTCTTTCCACATATGACGGCTAAAGATAATATTATGTTTGCAGCCAAAGCTAGAAGTATCAGCCAAGAGGTGGCAAATAAAGACCTCGAACATCTATCAGAGGTTTTGGAGATGAATCGTTTTTTAAATAGAAAGGCTCATTTGCTATCAGGGGGAGAAAGTCAAAGAGTCGCTTTGGCACGCGCCTTGATTTCTCAACCGAGAATTTTATTACTTGATGAGCCATTTTCTGCTTTAGACCGAGATTTGCGCTTAGAAGCTCGTAGGCTTTTGAATAGTCTTTTGCAAGAAAAACCGATTCCTGTGTTTATGATCACCCATGATTCTGAAGACATAGACGAATTGGCTACAAGGGTATGCCGTATTGAGATGGGTCAGATCACGTCCGTGAATGACCAGGCTTAGATTTCTTCAGTTTGAAAGTGATGAGAATACTGAATGGGGGCCGGTATTTGTAAGCTCTTCAATACAACTCGAACGAGTTCTATTTCTTCCTCTTTAACTTCTTCATCAGCGTAGACACAACTCATAAGCCCCTCGAGAAGCTTTTCTTTTCCTTGAGGATCAAGTTTAGCGAGTCTCTGAAATGCATCGAAGAGATAATCGAAAATTAAGAGCCCGTCGCCGGGATGACTAATAATTTCGCCGTAGATTTCCCGACTGGCTTTCTCAAAGGCGAGTTTCGGATTTTCTGATTCTAAAGATAGAAAATGCAAAACCAACGCAATACTCGATTTACTACCCTTTAAGGATTTTTGTCCTTTATTAAATTGATCATTGCTGGGTCGAAAAGAGTTGTGAACGAGTACGTAAATGCAAAGTTCTAAGCTACTAATATTTTGATCTCTCATAATAAGTGCTTTAATTACTTTTAAAATTTTAGTTTTGCGGGAATCTTCTCCCATTCTTAAGTCTCTAAGGCATATTTCAACAAGAGCGAGCATTTCTGCGATTGATTCAAGAGGTTCAATTTGTGTTTTACACTGGATTACGAGTTCTTCAGAAAAATCTTTTAAAGCAAAATTGATATTATTAGAGTTTTCGTCGAAATTATTCAAAATAAGGTAGAGTCTTATTTCGGCCAGTTCCAAAAGGGAATCCAGATCTAAAGTTTCTGATTGAGGATCATCCTTTACCTCAGAGGCTTCAACTCCCATAGCGGTTAGAATAGTTTGGGCCACCATTAGATCTTTGGGGTCTATAGAGCCTATCTTTTTGTTTATTGGATCATCAGTTTTTTCAGAGGTTACGGTTTCCTGGTCTTGAGGTTTGGAGTTATTGACTTCAGGAAGTTTCATTTTAAAGAGATTGGGGTCAATATTAGCGATTCTCTTTTCGAGGCTAGGGTGAGTTGCTAGCATGCCTGAGAAAAATTTAAATTTTACGGCAGAGTCAAAGAACATGTGCGACATTTCTTCAGCTTTATTGTTGTCGATAATTCCATGTTCTGTATTACCGCGAATTCGCAATAGGGCACCACCGATTCCGTGTGGGTTTCGAGTGAATTGAACTGCCGATGCATCGGCAAGAAATTCCCGTTGTCGACTGACGGCCGCTTTTATCAGTCGGCCGACAAAAAACCCAAGGTAACCAATAATAAGTAATGTCAGGCCAATCGCAAGTATTGCAAGTTTTCCCTGGCCGCTATCTTTACTGGAGCTTCTGGAGCGACCCATCGAGCGAAGCATAAGTTCACCAAGAAGTGAAATTATGAGTATACCGTGGAGAACTCCAATCAATTTAATATTAATTCTCATGTCGCCATTGAGAATGTGACTGAATTCATGGGCGACGACGCCCTGGAGTTCATCACGGGTTAATTTTTCAAGGCAGCCCCGGGTGACCGCAACGACGGCGTGATCAAGGTCGTAACCGGCGGCAAAGGCATTAATCCCGAGTTCATTTTCAATGACGTAGGCATCTGGAATTGGTGTGCCCGATGCAATAGCCATTTCTTCAACGACATTGAGATAGCGTTTAACCAAGGGGTCTTTTCTAAGGAGAAGGGCATTGACGGCTCCCATGGACTCCGCCACGGCAGGTCCCCCTTGTCGCAGCTGAGACGTCTTGTACAGTGATCCACCAATAATCACAATTAATGTTACTATATTGGCACCCAATATGAACTCTAGTGGAGTTTGAATGGGGTCTATATTGCCTTGAGAATTGAGCATGTACTGAAACAAAAGATGAACAACGAGGCTAACGGTAACGCACATACCGATAATGGCCATTATAAAATAGGCCACCAACTTTTTGGTATTAACCTTTGCTTTTCGTTGTTCTTCAAAAAACTGCATAGCGAATTAAAAAGAAACTTTAACCGCTTGACGTTCTTCGGGAGAATCAACTTCAAAAAGTTGTGCCGCTTGAAAGTTAAACATACCGGCAAAAATAATAGTTGGGAACGTTTCTCTTTGCGTATTGTATGTCATAACGCTGTCGTTATAAGCCTGACGGGCAAATGAAATCTTATTTTCAGTAGATGTCAGTTCTTCCATAAGATTATTCATACTCGAATCCGACTTAAGATCGGGATAACTTTCAAAAAGAGCAAAGAGCTTTCCCATAGAAGATCCAAGTTGCGCTTCAGCATTCATGAGTTGTTTCACATCAGAAGGATTGGAAGGATCACCCGCCATTTTTTGCTGAGCACTAACAGCTCCATTTCGCGCTTGGATAACGGCCTCGAGTGTTTCTCGTTCGTGAGCCATAAAGGCTTTGGCTGTTTCTACTAAGTTAGGTATGAGATCGTATCTTCTTTTTAGTTGCACATCAATTTGCGCAAACGCATTTTTAAATTGGTTTTTCAATCTAACAAGTTTGTTGTAAATTCCGATAACGATCATCGCAAGAATTCCGATGATGACCACTACCACAATCAATCCGATTAAGGCTGTCATTTATTTCTCCTTTAAAAGACCCCTATAGCATCCAGAATTTATGGGGAATTGTCTAGATAGATCGTCGAATATTTCTCGGGTCAAATCCTGCTAGCTGGAGGTCGGGAGATTATCTAATCAAAGCTTTTAGAAAAGCAATTTTTTTCGCTTTCAGGTAAGAAGCTCGCGGCGAAGGCTAGTTGATTCATGTGCTTAAATTCATCAGTAGTGAAGCCAAAGTACTTTTGACAAATTTGGTACTCTTTTAAAATATCAGTATCAAAAACTGCTGGATCGTCGGTATTTATTGAAAGTGAAATGCCGGCGTCGTAAAGCTTTCGAATGGGGTGGTTTTTCAATTCATCCACACCTTGAGTAATCCAGTTGCTTGTAGGGCAAACCTCAAGGTGAATATTTTCTCTCTTGAGAAGATTAATAGTGGCTTGATCCTTAATAGCCTGAATCCCGTGACCAATTCTCTGGGCTCCGAGGAGTTCAATTGAGTCTCCAATATTTTTAATGGATGCCTGCGAATTCACTTCGCCCGAATGAATGGTTACTGGAAGGCCCAGATCTCTGACTTTCTTAAAAAGACCACTAAATAGGTGACTGTCGTAATTATCCTCGTCATCGGCAAGGTCGACGCCTATAAATGTTTCTTTATTTGCCTCAATAAACTCCCAAACCTTTTCTAGGTCTTTGATGGGCTTCGTTCTTTGAAATATAGCAATCAAACCCACAGAGATATTTGAAGAGTCCTTGGGAAGACCGTCAATGATGCCTTTCAGAATGGATTCCATTTCCATATCGTTGAGGTCGGCCAAAAAGGTGGGTGCAAATCGGAGTTCGAGGAGTTTGATTCCGTGATTGATGGCTTCATCGCAGGTCTCTTTGATGATCTGGCTGATTCTTTCTGGAGTATTGAGGATCCTTGATGGGTCTAAAAATTTATGGAGAACTTCGGCTAGATTTTGCGAGGGGCTGTCTAAAATCAGGTTCTTTTTGAAGGCGGCAAAATCCTGCTTTTCTCCGTCCTCCTGCGCCATTTTATAGAGGCTATTCCAGTCAAAACTCATTTCTAGATGACGGTGAAGTTCAACTTTTGCCATCGACGCGATTTCTTGCACGGATCTCCTCCTTTAGAGCCTTTAAGTCCCTTGAAAACCTTGACGCAAAATTACAAAAAAGGCAGAGTTCATCAAGATGATTTTGCAATAAAGGACATTCTTATGGATCGATTGAAAATTCCTCAAAGACTTGCCGGAAACCCTGAAAATCAACCCAAGTACGCTCAGGTAATCAAGAGCAAAAAAGGTGACCAGATTACTCTTGCTGACCCCAATGCCACTCGAGCTCTCGTAGCTCTAATGGATATGGCCGCCGTAATCGGTGGAGCTGCCAGTCACTTTGGTGGACCGGCTGCCTTTGCAGAAATCATGTCAGCTCTCCACGGTTTTGCCTTCAAGACCTCAAAAGAGAAGGGTGGTCAGTGGTACGATCATTTTCATTTGGTCAACGATGCCGGACATTGCGAAAACGGAATATACGCTCTCAAAGCGAATTACAATTTTGGGGGATTGAGTATCGATCAGCTTATGGAGTTTCGGTCGATTAAAAGCCCTCTGACTGGGCACGGTGAAGTCGATGCTTACCCAGAAGGGGTTTATGTTTCTAATGGCCCATTAGGTTCTGGTCTGCCCCAAGCCCAGGGACTCGCGTTTGCAGATGCTCTTTCTAAAAATCCGAGAGTTACAGTCACCGCTATTTCTGATGGTGGATGTATGGAAGGCGAAGCCAAGGAAGCATTTGCTGCAATTCCGGGACTTGCCGCTGCCGGTAAGTTAGCGCCATTTATTTGTATCATTAGCGACAACAATACAAAATTGAGTGGTCGAATCGACCAAGAGGCATTTTCAATGTCTGGAAGTTTCACTTCACTCGGGGATTTAGGTTGGGAAATAATTACCGTAGATGAAGGTCACAATTTAGAAAAGTGTTACCACAGTATTGAAGAGGCCTACGAAAAAGTCTTGGCTAATCCTAAGAAACCAGTCGCACTTCACGTAAAGACGATTAAAGGCAAGGGAACGAAAGCCACAGAAGAATCCGCTTCGGGAGCCCATGGCTTTCCGTTAAAGAAGGCCGATGAGCTGACCCAGTTTCTTGCTGAAATTTATTCCGGCCAAGCTGTGCCAGAAGAGATGAGTCATTGGATTGGCAAAATCAAGGAGCGGGAATCCGCAAAGCCTAAATCCTCGTCGGCTTCCGATATTCCGAAAGAAAAGATTCAAGTGGGAATCACTCAAGCCATGGTAGATATGCGCAAAAAAGGCTTTCCAGTAGTATCAATATCTTCGGACTTAGCTGGTTCGACTGGTACGGCCGGATTTAGAAAAGAGTTTCCTGAATTTTCTCAAGATGTAGGTGTGGCTGAAGCCAACATGGTCAGCATGGGGATTGGACTGTCAAAGGCAGGCTATATTCCTGTTGTCGATACTTTCAGTCAGTTCGGTGTTACTAAAGGGAGTTTGCCAATCATTATGAGTAACCTTTCTGAGGGACCGGTCATCGCAGTTTTCTCCCACACAGGCTTTCAAGATGCAGCCGACGGTGCTTCTCACCAAGCGCTCAGTTACTTTGCAATGCTTTCGGCAATCCCGAAGGTTGATGTTTATTGTTTAACCTCTTCTTCAGAGGCCTATGCTTTGATGGCTCAAGCCATTGAAAAATTCGCTGAGGATAGAAGGCAAGGTGAAGTTCCCCATAGCCAGATTTTCTTTTTAGGTAGAGAGAATTTTCAAAGAACTTATCTCGATGAAAACTATAGTTATGAACTCGGAAAAGCTCAGGTGCTTATCGACCGGGCGGATCAATTTGATCGCTCGGTAACCATTGCCGCGGCCGGCTCGTTACTACCTCAGGCGATAAGTGCGGCTGAAATTTTGGCAGCTGAGGGTGTGGGCTCTATAGTTATAAATCCTTCAACCATTAATCGTCCTGATGTTTCGTGTTTTCAAGATGCCTTGAGAAAAACCGATGGCCGACTCGTTACTCTTGAGGATCATCGCTCAATTGCAGGAATGGGTTCGATGCTTATTCATCGATTGAATAATGAGGGAATTGCCACACGTTCAAGAAGTTTGGGTGTGGGCGATCAGTTTGGTCAGAGTTCTTATACGGCGATTGAACTTTATCAAAAACATGGCCTTGATGACCAATCGGTTGTTAGAGCTGCTAAAACTTTGGTTGAGTAAAATAAGAAAAAAGAGAAAGCCTTAGGCTTTCTCTTTTGAATTTTCTTTAGCGGATGCTTGGGCGGCTTCTTCTTCACCCTTTTCGATTTTTTCTTTATCTTCAGTTACATCGATCGAATCGTCTGTACTGATTCCCTTTTTAAATCCATTGATGGCTTCACCCAGCGATTTACCGAGTTCAGGGAGTCGTCTTGCTCCGAATAAAAGAACAACAACAAGTACGATAATTAAAATTTGCCATACAGATACGCCCATACGAGATGCCTCCGATACTTCTTATTATGACAATGACTGGGTCATTTCTCTAGGGGCATTTAAAAAATCCCCTAAATTCAGCCCTTTATCCTTATATTTAGGGCCTTGGTAAAGGATTTTTTCTTATTTTAAGACATTTGGACTCGACCTAGGACTCAAGACCAAGCAGTCGCCTTGACCTTTTCCTAACAAAATTACCAACTATTTATAGGGACATTCGGATATTTTTAGGGGGGCAAGGATGAGCTCATTGTTTAAGCGCATACTTTCTGCATTGTTTTTATGCACACTGATGCTTTCATGTGCAAAAGAATCAAAAGTTGCTGATGACTTATACTTGGGCGTCGATCCTCCGCCAGCGGATATTCCCTTAGTTCCTGTTGGAGCATCCAATGAGATCGTAGATGATTGGAGGGGACTCAATCCGGTAGATCCCAACCAGCCCGATCGCAGTTACAAAAACATTTGGGTGAGAATGTTTCCTGTAATGACAGCGCCTTACCGAGATCCCTATCCCTTAACAGAGAATATTTATAGAGCTGAACTTTACAATTCAAAAGGCATAGAAGTCCGTAATGAACAAAATGGGAGCCTCGTATTAAGTGGTAAGAAGATAGTCTTCCAATTCGATCGAAATAACATTTTTGTTGATGGGCGACGTCTGGATCTTGATGTTTATTGGTTTGTTCCAAAAGATAAGGATGTATTTACGACGGTGCGTTGGGACCGAGGTAAAACAAATGAGATGCGCCTCGAATTGCGGGGTGAATTTGTAAACAAACAAACGACATACTCAAAGAACATAGTGCCCAAGCTCGTTCGCGAGAATGAAAGTCAGAGCTTTGTCGTTTCAAAGATGATTGAAGATCAAGTCAGAGAAAACGTATGGTCGATCATTAACGTTCTTCCTGTAAATGATTACCTCCTAGCGGTCGTTCCATCAGAAGTTATTCACTCATGGCATGATCAGGCTTTGCGAGCACAAGCGATCGCCGCAAGAACTTATGCACTTTTTGAAATGATGGAGTCCAGAAAAATCATTCAAAGAAAATGGGACGTAGACCCGACAACGTGGTTTCAAAGCTATCGTGGCCAGTCTTTTCAAAAAGGAAATGGCTCACTTAGGGTCATGGAGGTTGAACGTACCAGTCGAGCCGTTGAAGATACTGCCAATTTAGCTCTGTTTCATGACAATGAAATTCTAAAGGCCTATTTTTCGAGTAACTCAGGCGGTATCACGTGTCGTGCAGATGAGTGCTTTAATACTGATAGTAACCCCGACTATCTTGTAATCAAGCCAGATGTTGAAGGCATTCGCGAAGAAACGGGAATCACCGGTACTTGGGGTAAAGACGCAAGACTAACCCGTACAAACCTTATTAGAAAGCTTCAAGAGAAGGGGATTCCTACGAGCGGATTCAAACAAATTGAATCAGGTGTTAAGGGGCCCAGCGGTAGAACCTGGCAACTTAAGGTTGTCTATTCGGATGGTCATGAAACTCTTCTTTCGAGGGAAGATAGCCGATCTTTTATGAGTTTATTTGGCGGTATTCGCTCCTATTTATATGAACTCTCACCCATGAAGAACGGTTGGCAAACTGTTGTCGGTCACGGTTTTGGCCACGGGGTGGGGATGTCTCAATGGGGTGCCCAGCTCTTTGCCCTCAAAGGTAAAAGGGCCGAAGAGATCGTGACCTATTACTACGAAGACTCTGAGCTTATAGATATGACTCGATAAAGAGATTCTCGCAACGATTGTTAGTTAGACGCGAATATTCCATGGATACCAATTCTCCATCGAAGACTGCGTTTAAATCGACAGCCAATAGGATTTGAATTAGATTTCGATGACGTGTCCGCCAAGGACTTGAATTTAAATATTGAATTTGTTGAATGCTCTCGTTGTCTACGTTTTTATCGAGTCCAGAGTAGAGTTGTCCCATACTATCATTAATTCCCGTCAATATATTCTGAATTAAATTTTGGTAGCCGCCGTCAATCTCAACTTGTTCATTATAAGCCGCCACCCACTCTTGGTCTGACTCGAAATTATAGGATTCAAATTGTCCTTGAGAAATAAGATAGATCTTAAAAATCGCTTTTCTAAACGTGATATCTTCTTTTTTAGCCTCTTGGAGAACTCTAGAGATTGCCATAAGTTTCGTTTGTGGTAAGGCTCGCAATTCTCTAGGATTATTAAAGATAGGATTCTCTGGACCTAATTTTTCTGCGAGTTCATTCAGCTCCTGAGATATAATTGTTACTTCATCAAACAAATGAAGGGCTCGATTAATTCGAGCTTGAGCCAGTGACTCGGACTCTTTAATTTCGCGTGGTTGCTCGGGACGAGTAAAGAGTTGCTCATAGGCTCGAGGTAGTTCGATTGGCTCGGGCTCAGGGGGAGTTCTTTCGTAGGGGGTAGAATCAAAAATTTCATATTGAAAGTCATTTCTTTTGTCACTTACGAGAACCTGACTGTGAGCCATGTCACCTGAGACGATAAAACCACTTGATACGTATCGCTCTCCATAATTATACCCACTAACTTGTTGGGCTTGGTACGGAGCACTTTGTCTTTTAAAAGCATATTCAAAACTTTCAGCCAAGTGTGCGGCCGCACCAGTGCACTGGTACCAAAGATAACCATCTTTAGAATACTGCTCTAGTCCCTGAAACAGATCACTTGGTTCGATCTGACTTTCACCATCAGATTGGTAATCAAAAGTATAAATTGAGTGACTTGAATAGATTCCTTCAAGCTGAGTTAAGCTGAGACTACGATATCCCCCTTGAGAATATCTATAAATCTCTGTCGCCACTTTTTCCGCTCCCAATTTATAGTTTTCAAGAGAAAGTATACGAAGTGTTTCTGGGTCAAATTCGAAGTCGATTTTTACAGCAGGAGCGTCTGTTTTCTCAAAGCTGACTGTATATTTAATTCCTTCCACATTGGGATTAGCCAATTCAAGGTAATAAAGTCCATTTGTCGGAATTCTATAGACTTTGTAGTCTTCGTTTATTGTTAATGGAGTGTTCAGCCAACTCTCATTTTCTAGTTTTGCGACCTCGTTCACTCGAATTCTTGAGACTTCAAAGCCAGAAGGAGTTGCAATTCCAACTCTACCATTTAGAGGAACAACATACTGAATGGTTTCGATTGAAAATACGTCCTCGGGTGTGGTTTGCAAAGGCTCTGGCGCAATTAAAACAACATCGTCTCCTTCGTTTGTGGGATCCATATTTTCGATGGCTGACCGAGGGAGATTACTTTCAGTTGCAATATGAATAGTTCTGTTCCAATTTACAAAATTAAAGTCTCTTACCTTAAATAATTCTACCTTCCCTTGTAATTGTTTTTGTTCTTCCGAGCCTATATAATGCTCAGATGAGCTCTCTTCCATATGCATTGGGTTTTGATTCAGACTAGGGGCGGGCTCTTCATTTTGCCAGACATTCGAAACATCAATTAAGCCGGGGCTTAAAGGAGCGAGAAGTAAACTGACACCGACAATCCATCTATATACTCGCCACCTTCGGAGCCCTCTGGTCGCGCGCCACTTTTTCACTTGATCCTTTTCTTCTTTCAAGGCTTTCTTTTGATGTTTATCTAGTTTTTTGAAAGCCATACCGTTTTTGAGTTTAAAAATACTCGGAAGGAGTTGATCTTGTGCTAGGATTTCTCGCCTGAGCCAGTTGCCAGGATGAAAAGAATATCCCCACCATCGCAATCCATTGAGAAAGCCGAGTGATGAATAGGATTCTTTTCCCTCAATCGAAGATATGAGACTTAGTGATAGGCCAGTCGCTCTTTGTTCCCTAGTCAGTTTACTCTGATATTGTTCCAGTTGAGTCAGGAGCGTATTGGTATCTGGAAATCGCGTTTGAACAACAAAAGTAAAAAGGTCTGCTAAAAGAGCTTCTCTTGCAGAAGCTTCGATTTGAAATCGTTTGATTAGTTTTTTTCTTCCAGCCTGCGGATTGTCAGACCCTTTTAGTCGCAATTCGTTAAGTAACTTCTCATAGTCAGACCTAGATATGACGTAGCGATCAGTCTCAGTTTCAATAAGAACTGAATTTTTATTGTTTCTAGCTTTAAATCGTTCTGGTAGCAGGAAGTCACGGACCCATGAGTTTTCTCGAACATTTGGTACTGAAAAATTGGTCCATCCTCCGAATAAAAATCCCCACCATGACCTTCTTTGAAAGTCTGTACTATATGACACTCCTTTAGAAAAAACAGTGTGAGTTTCAGTTCCTGAACTCGTCTCTTGGATTTGGGTGACAGTTCCTATTTCGTGGACTGGTATTAAATTTCCATCCAATGTCTTGAGGTGGATATTTCTAGCTGCTCGTTTTTCTCGAGCCAACTCAACGGTGGCTCGCAGGTTATTGAGTCGAGCCTCCATAATTTCGCTACTAAGAGTATCTAGAATTTCATCAACACTCAGAGGAGCGATCCTTTTTTTTCTCTCCTTTTCACCTTCATAAAAAAACATAAGTCGATCGTAGGTAAGGAGTGCATTTTCGTAATGTTGAGAAAGATCTCCGGAGTTCTCTAGAATTCCTCTTCGAAGGTCAGCGGTGGTAATTCCTGATGCGAGTCCATATCTCTGAGAGACATGGCCAAGAGCTCGTCGTTCTCGTTCCCTAAAATCGAGGGGAGCTTCAGTTCGATCAATAGCGATGGTTTCCGATAACTCCAGCACCCTTTGAATGGCATAATTGGTAAAGAAAAGATGATAGCCATGATGATCGTCTTGAATTCTATTGCGAACAAGTTCTTGGTATTCCGCTTTAAAGTTCAGACCTTGTTGATAGTATCTAAGGAGACTTGGGTATTTTTTCAAAAGCTGTTCTTTGAGAACGGTTTCGGCTTTTGGATCATTTTCTAACATATCAAAAAAATCAAAAAGTCCGCTAGCATTGGGGCTCGGTTTCACTAAAAAGTGATGGATCGTTTTAGAGTCCCACCAAAGTTCAGCATCTGTAGGTTCTCCTTGGGCATGAGTGAGTCCAATGGTTGAAAAAATTAAACCAAGTGTAATTATTAATATTTGTAGTAAGTATTTAATCCACTTCAATTTGACCCAAGCCTTTTTAATAGGTCCACTAGAAATGCAAAGCTCAAGCCCTCTGAGAGCGAAATTAGGGACCAAAAAGGTATTTAGAATGACTCTTTTTATGCGCGCCTGACGAAGACCGTTATTTGGAAGATCTTTGGTATTTCTTTTTGCGTTTTTTCTTGCGGCGTTTAGCCTTTTCATCCTCGATTGAGGAAATCTGGTCGATATTCTCATTGTAGAGATTGTGCCAGGTATTGAGTTTTCTCGGGTGAATCAGGCAATCAGCCTCAGCAAACTGCAAAGCCAAACAAAACCCTTCATTTTTGAGGAGTGCCAGTTGTCGACTGGGAGTTCGTTGATTAAAAGAGTCCAATCGATCGAGGACATTCAGCAATTGAATAGCGCGTGCAACAGATTGCTGCTCGTATTTAAACATTCCCAGTTCGTCGCGCATGATTTGCGAATAGAAATCATCCTCTAGGAAGTGATTGCTAGACGGAAATTTTTCAGGAATTTCGCCATTGAGAGTTCTGAATATGGCATAAAGGAAGAGTCCAAAAATTTGAATGTTGTCACTCAAATCATCTCTAAACTTTAGGTAGTGTTTGAGGTTATTAAAAAAGGCCTCAGCGACACCTTCTTGCATCAATACGTCGTGAAGGCTTGGTATTACATACCGGAGTACGTCTAAGTCGAAGGCTTCGGCAAAGGCGAGCTCTGGATGCGCGAGTCTTAGAATTTTCAAAAGCTCTTCGCGCTTTCGAGGTAAGACAGAAAACTTCAAAGTTTCTGCCTGGGACTGCATGGCCTCTCTGAGTTCGGGCTCAATGCTAAACTGAATTTTATGGGCTAAGCGTAGGGCTCGCAAAATTCGAATTGGGTCTTCTTCGAGGCGCTGGTAGGGGTCGCCGATCATTCGAATCATTCTCAACTGAATGTCGCGAAGACCTTCATTGTAATCGATAAGATCCTCTTTAACGGGGTCGTAAAACAAACCGTTAATGGTAAAATCTCTTCGAGTCGCATCTTCTTTGGGACTTCCAAAGAGATTGTCTTCTAAAATCGGACCCACATCCGGGATGTCTTCTTGGGGCGGCTGTTTGCGAAAGGTCGCAACTTCGTATTGGTGATCATCTCGCTTAACTAAAACAAGACGAAACCGTTTACCGATAATATAAGACTGGTAAACCTGCTTTCTTACTTTTTGTGGTGGGGCTGATGTAGCGATGTCGAAATCTTTTGGCGTAATACCAATGAGTAAATCGCGAACACATCCACCAACGAGATAAGTGGTGTAACCGCCTTTTTGCAAAGCCTTAACGATACCTAAGGCGTGCGGATCAATCCATGCTTTATGAAGAGATGGCTTATTCACGGGGCTCGTGCTAGGAGATGAAGTAGCTTTACTATTTGTTTGAGATTCCTCTTGGAGTTGAGATGTCATACTTAGAAAATTTCCACTATCAACTTTACGGCTCCTCGGAGCTTCCTAAACTCGTATTCTTACACGGACTCATGGGCTTCTCTTCGAACTGGCGAAAAATCACCAAAGCCTTCGAACAGGAATATCAGATTTTGGTCTATGATCAAAGGGGTCATGGCCGATCTTTTCAGCCAAATTCCGGATATCGTCCAGAAGATTTCGCTGCAGACCTTGAAAAAATACTAGATGAGCTGAATTGGCCGGAAATTACCCTCGTCGGCCACTCATTGGGAGGAAGAAATGCCATCCAATTTACCTCTGATAATATGCGGCGCGTAAAAAAGTTAGTGGTCGAAGATATTGGTCCCGAGGCTGATCGCTCAAATATTGATCGAATTCGAAGTCTAATCAATGGCGTTCCAGCTCCTTTTGCCAGCCGAGATCAGGCTAAGGAGTTCTTTGAAATGGAATTTCCGAAGAAGTTTGCCGATCGGCAAAATCCCCAAGCTTTGGCTCAATATCTTTTTGCCAACCTCAAGAGTTTGGATAATGGCAAAATGGACTGGCGTTTTTCGAAAAAGGGGATTTTTGATAGTCTCGAGGCGGGACGAGCCCAAGATCGTTGGAAGGAGTGGGAATCACTCGATTTGCCCATTCTACTCCTCAGAGGCGAGAGGTCATTGGAACTCAGCCCTGAGATCTTCGAAGAAATGCTCAATAGGAATCAGAAGGCCAAGGGGCAAGTAATTAAAGAGGCAGGCCACTGGATTCACTCTGAGCAATCGGAGGCCTTTATTCGGGCACTTAGCGACTTTTTTAGTGAATAAATACGCCTTCAATCTGAGAATTTTTCAAGATCCCTGTATTAATTTGAGAAAACTAGCAAATATTTCGACATTTACTCAGACTTTGGTAGAGTCTGCCGATACTTTCTATGGAGCAAAAAAGAGGTACGTTAATGGAAAAGCTCGAATATCTAGGGCGCTCGCTCGTGAGTGTCATTATGATTCTACTATTTGCTGGGTCTATTCAGGCTGCAGACCTTAGTGAATCTCAAGAGATTTCCAAAACAAAAGACGGCATTTTACTTGTTAAAGAAGTGAATCAGACTCTCCTTCCAGGTGAGTATTTGCCGATTGATACTCTTTTTGATCTAGAGAATATAGACGGCGTTCGTATTCTCAAAATTTTGGTAACTACAGAATCGGGCAAGAGAGGAATACTTTCGTTGGGGGACAGCCCTGTGAAGGTGTTTAGCCTAGGAAATAGAGTGCAGAAAACCGGGGTTGATCTGGATTTGGTTTGGGGTCCGCAAAAAGATCGCCTCAACTTAAAGCCACGGGGAGCGGCTATGAGAGTGACGAAAATCACCTTGCTGCTCGACTATGGGGATGGTCAGGCTTCGCGAAAGCAAGCCCAGTTTAAGCAATCGACGAGTAAAGAAGGTACTCGGGTCATTGGGGATGAGTAAAGCTTCAGGATCGGCCCAGCTCTAATTAGGTCAATGAGGGAGGAATAGTGCCTCCCTCTTTTTTTTTGTCTTTTTGACAAATCCTAGACTTGTTTATAGATTGTAGAATCATCTGACCAGTTGTGTTAATTTTGGAGATTTCGTGTCCACTGAAAACGACCCTATGATCGGCGAAGATCAAAATACTGAAGCTAATGTTGCTTCCCAAATAGAGCCTGATATACCTAGCGAAACTGAAGAGCCTGAGGGTATTCCTTTTGCCGAACTCAAATTAATTGATTCCCTTCAAAAAGCCGTCGACAAGATGGGCTTTGATAAGACCACTCCCATTCAGACCCAAGCGATTCCACTTGTTCTAAAGGGACAGGATGTAGCGGGACTGGCGCAAACGGGAACGGGCAAGACGGCAGCTTTTGTGTTACCACTGCTCGAAAGGGTACTGCGCTCACAAAAAGCTAGTGCTGAAGATAGCGATGAAATCAAAGAAAGGTGTTATCCTGATTGGAATGCGCGAAACTTTGTTTTGATTCTCGTTCCCACTCGGGAGTTGGCGGAGCAAGTAGAGCAAAACATTCAGTCACTTCGTGGTGATTCTGGAATCCGCTCTGTACCGATTTATGGCGGAGTTTCTTACGATAAGCAAAAAAAGCCCCTGCGCGAAGGTGTTGAATTTATCGTTGCAACTCCAGGTCGTTTAATTGATCTCTATAAAGAGCACCTTATTGATTTAAAAATGGTAAAGGCCATTGTCTTTGATGAAGCAGATCGCATGTTCGATATGGGATTTAAAGATGATATGCGCTTTATACTGCAAAGAATTCCCAAGGACAGACAGTTCCTTTTGTTTAGTGCGACTCTCAATTTAGAGGTAATGAGTACCGCTTATAACTTTGGATCAAATCCGGTTGAAATTAATATTTCAAAAGATGAGGCCCGCGCTGAAAATGTGGAAGATGAAATCTTCCACGTCGGACGCGATGATAAACCTCAGCATTTAATAGGCATTTTAAAGAAGCACAAACCTAAACAAGCCATCATTTTTAGCAACTTTAAATTTAACGTAGCTAAAATTGCGCGATTTTTGGAGAGCAACGGAATTCCAGCTTTGGGAATTTCCAGTATGCTTTCGCAAAGTCAGCGCAATAAAGTGATTTCTCAGTTCAAGCAAGATGGCGAGCAAAACATTTTGGTGGCTACGGACGTGGCGGCTCGAGGTCTCGATATTAAGGGTGTCGATCTCGTTATTAATTACGAGCTTCCGGATGATCCTGAAAATTATGTCCATAGAATTGGTCGAACGGGTCGTGCAGGAGAGAAAGGTCATGCCTATAGTATGGCTGGCGAATATGACGTAGACGCTCTTTCTCGTATCGAAGAGTTTCTCGGCAATAAATTGCCAGTTGCGTGGCTCGAAGACGAATTTTTGGTAGATGACTTTAAAGCGTTTCCTACAGAGAACGATATGAGAGGTTCTCGGCGTCACCAACATTCAAAGCGCAATCAGGGTGGCTCCAATAAAGGGCGCAAGAAGCCCCATCATAAAAAGCCGCGAAAAGATCAAGATGGTGAGCAGCGCTCAGCGGATTCAGATACTAAGCACCGCAAGAGAAGAAGCAAGTCGTCTCAATCGGGAGATGAAGAAAAGAGTGTCCATCGTGATCGCCGCTCTGGACGCCATAAGAATCGCAATAACGACAATAAAAAGTCAGCGGGCAAAGCTGGCCAAGGTCGGAAGAACACTAAAGGCCAACAAAATAAAAAGTCGAATAAGAAGAAAAGTAATAAGTCTATGAAGATGAAATCGAGCCACAATACTAAGAAAGGTATTGGGGCTAAGGTTAAAGGACTTATCTCAAGTCTCTTCGGCGGTAAAAAGTCCAAAGACAGCAAAAGTAAAAAAGGCAAAGACAAGAACTCAAAGAACTAACCCCATCCCTTTGAGTTCTTCTGTCATCCTCTCCATTTCTTATTATTTAGTAGACCCCATTTGCTGCTAGGGCTGAGGCCCCCCTTTCTTCGAGTTCCGCAACCTCACTCCATTTTCCCAATAACGGAAATTTGTTAGGCAGTCCTCGGCGCTTAGAATAGTGCGAAACAAACACTAATTTTTTAATAATTGAAAAATCCTAACAAAGCCTGCGTAGCTAAAAATTTCCATCATTGTGAAAATGGAGTGAGGTGAGGACTGTTCGAAGAAGAAAGGTGGAGGCCGCAGCCCTAGCCGCATTTGGGGTTTCTACTAAGATAGAAATGGAGAGGGTGACAGAAGAATTTAATGGGGTGTTAGTTCTTGGCGGGGGCTTTAGCTGAGGATGGCCATTGCAATCAGGCCGAGAAGGGCCCCGAGGGGAAGGGTCGTCACCCACGCCACGAGAATTTTCTTAATGGTATCCCATTTCGCTTTTTTAGTAACTGCTCCTATCCCAAAAATTGAACCGCAAGATACATGGGTTGTAGAGACGGGTACACCAATTTTTGAGGCTCCAAAGACCATGATACCTGTCACAAGGTTGGCGGTGAATGCTTGGCCTGGCTGCATCTCTGTAATTCGGTCTCCCATGGTTTCCGCAATCTTTCGTGAGTGAATAAGGCCACCAATCACCATAGCGACCCCCACTGCCGCAATAGAAACGTGAAGTGAAAATGCGGAACCTATGAGTAATAGGGCTGCAATTTTAGGTGTATCGTTCAGGCCCCTGGCAAAGCAGACGAGACCACCACTGGCATAATGAAGTGTGTCCAGAAGGTTACGTGCAGATAGGCCAAGGACTGAACCTGAGTAGCTCGAGCGACAATAGGCTTCGTCTGCGATGATAGCTTGGGGTAAAGCTACGGAATTCATCTCGAGCATTTTCGCAGCCTCATGGGGGGTGCTGATACCGGCCGGAACGGTCGCGACCACCTTGTTGCCAATACAAACACAGGTTTCTGGCTCTATGCTGGTCAGTTCTCTTAGTTTTCGAAACAAGGGGTAAAGAACAAAAGCCAAGAGCATGGAGATAAGTGGCCCTGCGATCAAGGGCAGAAAAAACTTTTCGGCAAGCTTTGCGCCGTTTATTCCTGAAGCGCTTGCCATCCATCCCGCGCCAGCCAAAGCACCAATGAGAGCATGGGTTGTGGAAACGGGAAGTCCTAGGATTGTAGCCAACATGACCGTTAATGCAGCACCGAGCCCGACTGCCACCGGGAAGGCGCTCATTGTAATAACTTCGCTTGGAACGAGTCCCTTGCCCTTAAAAACGATTACGAGTTCGCTGGCAATAAACAGAGCTGTGATCGCTCCGAGGAACGTTGTTATAGAAGTCCATATTAATGCCTTTTTATAGGTCGCAGTCTTACTTCCGAAGAGGGTGGCGACACCTTTAAAATTGTCATTGGCTCCATTGGAATAGGCGAGAAAGATTGAAAATATGAATGTTGCTATAAGCCATTCCATGGAGAGTCCTATTCTTTTGCCGAAAAAAAAAGCTCCCTTTCAGGAGCTTCTTACACAGCAAATTATTTAATTACCTTATTTGTTCCAGGCGAAAGATCTAATGATTCGATTACAAGCCTTGAGTGATTCTTTAAAGTTGAGAACGTGATCTCTACAAGTAAGAATCACTGCCGTGTCATTCTTCTTGTAAACGACTTGTCTGATTTGTCTCTTCTTTTCTTGATTTACAAGGTCCACGACGTAGCCGAGATTTTTACCCAACTTAAAAGGTTTGTTTCTCTGAACATTGTAGCCAAAGCGGGGATACTCTTTGCTCCAGCGAGACATGTATTGTTTGAGCGAAACTTGGTTTTTCAGTTTATCAACTCGGACGGTGAGAGTTCCACGAGTATCGTAAACCTTATTGGGAGACCGGTAGAGAGTCTCGATGAATTTACTGGCATCTGGAACATTCGTCGGTAACCAATCCGTCTGCTGACTTGAAATTTCAAATCCAAGAGGAGACCGGTAGATACCGAGTTGTGGTTTTACCACTTCTGAACTTGTTGTTCCTGGAATCGGAGCAGCTAGAGCAGGAATGGAGAGTAATAAACTAAAGACGACTTTTATAATTAGGCTTGTGTATTTCATACTAAAACAATAACTAGGGCTAGCTCTCGCAGCAAGCATTTTGCACGAGGTCACACATTAAATTACATTTTTTTGGACTGAATCTGGGCTGGGGGAGGGCTAGCTCCGCAGAGTTCTTTAGAATTGATTTTGTGAATGTAAAGTTGGGTTTCTAAACTGGTTTTGTAAGTAAACAAGAGCTCACCGGTAACAGGATTAAAGTCTGGTGCGTACTCGTGGCCCGTCAACTCTGTGATTGTATCAATACAATCTGTTTTTAGGTTGTAGGCAAAAAGGTTGAAGCCAGTTGTACCTGGAGATTGGGAGCTAAAGACCAGCCTTTGTCCATCGGGAAAGAATTCGAGAGACCAATGTAAACCCTGGGGAAGTTTCAATTGTTTTACATTAGTAAAGTTGGCTCGACTTACAAAAATATTAGAACTTTGAAAATCGGGGCTGTACTCAATCCAAGCCCAAGTTTTTTGTGACTTATTATAGCGAATATCAAATACGTTATTTCTTCTAGATAGCTTTCTTCGTAGAGCTCGCCCACTCATGCTCATAGAATAGAGTTGTAATCGTTTATTCCGCTGGCTCGTAAAATAAAAAAGTCGATCGTTGGAATTCCAAAACAAACTTCCATCGTAACCACGGGTTCGAGTCAGTCGTTTTATTGAACTGCCATCAATGCGACTTGTATAAACCTCATAGGGTCTTAGTGGATGGAGGTAGAGTTCGTTTTCGGACTTAGTGCGAATAGATTTTCCCTCGAGGACCTCTTGAATGAGGCGGGGGTATTCTTTAATTTCATCAGTTGTTGATAAATAAGCGATATTTTTAGAGTCGTACAAAAACTGCGCATTAGCCGTATCGCCATCGTGGTAGGTGATCCTGCGTTCTTTTTTGTTGCTCATATCCATGATGTATATCTGCGAATTTTCGTGGTTCTTTCGGTTGCTTGAGTGAAAAATAATTTTTTGTGCATCGGGAGAAAACCGACCGTATTTATTTTGTCCACTAAAGGTTATCTGTTTAGCTTGATCCCCTTTTCGTTGAATGGGCTTAGAGTCAGACTGTGGCTTATCACCGGTTGTGCATTGGGTGATAAAAAGACTAATTGCTAAATAAAATAGAGTCCTTAAATACATAACATATTAATGAAACACTTAAGTGGGGGAGTCAGCAAGGCTTAATATTTTTTTTACAACTGAGAGGGGGATTTCTTTACTCACTGCTTTTTTGTCGATCCAGCGGTAAGACTTCGCCTGCTTTCTACAGTTTTTAAACTCCACATCAATGAAGAGATCGTATTTTGTAACCTTATGACGTAAGTCGAATTGGCGAGGAGCTTTTTTTAAGCGACGAACTTCACCGGGCGGAAGTAGGTGATTTTTTAAAAAGGGAGCGTAGTTATTTTCTTGAAAGCCAAAACTCTTTTTGTTGAATCTCGGAACCTCCAGCTTCCAATGCCAAATCTCTGGTGGAGCCTTCTTTTTCTTAAGCGGAAGGTTTAAATGAGTATCTTGTTTTCTCGATTCACAAGTCGATGACCAAGGGCATATGAGGCAGGCAGGAGATTGAGGTGTGCAAATGGTCGCACCGAGTTCCATCAATGCTTGATTTATTTCTTCAGACGGACCTTCAGAATTAATGCTATCACTGAGGCTTTGTAAAAAGCGCTTCTCTTTCGTCTTCCACCATTCCAAACTTAAATTAAAGGCCCTGCTGAGGACCCGAATCACATTGCCGTCGACAACGCCTACACTTTCGCCAAAAGCGAGACTAGAAACAGCTCTCGATGTGTAATCTCCAAAACCTGGAAGTTTAATGAGATCTTCCCAGGATTGAGCAAAACCAATTTTTGAAATTTCTTGGGCCGCCTTGTGCAAATTCCTGGCTCTCGAGTAGTATCCCAATCCGGCCCAAGCTTCATAGACTTCACTGATATCTGCGGTAGCGAGATCATCGATACTTGGGAAGCGTTTTAAAAACCTCTCATAATAAGGGATCACGGCTTGAACAGTCGTTTGTTGAAGCATGACTTCAGATATCCAAATCTTGTAGGGATTTCGACTGCTTCTCCACGGCAAAGGTCTGCGGTTTTCACGGTACCAATCGAGAATTGAATCCCTTTTACGAGCGATCTTTTTTTTCGTCGGAAGTTTATGCATGGAATTTCTTTAATCGAATGAGCCCCTTTCCGGCAACTTATCTCAGCGCGTCAAATTCGAGTAAAAATCATGCTTTAGCATGTCATAGGCGAAAGGCGAAAAACTCTAGTGACTTACCTTTGGTGACTGATTGGGCTCCTTTGCAAAAATTTTTCAGGGCTACTTGGCCCCTGCCTTGCTCTAAGGGGAGGGAAGAGAAAATGCCCGCGGGATTGGGGCAACGGGGGAGGAACTATGGAAAGGCGTAAAGCACCATTTAGGTGGTTACTAGTTTTTAGCGTACTAACGATACTGATCTGTCAGTCGGCTTTTGCCACTGATTATCGAAGTAATCGTTGTAAGAATCGAAAAGGTGGAGAATTTGATTTTGGAGAAGGTGGGGTCGGTTGCGACGTCAGTGCCTACAAAGAAATTCCAGACGTCATGTTCAACTACGCAAGTTTTGTTTTTAACAGAGCAGAAGAAACTGAAGTTCAGCGTAAAGAGTATGTGACTTCAATGGTCGGCCTTATCGCCGACTTGGCTCGATTCTATATCGATCAAAGAAAACCAAATGCCAGTGAACAGGAGAAAAAAGCCTGGGTTCGCGCCATTCTGGCTAAGGGAAATCAAGAAACATATTTGTCTCATTACCGAATAGAGAGAGATGGAAATATAAAACTAACTACGGGCGATAGTCTTTATAGTTATGGAATTATGCAAATTCACCGAAGGTGGCATAAGATTCAAGGTACCGATATTGGCGTGGATCTCGTCGAAAACATTCTCTATGGTCTCGATCATTTTTATGACTATTGGGAAGGTTCAAAATCAAAGAGTTGTGTTCGAGGCCGCGAAGGGAATTCTGATTACTTTAAAAGAAGAGCGCGTAGTGCTTATTCAGCCTACAACGGTGGTCCCGGTTCATACTGTCGATGGACGAACAGTGGAGCACGTTGGGCGCAGAACGACCGTGGTTATCACCAGAAATGGAAAGATCAACTTTGGTTGAGGCATGCCGAAAGCCATCAAGACGATTCAAAAAGCCCGGTTGATATCAATTGCCTTATGAATGACGAAGGTAATTGTGATAAGTCAGTAAATTATGACGCCTACTACGATGGAGACAAATACCTACTCGCATCTGGTGAAACTTGCTATCGAACAGGTGAGGCAGAACTTTCATGTTTTCAAGACTCGAGAATGCGTAGCTGTTTCAAGGCTTCCGAGGGTTTACCTGAAGAGAAAAAGGGCTTTGTTGAGTTTGAAAAGTCCGATGACATGATCATCAAAACGTTCACCAATAGAGACCTGATTTGTCACAATGCCTTTCCAAGTCTTATCAAGCGCCACAGTTTTATTAAACTAAACAAGTCAATTAATGTGCGAGCGACCCCAGGAGGGAATCTCGTCACTGGGACAACGGCTGGTGACATCTATCAGGTTCTCGATTTCGATTTTAAAAATGATGGGTCTGGTGGACGTTATTATCTAATAAAAGTGAATGGAAAGTATGGCTATATTTACGCTGGCGATATTGAAGACCATTTAGAGTGGGCAGAAGAAGTCGAAGCCAATGAAGACTCTAATTATGTGTTTCCGTCAAAAGGACAAGTTGCTGAAGTAGTAAAAGAAGAAGGAACTAAGCTTCTTCGAAGTCCCCATGAGGACAGTGAAGTCGTTACCACCGCTGAAACGGGTGAAACGTTTAAGGTTTATGCAGTAAGGGTTATAGGCGAGGAATCACTTGTCTATTTACTCGTACAACACGACGGGCGTATGTCTTACCTCTACGCGGGTCGCATGAATCCAAGTGTAACCACGGACTCGTGGGTCAAAATCTCTGAATAGGATAGTGTTGTGAAGGATCGGTTTTATTACAGTTTATTAGTATTAATTATTTTGGGGTTTGTAGCCTTGATAGTTTCAGACTCGAAGTTGTCAGCACTTGGTGATCGTTCACCAAGTGAGAGTCAGCAGCATATGAACGACCCAGTTTCTCAATCTAAAGAGATAAAAGAAAATTCTCAAGAATTGATGAAAGAACTTTTCGATGCCAGTGAGTCCGATGCGGAACGTGGTGATCTAGAGGCTCTTCAGGTTCAGTTGGAGAAGTTGGAAGAGAGTCAAAAATGTTGGTTCGATCCAAATTGTGAATTGGAGTTCGAAGCACAATCGCCTTTGGATGCTAATTCTCACTTTCGTAAGCAAACTTTGGACGCACTCATTGCTATAAAAGACTTTTTATTGAAGAACCCCGAGTATACGGGAAAGTTCGAATATCTTTTTTCTAGCTATGTGGCTCATCAAGATGATTTTGTTAAAGAACAGGCCCTTGAGTACTTTGCTTGGGTAGAGCCAAATCAGGAGAGGTTAGAAGCTATTATGGGTGGCTTGTCGCAGTCATCGAGTGTTCCTCTTTATGATTCGGCGACCGCATTACTAAAATCATATCATCAGTTTGGCTTTGGTCGCGAAGTTTCTAGTTTTATTTCGCACCAAATTCGTCATGGTGGGTTTTTCTTGTCCCGAGATCTGGCAAAGAAATCTCTAGAGTTTATGACTCCTGAGACCTTCGATATATTCCACCGTCTGCAAGAAGAATTGCCAGAAAATAGTAAAACTTCTAGAATTTTGCAGTTTTCAATCAACGAATACCTCCGTTCAAGGAAGCTTTCTGGCCAATAGCTTGATTTTTATGGCTGAGATGTATAAAACTCCAAGTGATTCATTACTTGGAGTTTTTTGTGTCAGAATATAAACCATTACCCGGTAGAGACTTTCCACGATTTTCAGCGATCAAGACTTTTTTTAGGTTACCCCATGTCGACATCGATGCTGATTACGAATTGGGAATCGTCGGAGTTCCTTTTGATGGAGGAGTTTCTTATCGACCCGGGGCTCGCTTTGGTCCGACGCGGATTCGAGAAGTTTCTTCATTAGGTAGAGTTTATAACTGGGGCCGCCACCAGAGTTTTGTCGAAAAGCTGAAAGTAGCCGATCTGGGTGATTGTCCGACAGTTCCTATTGATCTCAAACAAACTTACGAAAAAATCGAAGCTTACTTTTTAAATTTACTATCCAAGAATAAGAAGTTCATTGCTGTTGGCGGCGACCACTCAACAACACTTCCCCTACTTCGTGCAGTAAAGAAAAACCTAGGTCGCCCAGTTCAATTAATTCACTTTGACGCCCATTTAGATACTTACCCAGCTGCATGGGGATGTGAATACCACCATGGCGCTTTTGTTCGCCATGCGGTTGAAGAAGGATTAATTCTTCCAGAAAAGAGTCATCAGTTTGGGATACGTGGACCTTTAGCGGGTTCTGACGACCTAGACTTTGTGACAAAACATAAGATTAATGTTCATACTGTTGATGATATTCGTAGAAAGGGAATCTTTGAATTTGTTGATGCCCTACCGGAATTTAATGACGATCCGGTTTATATTTCTTTTGATATCGATTGTTTAGACCCTGCCTATGCGCCAGGAACGGGGACTCCAGTGCCTGGTGGACTAACGACCTATGAGACGCAGCAGATTTTAAGATCTCTCAAAATAAAAAACCTCGTAGCATGTGACTTGGTAGAAGTGTGTCCAGCCTACGATCAAAGTGAAATAACCTGTTTAGCCGCTCTAGACTCAATCTTTGAATTTATTGGCCTTTTTGCCCAGGCAAAGTAAAATGTGCCTAAGGGCATGGAATCAAATAGAAGTCTTGTTTATATAGCATTATTACTTAGCGTTTTCTCTTTTGGGGTCATTGGATATGAGCTCATTGAGGACTGGGACTTTTTAGACTCTCTCTACATGACGGTCATCACTCTAACAACCACTGGTTACGGTGAGGTTCATAAGCTCAGTGATGAAGGCCGTGTTTTCACAATTTTCCTGATGCTTTTCGGAATTGGTACCTTTGCCTACATTTTACGTGAGTTTGTTTCGTCTCAATTCGAAGAAATTGAGAAAAGAAGGAGAAAGAGGATGCTCAAGGAAATCGCACGTCTCCGAGGTCATGCCATTATTTGTGGATATGGCCGCATGGGAAAAGTTATTTGCGAAGAACTTTCTTTGAAGGGATTTCCCTTTGTGGTTATTGAGCAAAAACCAGAGTGTATTGAACAGCTCAGGCAAACGAATTATTTATGGGTTGAAGGGGATGCGGCTGAAGATGATATTCTAATTGAAGTCTGTGTTGAAAGGGCCAATGTACTTGTCTCTGCGATCGATAGTGATGCCGATAGCCTTTATGTTCTTCTCGCTGCACGAAATATTAATCCAGATATCTACACAGTGATTCGAGCGAGCTCGGAGACCGCACGAAATAGAATGGTTCGGATGGGGGCCAATCGAGTGGTGCAGCCACTAACGATGAGTGGAAAGAAAGTGGCACAATCAGTAATTAATCCTGCCGTCGAAGAAATAATGGAAATTGGTGGCTTAACGGATGGTACCGAGCATGGAGTGCAGGTTGTCGATATCACGGTTAAGTCGGGTTCCCCCTTAGAGGGCAAGGCACTGGTTAACAGTGGTCTAAAAAAGGGAGACCACGGTTTTGTGGTCATTGGGATTCGGCGTGGTAACGATGAATTTATTTTTGCACCAAAGGGGGACGAGATATTTCGCGTTGATGATTGTGTCGTTGGGATTGTGAAGAGGGATGACTACAAGGAAACCTTGAAATTATTTGAAGCTTAGCTTTAATGGTATAATTTTAGAGTTTTAAAAAAAAGGGAGCCACCAGCTCCCTTTTTTACTGAGTCTAGTTGAGTCCACCGATAAGGTCGGCTTTTGCTTTATCCAAGTTGCCACGATCTTGAATGGCTCCCTGGGCGAAGTCAGGACGACCTCCACCTTTACCACCGGTAATGGCAGTTATCTTTTTAATGACATCTCCGGCCTTTATTGATCCCGACAAATCCTTGGTGACTGAAACAATCAGTGGTGAACTATCCTCTCCTTGACCAATGACAACGACGATTCCAGATTGAACCTTGTCTTTAATTTTATCTGTCATTTCGGAGAGAATTTTTCGGTCGTCCAACTGAAGAGGTGCCCAAACAAGTCGTCCACTGGTCCCCTGAATGTTAAAGTCATGGGCTTGGCTAATGAGAGAGTCAAAATCAGTTTGGCTGGATTGTACATCTTTAAAGGACTTTTCTAGATTTTTGATTTTAGCCTGAAGTTTTAAAATATCCTCTTCGATCGGTGAGTCTGCAAATTGCTCAGGATTAAGGGGCTCCGAAAGGGTCTTCCAATCGATTCGATGATTTCTCTCTTGCAAAAGTTTTTTATGTTGCTCAGTGAGCTGATTCAAATAATTAAAGGCCAGATTACCAGTTAAAGCTTCGATTCGACGCACGCCCGAGCTGACACCGGTTTCTGTAACTATTTTAAAGACTCGAATGTCGTTGGTATTACTGACATGGGTTCCTCCGCAAAGCTCCATAGAAAAAGGACCCATTTTAATGACTCGAACTTCATCTTCGTATTTCTCGCCGAAAAGTGCGAGAGCTCCATCGGCAACGGCTTGGTCGTAGGTCTTTAACGTACTCTGTACACTGTGACTGGCTCCGACCTGCTCATTGACGAGACTTTCAATCGCTAAAATTTCGTGCTGATTCAGGGGCTGGTTGTGGGTAAAGTCAAATCTTAATCGAGTAGCGTCGACGAGAGAACCAGCCTGGGTGACGTGATCTCCGAGTACATCTCTTAAGGCAGCGTGAAGCAAGTGTGTTGCAGAGTGGTTAGACATTATTGCTCGACGACGACTTTCATCAACAATTTGTAAGATTTCAGTTTGAGGCTTCAATTCTCCGTCGAGTACTTCAACACTTAAAATGAAGATACCATTTTTCTTTTGGCAATCAGTGACCTTTGCTAGGGCCTCTGGGCTCCAAGAAAGGATAAATCCTGTATCTCCAACTTGCCCACCACTTTCAGCATAGAAACAAGTTTGATCACAAATGATATAACCTTTATCGCCTTTTTTAAGGGATTCGCTTCTAACACCCCCTTTTAAGAGAGCGAGAATCTGCGCAACATCTGAAGTTTCGGTATATCCGGTAAACTCAGTGTCTCCGGTACTTTTGTGAACTTCGTGAGTAATTGCGATTAAAGATTGTTCATCAGAGTCCGGACCAGAACCCTTCCAGCTAGCCCGAGCCTGAGCCTTGGATTCTTCCATGCGGGCTTCGAAAGCAGATTCATCAACTTTAACATTGCGCTCTTCAGCCATAACTCGAGTGAGATCGACGGGAAAACCAAAGGTGTCATAAAGTTTGAAGACGACTTCAGTGTCGAGTTGGTCGCCGGGATTCAGTTTTTTAAGCTGATTATTTAATATATCTGTTCCTTGATCCAGAGTACTGAGAAACCTCTTTGTTTCATCCTGTACGTTTCGCATGATAATTTTTTTACGATCTAAAAGGTAGGGGTAGAAATCAGACATTTGTTCTATCACCGTACCAACGAGAATCGAAAACAAGTCTTGGGAGTCCGTTAGATTTCGACCGTAGCGAATTCCTCGGCGCATGATTCTTCTGAGTACATAGCCGCGTCCTTCGTTTGAAGGAAGAACACCGTCGGCAATAAGAAAACAAGTTGCTCTGGCATGGTCGGCAACGACTCGCATGGCAGCGGTCGTTTTTCGAGCCTCCTCATCATCTTTTAGAATATGAGGATCAGAGACGTAATCTTTTTTTGATTGATTGGCCGCCGATCGAATGATCGGAGAAAAAATATCTGTGTCGTAGTTATTAAATTGGTTTTGCATGACGGCCGCAACACGTTCAAGACCGGAACCGGTATCAACGGACGGAGATGGAAGGGGTTTTTGTCCTGTTCCATCTTCATTGTATTGCATGAATACCAGATTCCAAATTTCGACAAAGCGATCTCCACCGTCTTCCATTGTCTCTTTGTCTGCACCTGGGTAACAATTGGGACCGTGATCAAAAAAGATTTCGGAGCAAGGGCCACAGGGCCCAGTGTCGCCCATCCGCCAGAAGTTGTCCTTTTCGCCGAACCGGTAAATTTTATCTTTTGGGACACCAATCTTTTTTTGCCAGATTTCGGCGGCATCATCGTCCGATTCAAATACGGTGACATAGAGTTTATCTTTTGGAATTGCCAATTCTTGGGTGAGAAACTCCCAGGCGAAGGCTATCGCATCATCTTTAAAGTAATCACCAAACGAAAAGTTACCGAGCATTTCAAAAAAAGTATGGTGTCGGGCTGTGTGTCCAACGTTTTCAAGGTCATTGTGTTTACCACCAGCGCGTACGACTTTTTGAACAGTCACGGCCCGCTTTGATTCTGGTTTCTCCAGGCCGAGAAATTTATTTTTAAACTGATTCATCCCGGCGTTGGCAAATAAGAGAGTCGGATCATCTTCAGGAATCAAAGATGAGCTGGGCAAGTGCTGATGGCCTTGCTTTTCGAAATACTTTACAAAATGATCGCGAATCTTTTTACTCTCCATAAACTACCTTCCAAATCGTCTCGTCTTCAAAGCCTCGACTTTTCAACCAGCGACAGAGTTTATCAGTGTTTTCTTTCCAGGTCTTCTTATCTGGACCTAATTTAGCTTCTGCGAAATCGAGAGCCTTTGACATTTCTATTTCAGAATTTTTGGGAACTCGAGGGAGGCCTTTTTTTCGCAGGTAATTACAGATGTAAAGGTATCCTTTGCCTCTTGCATCAAGCTGCCTGGCCACTTTCTTTGAAAGTTCGCCCTCTTCGGGGAGCCAACCGGTTTCTTTAGCCTCTTCGATAGCTTCGGAAATTTCAGAATCTTCGTAGTTGGCTCTGAGTTTTTGCCGGAGCTCCATTTCGGAATGGTCGCGTCTGGCGAGATAGTCCATGAGTTTTTCGCGTGCTGGTTTTTTAGGCATGATGAAGTCATAGGATGGAATGACCTATTTGTCCATAGAATCTAAGAAATCAGCTAAAGAGGGGCTAATAGCCCCATTCATTTACTCTTTGAAATTTGCGTTAAAGAAACTTGTTATGGCGGCCTGATCGAGAACCACCTGATCGTTTATCGAGTAGAGGAGGCAGAAGCCAGGGTTGGCCTGCTCACATTGGTTCATAGCATCGGCTTCAGCTTCATCTGCCGTAGGAGCTCCAACTCTAAATCCTCCACCGCCATCAATGGTCAGGGCTAAAGCTTTGTTCGTGCCACCATTGGTGTAACCGGGAAGGGTGTTTGTGTAAATGGCCTCATTTACGAAAGGCACGTTATCAGCTGAGTAGGTAGACACTGAAAGATCGATAAACTTTTGGAAATTCTGGTTAAAGTCAGCTTCATCGTATTTAACTGTATTGCCCTCTGCAAAAAGAGAGCAAGCATTGTTGTCGCTCGCAATTTGACAGGCTTCCATGGCTCGTACACTGGCAATTGTTTGATTCTCACTGGGGGCATCGGTATCCCCATACATAAGGTAGCCGTAACCGTTTTGTGCAATCGCAATCGCTTTAAAGCCACTGGCAGCTAGGTAGTTGCTCAGATTGTTAAGCATATACGATTTATCAGTTGGAATATTTTGACTGGAAACTGCATCTCCTGCAGTGAATGCGTTGTTAGTTGGATTCGGATTTGGAGTGGGCGTAGGATCACCGGTTCCGCTTCCGTTATTATTGCTTGGGGGAGCGGTCTTAGTGCTCGCTGGAGAGCAATTTTGAAATAAGACCATCAGCCCTAGTGAGAAAAAGATTATCGTTAGTTTTTTTAGTGAGTTAGTCATCTTCGTACCCCGTAACCTAATCGTTATACTTTTATATAGATCAAGAATAGTGCCAAAGACGAACGGGGATTCTGATCGATTTAAGCTTCAAAAGCTAAGCAGGTGTCTAACAATTTTCCACCTGCTTGAAGCTACTTAGAACGAAGGTGGTGCTTCGTAATAGTTAGCCATAAAGAATGCTTCGATAATTGCCGCATCTAAAACGATCTGTCCATTGACCGCGTAGATGATGCAATCGTCGGGAGCATTAGCATTCCGACATTCGGTAAGAGCAGTATTTCTAGCAGCATTTTGACTGGCTTCTCCACGACCAAATCCGCCACCGCCATCAAGAGCCAGAGCAAGTGCTTTTTGAGTTGCACCATTGGTATAGGCATTAAGTTGATTGCCCCGTACGTCACTATCGATCCAGGGAACTTTAGCTGGAGCGTATGAAGTGTCGGCGAGATTGATTGGTAAAACAAAATTGTTTGGAAAATCTGCTTCGTCGTATTTTACGACATTTGCTTCGGCCCAAATTGCGCAAGCATTGTTGTTACTGGCAATCTGGCAGGCTTCGAGAGCTCTCTGATTGGCTTCCGCTTGATCATTACTAACCGCGGTTTGCCCGCCATAGCTCATGTATCCGTAGCCATTAGCTGCGATGGCAATAGCTTTAAAGCCACCTGAAACTATGTAGGCATTGAGGCCATCTTTCATATAAGTCTTATCCGAAGGCATTTTATCAACTGATACCACGTCACCAGCTCTGAATTTCGGAGGAGCGGGTGTCGGAGTCGCAACTGGCTCTTCGACTTCTTCTTCGACTGGCTCTACGGTTTCATCAGTGGGATTGTTCTCAGCTTGATTGTTGTTATTACCAATCGACTTCAAGCTAAGAGCACCTTCTTCAGCGCAATTCTGGAATGAGATTATAAATAAAGAAAGTATAGAAAAGAGCACAGCGTGCTGGATCTTGAAACGAATCATTTTTCCCCCAAATACCTATTACAAAAACTTTGTAATCCCCTTAGTAAATTTATAGATACAAACTCGAGACCAACTCCAAGGTAATGAGTGGGAGATCGGCGTCTATAAGAATGACAGCTGAAAATTTCGTACACACTAAGGCTGAATTGTTTCGATTTGAGACTTTGAAAGGGTTGAATTATTAAGCCGAAACGGCAATCCAATTCAAAGGAGAATGCTTAACTCGCATCCTCACTGTCGTCATCCATACCGCCGTAGTCTTGGTTTTTCTGGATTTTTAAACTGGGGTCGATGTCTTTGCGATTTTTCTCTTTCGATGAAGGGTCGATCTCGAGTTTTTCGAGATTGTCCCAACTTTTTTGCATATCCATCTCGCCCACTTTGTCGTGTTGCGAGAAATGATCTCCACCAGAAGCAATACCTTGAAATCGAAGTTGAAAGTCTTCAGGATTCGCAGCCTGCTTCATGCCCTCTTCAAAAGTGATTAATTTTTTACTCACAAGAACCATAAGGCTTTGATCAAAAGACTGCATGTTATTTCCGCGACCTTGTTCAATCGCTGACTTAATCTCTTTTGTGCGCGTTTCATCCTCGATGAGTTCTTTAATTCGAGGATTATTTATCAAGACCTCTACGGCCGGAACAAAGCCCTTTTTGTCGGCTTTGCGACAAAGACGTTGGGAAATCGTCGCCTTGAGGACAGAGGCCAGTTGTCGACGAATTTGTAGTTGCTGATAAGGTTCATAGCACGAGAGAATTCGGTTGATCGATTCAGTGGCATCGAGAGTGTGCAACGTGGAGAGCACGAGGTGGCCGGTCTCAGCCGCTACGAGGGCGATATCAATGGTTTCTTTATCTCTCATCTCACCAATGAGGATGATATCAGGATCTTGTCTGAGGGCCGCTCGGAGGGCACCAGTAAAAGAATAGGTATCAACTCCGAGTTCCCTTTGTGAAACGAGACTCTTGCGGTCCCTAATCAGGTATTCAATGGGATCTTCAATGGTCAGAATATGTTTATTTTTAGTTCTATTGATGTGATCGATCATGGCGGCAAGCGTGGTTGATTTTCCCGATCCAGTGACACCAGTTACTAAAACGAGGCCCCGCTCAAGGTCAGAGATTTTTTGCACAACACTCGGAAGTTGCAGTTCTTCTAGCTGCGGAACTTTAAAAGGAATGGTTCGAATTACCATTCGCATAGATCCACGTTGCATGAATATATTAACGCGAAAACGTCCAAGACCACGAACACCATAACCCAAGTCGACTTCGTTGAACTCACGAAAGTGTTTTTTGGCCTCATCGTCCATCATGGTGGCTGCCATTTGTTCGATATTTTCTGATGACAATTGAGGAAGACCAGCGGCAAGGGGACGAAGCATACCGTGCTTTCGAACAACGGGAACGATCCCTGCTTTGATGTGTACATCACTGGCTCCTTTTTTTACTGCCAGCGTGAGTATTTCGTCTATGGTCATTACTACTCCTCAGTAGTTCTTATCGGTTGAAGAGACTATTTTTGTGACAGGACCAATGTCGATATCGGTTAAATAGTTCAATTCCCTAAAAAAGACTCGATAGAGGCCTCTATTTGCGGTAGGAAGTAAAGAACGGCCTTAGATGCGAATTAGGAACTAATGGAAAAGTACAAGTTCATCATAGAAATATTAGCGACCTGTGGTTTTTTTAAAAAAGTTAAGTTCATGCCCGGTACAGTGGGAACTCTCTGGGGTTTGCCACTGGCCTATGTTTTTAGTCTTGCTGGGATTCTCAATTACATGGTTCTCAGTTTCTTGTTTATTGGCATTTCAATTTGGGTTTGCCATCTTTATGAACAATATTCGGGTGAGCATGACCAGAGTCATGTAACCATTGATGAGGTCGCTGGATTCTTAGTGACCATGGTTTGGTTGCCGATGACATGGCAGTCCCTTTTAGCTGGCTTTTTGTTGTTTCGGCTTTTCGATATTCTGAAACCCTACCCCATTAGTTATTTGGATAAAAAAGTTAAGGGCGGACTAGGTACCGTTGTTGATGATCTGGCAGCAGGCTTAGTCAGCAATATCATTTTACAGGTGATTTATACCCAAACGAATTGGCTTGGCAGTCAGCTGAGCTTTCCCAGTTGAGTCAGGCTTAGGAGTCCTTTGGCCTCTAAAAATAAGCTATCACCCTTGTATTTCTGCTTAAAAAATAAGCAAGTCTCCGGACTTTTCTCCAGAATTTGCCTGTAAACAAAAAGACGGCTGTGCTTCATGATGAACTGCGATATTTATGGGGCAGGTTCGTTCACTCCCTCGGCTTTAGGTTTGACAGTAAACTCCTTCCACACCATTGTGAGAGAGTTTATTGGAATACCGGTTGAGCAGGAACGAGTCCATGATTTCAAATTTAGTTGGAGAACTGGTAGAAGCTCTTTTGGCGAAAAGCCAAACTGTGTCTTTCGCAGAAAGTTGCACAGGTGGACTTCTCTCTTCTGAGCTCGCTAAACTCTCCGGTGTTTCAAAGATCTTTCAAGGATCGGTAGTAGCATATTCCAACCAGGTGAAAGCGGAAGTGTTGGGAGTAAGCTCAAAGGATCTAGAACAATTTGGAGCCGTCAGTGAGCAAGTCGCTTCGCAGATGGCAAAAGGTGTCGCCACTCGTCTTCACGCCCAATGGGCTGTGAGTATTACCGGGATCGCCGGTCCGACAGGGGGAACACCGGACAAGCCTGTAGGTCTTGTATGCTTTGGTTTATATGGTCCAAACATTGCCAAAACCAAGAGCGAGAACTTTACAGGTACCAGGGAGGAGATTCAGCAAAAATCTGCTGAGTTTGCCCTAAAGTTTCTTTCCGAAGAAGTAAAAAGCTCTTAGAGCTTAGCTGATTTTGAAAGAAGCAAAGTGAGTAAGTAAAAAATTAAAAAATTGGATAGAGGGAGGAAAACCCATGGAAAAAATTAAAAAAGACGACAACAAAACAAAGGCACTAGATCTCGCACTTTCTGCCATTGAGAAACAGTTTGGTAAAGGCTCCATCATGAAGCTTGGTGAAGGAAAGACTCTTCACGATGATGTTGAAGTCATTCCCTCTGGTTCACCAAGCCTAGATATTGCTCTCGGAATTGGCGGTTACCCTAAAGGAAGAATTGTAGAAATCTATGGACCAGAAAGTTCCGGTAAAACGACTTTGGCTTTAACGGCCATCGCTGAAGCCCAGAAGATGGGTGGAGTAGCCGCCTTTGTTGATGCTGAGCACGCGCTTGATGTTGGTTATGCCAGAAAGCTTGGTGTGAACACTCAAGACCTTTTGATTTCACAACCAGATACTGGTGAGCAGGCCCTCGAAATTACGGAGACTCTTGTTCGCTCTGGAGCCATTGATATTCTTGTCGTCGATTCTGTTGCGGCACTAACTCCGCGAGCAGAAATCGAAGGTGATATGGGTGATAGTCACGTGGGACTCCAAGCTCGTTTGATGTCACAGGCTCTTCGTAAGTTAACGGGTGCAATCAATCGCAGTAACTGTACTGTCGTTTTCATTAACCAAATTCGTATGAAAATTGGTGTGATGTTCGGTAATCCAGAGACTACAACTGGCGGTAATGCCCTTAAGTTTTACTCTTCAGTTCGCTTGGATGTCCGTCGAATCGGAGCCATTAAAAATGGTGATGATATTGTCGGTAACCGAACAGCTGTTAAGGTTGTAAAAAATAAGATGGCACCCCCGTTTGCTAAAATTGAATTCGATATCATGTATGGTGAAGGAATTTCTCTTGAGGGAGATGTTCTCGATCTCGCTGTTAAGTACGAAATGGTAGAGAAGTCAGGTGCTTGGTATAGTATTAATGGTGAGCGCATGGGACAGGGTCGTGATGCTGCCAAGAATTTCTTAAAAGAGAACAAAGAGCTTCGCGACGAACTTCGTGCCAAGATCCTTTCTAAAAAAGGAATTGGTGAGGACCTGATTGATATGGAAACGGCGACGGAAGAAGAAAAGAAAGAGGCCTTAGAGAAAGCTGCTGCACAAAAGGCATCGGTTGACGAAGTTAAGGCTGTACCTAAGCCACCGGCAAAGAAGAAGAAAACTTCAGCCATTCCTAAGCGCAAATAAGCGACTTAGTTTACAATTTGATTTTGAAAAAGGGACCTTGTGGGTCCCTTTTTTTGGTTTAGGAATTGCAAAATCCAAGAACAATTAAGGCAATTGTTCACGGTGGAGATTCATATGAAAGATAATTTGCGATTTCTAGTCCTATTTATTGTTACATTAAGTATGTCTGGTCATGCTTTGGGCATGAGCTGTGAAGAGCTTGTCTTAGACCTCATAAAACCAAGCGTTCCCGAAGATTTCGTGAAGGAACAATCTGCGAGGGTTGAGGCAAAAATTGCTCCCGAAATTAAAGAGCGATTTGAAGAATTAGTCACAGTTCTACCAGATTCTTCACCGGAACAGTTTCTGCGCGGAGAAATGTATATCACTGCAAAAGGACTCGTTTGGCGAGATAAGGGCGGTATAGAAACTCTTATGGTGAAACACTCTGACTTTGATGAGGGCTATCGAATCAGTGGATTTACAGTGAGTCCCGATGGATCAAAAGTCGCTTATCACGTTACCTTTCAGGGTCAAGATTTGAAGCACTGGAATGCAATTGAAATTAGAAAGGGTGCGAACCCCATTTTGGAAAACCCTGTGATCAATCGAATGCAAGGGTTTTCTTGGAACGCTACGAGTGATGGACTCTATTATTCATTTTGGCACCCAAAAGATGAGGTTAAGCGTGGAGAGAAGCCCATTCTTGAAACACGTTTTCGCAGTCTCCTAGATGGCAGTGATCATCTGACCTTCGATCATAAGAAAGCTGAGAACTTTGAAATTGCCGACCTCGACGAAGGAAAAACACTTGTTGCATACCGGGTTCTCAATCCTGCGGTGGGGATAAAAACTACATTCTCAATGTACAAGGGTGTTCGGCAAGATGATGGAAGCTATAAATGGGAAGTCGTTTACCCTCGTAATAAGTATGTCGGTGTCTTTCTTGGAATTTATCAGGGAAAGGTTCTCATTCAAACAGCCGGCGAGGGAAATAATTACGGTATTTCTTCGATTGATGTTCGTGGTGACGGCGAGCCGGTAATTGAAACCTTAGTGCCGGCTCGAAGCGATCAAGTGTTGCATACTGCAGAAGTGGCAAAGGATCGTCTAATCCTTCAATATCATACCATTCCCCATAAATATGTATCTGTCGACGTTATGGATTTAGCAAAGAGAGAAATTATTAAATCGACCTCTCTTGAGTCTCTTGGAGTCACTCCCTACGGAAACCTAACACGTTTCTTATTTTCCCCCGGTGCTGAAAAAGATCGAGCCGTATTTTCGGATGTATACAGGGGTGATCTTGCCATCGAAATGGATTTGGCCTCTGGGTCTCTTGAAGTTCTTAAAAACAAAAAAGATATTAATTTTGATGAGAACAAAGTCGAAGAGGAATTTTTTGAGTTTACGGCTAAGGATGGAAGAAAGCTCTCTGGTAGAATTTATAAGCGCAAGGGCGAAGATCCTGACTTTGCATTTATGCGCTACTATGGATGGATATCCATTAAAAACTCTCCTGAACCGAGAGAGATTCAAATGGCCCTCGAATTGGGAGGAGCTTACATCACCCTGGATATGCCGGGTGGTGGTGAGAGAGGAGAGGACTGGTTTATCGATGGATCGCGAAATCGTCTTAAGATGGTTGATTACTTAGACCAAGCTCGCGCTTTTATTGAAGGCAAAGTGCCTAGTGTAAAAAATAAGATGGTAGCTATGGGGCGATCTTGGGGTGGTTTAACATCCCTAGTTCTCGCAGCAAAACACGGATGCAAGTACTGCATGATTAATCCCGTTGTGCCGGTGATTGATCTCATTGATATGTTTATGAATGGTTGGTTTGGTCGTATTGCTCATTCTGATTTAGCCCCATTCATCGATGAAAATGGTGACTATGTTCTCGATAAGAAATTCTGGGACTATGTTAAGAGTATAGATCCCATGCATTTGATCGACGATATCGAGGGTGATTTCATTCTCAATCTACTTACGAATGGTCTTGATGATCGAGTGGACCAAGGCGGTAAGCAAGAGGCTGAGTTTGCCTATGAGTTATTTTTACAGCTTGGACAAGAAAAATTTAATTACCATCGATCGACAAAGGGTAATCACGGAAACCGTTTCTACCAGATATTGATGATGTCCATTATCAAAGAACATTTTAATTTAGAATATCGACCCTTGAGAAAGCCAAATTAAAGGGGCACTGTGAGAGCGACGGCGAAGACTTCGTCGTTGATTTTTTCGTCTAGGAGATCGACACGGTTGGTGTTGTTGTACGTAAATTGAACTTTAGCGATCTCAGCCGAATAGCTAAGGCCCGCTTTGTAATCGAGATAGTTTTTAAAGCCGAAGCTAGCCTCAGTGTTGGGGATTGAATAACCGACTTCAGAAATAAATCCTATTTTCGAAGTAATTCGCGGTGACCACTTAATGTAATAATAACTAAATTCATCGATCTTGAAAAAGTCGGGGAAAAGGCCAAGTCCAATTCTAAAAGACTTATAAAAGAATGCAAAGTCGTGTTGAAGAGAACTAATCGATTCCTTAGGAACCGTATAGAGTGCTGAGTAATAGCTGATACCAAGGGTCTTTCCAAAGATGAGTTGCATGTAAAAGTCATTGCGCGAATTTGAGTTGTAGCCTCGATTGTAAATCTTTGTGCCAACTTTAAAAGAAGACGCGGGTTGATAGTTTAGAGCGCCAACAACTAGAGGTTGGCCACGCCCGAGATCGAGACCACGCCAAACATGGGTCGACATTAATGTGACAACAGCCGACCAGTCATCACCCTCATCGATCTTTGTCATGAGTTCTTCGTTTGCAGGTGTTCGTTCCTTGTTGTCTTTTTCTACGAGAGAAGGGTCTTTGCTTTGGGTACTAGTTTCGTCGCTTGCGAATGTTTCTTCCGACTGGGGTTCAAGGATCATTCCTACAGTGGCTTCACCATTTAGAACAATAGCCTTGGCCTTACTCTTCTTAACCCTGGTAATTACAATTTCGGTGTCATTAAACTTGAGGCGATCGCCGATGTCTAGTGTCTCTTTTTCGGAGAAAGTAAGCAATACGATTTTGTCGCTGACTTTAACGACAACGGCTGATTGAGCCACAAAAGTGAAAAGTGAAATAAGAAGAAAAGTGATTAATTTCATACCAAAACTTTATTTTAAGGAGCTCTGGCGCTAAAGCAATAGAGGAGAAATCTTCATGGCTAAAGGCTATTTAAATCAGGCTCTAGGCCTGGTCTGGCCGTTTTTGGAGTCTGGGTGTTATAGGTAATTTAAAAATGAAAACTTGATTTTAACCTAAGTATCACCTGATATTTTTTGTAGAGTCTTGATTCTACGTTTATTAAGAATGACTTGTTTGATACTAAACTGGTCGCCGACAGCAAGACGAGTACCGAAAAACCCTACCGCTGCACCAAAAATGAGATCCGAAAAGAAGTGGTTAAAAACCATGGGGCGAGTCAGAGCGATCGTAAATGAAAAAATAAATACATAGGGTGCGTACTTACGATAGTAAATCCAAGTGATGGCAAAAAGACAAAAGACGACTTGGGTATGGCCGCTTGGAAAAGACTGATAGACGTGAGAGCCATTGAAAGGAACGAAAGTAAATGGATCAAAAGAATCGCTTCCATAAGGACGCATTCGACCAAATAGAAACTTCAGAAGAATGGTTAAAATTCCGCAGAAAAGCAGAGAGTAAAAGAGGTGTAGGCTCGCTCGTGAGAATTTTTGAAGCTTGCGCAACCATTTAAAATCTCCAGCCGCTACGTAGGTCATAATGCCATAGCGCGTGATAACAAAAGCGAAGAGTGACCCAAAAATCAGGTAACCGGCATCACCCAAATCCGTAATAAAATGAATGATCTCGTAATAAGGGGGTACTCGTGGCTTTAGAAACAGGAGGAGCCTTTGGTCAATGAACGCCATTGAAAGTAAAATTAAAGTGATGAGCCAGAGTGCCTGACCCATAAAATTTTTTGCGAGAAAAACATTTTTAAGTGACACGGAGCTATGGTACTCGAAAACTGATAAAAAAAGAAGTTTTAAGGGTAAATATGAAATCACTAGCCATCGGTATTTTTAGCGCAGTGCTGTTAATTAAAGTCTTTCTCGCAGTAACCACGGGTCTAGGTGACGACGAAGCCTATTATTGGAATTGGGCCCAGTTTTTAGACTGGAGCTACTTTGACCACCCTGGAATGGTTGCCTGGCTGATTCATTTGTCAGAGTCGATTTTTGGGCGGAATGAGTTCGCAGTTCGCTTTCCTTCGATTTTGATTTATGCCCTATCGAGCTTTTTTATCTACCGTGTGGCTGACGAGCGCTATGGCAAAAAGGCTTCTTACTTATCAATCATATTTTACGCCCTGATTCCCGTTTTCTTTATTGGAAGCACGATGATGGTTCCGGATATGCCACTTCTCTTTTTCTGGAGTCTCTGTATTTACCTCACACATTTATTGATGAAAACTTCGGACACCAAAAATTACTTTTGGCTTTTTGTAGCACTCGGTTTTACCCTTGGATTTTCATTTTTGTCGAAATACCCAGGTGTTTTACTTTTTGGAAGTTTGGGAATCCTCTATCTTTTTGGCCATTGGAAAATCCGACCGAAGTGGTACCATATATTACTGACTGTTGTGGCTTTTATTGTTGCAAGTTCTCCAGTAATGATTTGGAATTTACTCAATGACTGGCCCAGTTTTGCCTTTCACCTTTCTGATCGCCATCAAGGTGGTCACTTCAGTGTCGGTCGCTGGTTTCAGTTCTTGGCGACGCAACTGATTTTTCTATCGCCGTCATTTTTTGTTTTATTTATCGTCGTTTTGATCAAACGAATGGATCTCAGTTATATTTGGACGTTTAAAACACCCGAAGATAAACAAAATGATCTCTTCTTTTCGAGTTTTGCATTGCCCAGTCTTTTACTTTTTGGATTACAGCCATTTATGTCTGACTTTAAACCCCATTGGATCGCTCCAGCCTATTTGGCTCTGATACCACTGGCGTCTGATTATTTTATTAAGCTCTTGTCTGGTGCAAAAAAGAGACGACTTTGGGCCTTTATAAGTTGGGGTAGCCTTGGCTTTGTGGTTTTTTTCAATTTATTTTTTGTCTTTGCAACTCAATATCCTGTCATTGCAAAACTCCACGTGGTTTTTAACCCTGATCAAAAGTGGCAGGCCCGCTTTGATATCACTAACGATCTCTACGGGTGGCCAGATTTAGCAAAAGAGCTTAATGAGTTGGCTGCAAGCGAAGAGAAAGAGTTTGTTATTTCGAGCCATCGCTACCAGCTAGCGGCTCCTTTAAGCTTTTACTCAGGTCTACAGGCTTTATCAATTGGTGCTCATTCGAACCAGTACAACTATTTTCAAAAAGGTCTCGAGAAGCACAAGGGCAAGGTTATCTACTTTGTTGAGGACAATCGGTATAAACGAACACCTCAGGATTCTATGCAGGCTAAGGAATGTTCCGAGATTAAGAAGGTTCAGGCTCACCGGTATGGAGTTTTGGCGAGGGAATTCAAGATTTGGCGATGTGAAGAGTTTTTGGGCCCCAAATAGTCTCTAACCCCTTGAAACCTGGTGAATAATTTTCAATTGGTGGGTTGAATATCCATTTAAACTGGGTTTGAAAGGACTTTGAAAAAGCTCCCATTGAATCTGAGCTTTCCCTGTATTATCTATGGCTTAGGAAACAAGCCAGGAATCGAAGATGATAAGACAAATTGTTCTCGACGGAATTGAATCCAAAAGGTTCCAAGTCGAAATGAAGCCCATAGACCAGGTCATGCTAGAACAGCGGGCCGCCATGTTCACTAAGCGTAGTATCAAAAAGCAGAGTAAACTCAAAGCGCTTTATGAAACGGTTCGAATGATTGATCTGACGACTCTTGAAGGAGCGGATACTCCGGAGCGAGTCAGACAGCTATGCATAAAAGCAAAATACCCAGTGACCGATCATTTTCGGGAGCTTCTCTCTAACCATGATGAATTTCTCGACATTCCACAAGTAGCGGCTGTTTGTGTTTATCCATCGATGGTTCCCTATGCAGCCGAGTATTTACAGGACACTGATATTAAGATTGCCTCAGTAGCCACCGGTTTTCCGGCTGGTCAACTACCTCTAGATATTCGCTTGGCCGATGTCAAAAGAGCTGTCGATTTCGGAGCTGACGAAATTGATATGGTGATCAACAGGGGTGCCTTTCTCTCGGGGCGCTACCAGGAAGTTTTCGATGAGATCATCGCTATTAAAGAGGCCTGCGGTGAAGCACACCTAAAAGTAATTTTAGAAACAGGTGAACTCGGTACGTATGACAAAGTACAGTTTGCTTCTCGTTTGGCAATTCATGCTGGCGCCGATTTCATAAAAACCTCTACGGGTAAAGTGAGTCCTGCGGCAACTCTGCCGGTGACCTTAGTGATGCTTAATGTGATTGCTGATCATTACGATGAAACAGGTGAACTCATTGGAATGAAACCCGCTGGTGGAATTCGAACAGCCAAGCAAGCTATTCACTACCTATGCATGGTTAATGAGACTCTCGGGAGCCAGTGGTTAACTCCTGATCTGTTTCGCTTTGGAGCCAGCAGTCTGCTCAATGATGTTCTAAAACAAATTTACAAATACTATACCGGCCGATATTACTACGATCGTGCCTATTCCATGGATTGAGGTGGTCAATGAAAACAACTTCAGATCAAAACTTAGAAAAGAAAAGTCCTCTCGCCCATGAATCAGCCCATCAAGCTGGTTTTCAATTTGACTACGATGATGCGCCAGAAAGCACTTCTATCGTTCAGCTCAAAGAAAAGTATGACTTGTTCGTGGACGGAAAGTTTACTCCGTCAAAGTCAAAAGAAACTTTGGACAGCATTAACCCAGCTACGGGCGAGGTCTTAGCTAAGATTTCTGTGGCAGGTGATGAAGATGTGGATAAAGCTGTTGAGTCTGCTAATAAAGCTTTTCAAAAGTCTTGGGGTCAAATTACTCCATCGGAACGTTCTCGATACCTCTTTCGAATTGCTCGAATGATTCAAGAGCGTGCTAGAGAATTTGCCGTTCTTGAAACTCTTGATAATGGTAAGCCTATTAAAGAAACTCGTGACGTCGATATCCCTCTCGTTGCAGCACACTTTTTTTACTATGCGGGGTGGGCTGATAAACTTGATTACCTTGTTCCTGGTCGAAAGGTAAAACCGATCGGTGTCGCTGCTCAAGTTATTCCTTGGAACTTTCCTCTTCTTATGGCCGCTTGGAAAATTGCTCCTGCTTTGGCTGCTGGAAACACAGTCGTTATTAAACCTGCGGAGACGACATCACTGTCCTTACTATTATTGGCTGAGGTCATTCAAGATTCAGGTCTTCCTCCTGGGGTCGTTAATATTGTGACCGGAGCCGGAGCTACTGGTGCAGCTCTCGTGAGCCATAAGGATGTACAAAAGGTGGCATTTACAGGATCTACAGAAGTAGGAAAGAAGATTTCCCAGGCGGTTATTGGTCAAAATAAAAAGCTGACTCTTGAGCTAGGTGGAAAGTCTGCCCACTTGATTTTTGAAGACGCTGCGATCGATCAGGCCATCGAGGGAGTTGTTTCTGGGATTTATTTTAACCAAGGTCATGTATGTTGCGCAGGTTCGAGACTTCTTGTTGAAGAGTCTATTTTGGATACCTTTGTCAATAAGCTAAAAAAGAGAATTGATCAAATCCGTGTGGGGAATCCTTTAGACAAAAATACCGACATGGGAGCTATTAACTCTGAAGCAGAATACAATAAAATTAAGAATATCGTCGAGACTTCCCGTAAAGAAGGGCTCGAGTACTTTGAATCCCATAAACAGGATATTCCTGAAAAAGGTTTTTTCTTAAAGCCATGTTTCTTTAAAGGAGTTTCGAACTCCCATTTGATTATGCGTAAGGAAATCTTTGGTCCCGTCTTAGGTATTTCTACTTTTAGAACCCCTCAAGAGGCGATTCAAAAAGCGAATGACACCCATTACGGATTAGCAGCGGGTTTGTGGTCCGAAAAAGCCTCTAAGATTCAAAAAGTTTCTGGAGAGTTAAAGGCGGGTGTAATTTGGGCCAATACTTATAATAAATTTGATCCTGCCTCTCCTTTTGGTGGTTATTTTGAAAGTGGAATGGGCCGCGAAGGCGGACTGCACGGTCTTCTTGCCTATGTGGAGGTGCAATAATGACTTTACCTGTAATGAAAACGGTTAAGCTTTTTATAGACGGTCAATTTCCACGAACTGAAAGTGGAAGAAGTTTTAAGCTCAATAAAAGAAATGGCGAAATTTTTGCCAATTGCTGTTTGTCTTCTCGCAAGGATTTTAGAAACTCGGTCGTGGCTGCGCAAAAGGCCCTGGCTGGCTGGTCTGGAAAAACGGCTTTCAATCGTGCGCAAATTCTATATCGAATGGCGGAGATGACCCAATCAAAAGCAGAATCTTTCGAAGAAAACATTTCTTTGGTTTATGGCTTGAGTGAAAAAGATGCCAAAGCTGAAGTGGAAAAGGCTATTGATCATTTGGTTTATTTTGCCGGTTTTGCTGATAAGTATCAGCACCTGGCAAGCACCGTAAACCCGGTTAGCGGCCCCTTTCACAACTTTTCAAAGGCAGAACCTGTAGGCGTTGTTGCCATGCTCTTTAGGGACCCATTGAGTTTTTCTGACTTCGTAGAGCAGTTGGCTTCGTGTCTATGTTCAGGAAATACAATCGTAGCTTTTCTCGGACACGAGGGCGCTAGTTTCTTGGCCGAATTTGCTGAGGTTATTGCCACCTCCGATGTGCCCGGAGGCGTTGTAAACCTACTCTCTGGTGAGCAAAAGGAAGTCGCTGAACATATGGCAGCTCATATGGAAGTTCAAAGTTTCTATTGTGACGATGAAGGCCTTTTAAACGGACTTCGCCCCCTTGCAATCGACAATATGAAACGAATTGTCGGTACTGCGACAGAAGATCAATTGCAGAAAATCCTAAGGTATACCGAGACTAAGACTGTTTGGCACCCTAACGGCTTTTAATCGTTTATATTAGGTATTTCTAGAACGTAGTCGATCACGTAGTGAGCGGGTAAGCTGACTATATTGTAGGCGTTTTTAGCTTGGTTATCTAATACCAGTTGATGAGTTTTTGTGCTGATAATAGCCACGGCGTGTTTTTCGTTTTTCTTACGGTCTTCAAGCAGAGCTAGGTAGGTTCTAGCTTCGCTGGGACGAAAGAGTAATTGAACAATTTGAATCTTCGCCAGGGCTAAGTCTTCACAATCACCACTTTGATCGAGAAGGGTTTCCATCGGAGATGCCCAGTAGTCGCTGACGCCAAAATTTTTGATATCTGATTTATAGGCAAACTTGTTAATGTGCTGGTTGACCCGCTCTAGTACTGAAGCTTGAGTAAAACTCTGCTTGAATCTTAAACTCGGAATAAAGGCTCTTACTGAGGTCGGAATACGATTTCCTCCACTGAAACCTTGATTTTTAAATTTCTTTTGGAATAAGGGCCGTTCAACTCGCATTCGAGTCAGCATCCAGTCGAACTTTTCTTTAAGATCTTTCGGTACAGGTTGATTTGCCAGAAGGTGAATGAATTGTCTGTTAAAGTCCGTTTTTTTGTCTTGTTTCGCAATCGCAGGCATCGTGCATGCGATGAGAAAAACTAAAATAAATTTCACTCTCATCTCTTTTTGAGGCTACCAGTTTTGCTTCAGCTTGTGACAATAAAGTTGTAAATCCCGACGAAATCGAATCTAAAGGGATTTCGTCGTCTCAAATTGAATCAGAGCTTAAAGAAGGGGCTAGGCTAGTGCGAATCCTCCTGTCTTTTGTAAATCGGATCGAGAAGAGGGCCGCGGTGTCCGAGACCCTCTAAACGGAATACCTCCTTTACAGATCGTCGACCTTGGGGGCTGAGGTCCAAGACGACAATTATATTGAGTGAAAGACTAATTAACTGGTGAATTGTTTCATTGGACCACTGGGGAGCCCCCATCTTAACTAACATTTCGAGACGGATAAGGGCTTCACGGGCGTTGGAGGAGTGAATGGTTGATACTGAACCCCGGTGGCCAGAAGAAAGATTCAGAAGAAAGTCTTTAGCTTCTTCAGCTCGCATTTCTCCAAGTATGATTCGATCGGGCTTCATTCGCAGTACTTGTTTAAGCAGGTGACCCAAGTCAAAGCCCTTGCTCGACCAATTGGCATTAGTCCATGTATTCAATGCCACCGAAAGTGAATTAGGAATTCGAATTTCAGGAGTCTCCTCTAGAATCAAACACCTTTCGGTTTTCGGGAGGTGACTTAGGAGATAGCTGATGAAGCTTGTTTTTCCGGACCCAGTAGGACCGACCACGAGCATACTGTCCCCCTGCAAAAAAAAGTGAATGAGTTGATCGAGTTTCTTGGGGTCGTAAAAGTCTGAATCATAGGAAATGGTTCGCCGATTTGAGTGCTGAGTTCTTCTTAAAGAAATTCTTTGCTGACTACTTAATGGGGGACCTATTACGTGAAGGCGAAAGGACTTAAATTGAGCGTCTCTAAAGGGGCAATCGTGGTTCAACTGAATTTTAGCTGACTCAAGAATTTTGGAGTAACAAAGGTCCTGACTCGCCTTCCCTAAGAAGTGCCGGTACTCGGGGATTTTGATTCCGTTCTTAATGACGTGAACTTTTAGGTCTCCGTTGAGTAAGATTTCAGTAATTGTCTCATCTTCAAATAAACTTTTTAGGGGGCCAAAATCAAAGAAAGCGTCGTGCAATGCTTCTTGGTTCTCTTTATTGCAGCCTTTTATCTGTTCTTCGAGCGCCCTAGAAAGGGGTTCAAGGTCATCGGGGTTGATCCTAAGGCTCATAGAGTTTCGATAGTGGGATTGGTTCCTAATAAAATCAACGAGAGATTTATAGTCTTGTTGGATATCATTTGCCATAATTTTTTACTTTCTTTAGCTGGGCAATAACCATAAGCTTCGTGTGTCCACTTAAATAACTTTCACTTCTCAAGAGAGTCCCTAAAATTGGAATTTGGGAAAGATAACGAATCCCCGATTGCTTACTTCCTTGCTGCTCCCGTAGTAACCCGCTGACCTCATAAATATGATTTAATTTCATTTTCAGTTCGGTTTGACTTCGATGGATGCTAAATCCAGGTGCATCTGCCGTTGAATAGTTAGGATCGACTTGCGACGTTTCAAGTTCGAGTTTGAGTGTATAGTAGTGTGGTTTCCGCTCGAACTCTGTCTTTAATATGAGCCCATATTTCTTGAAGCTAATTCTCTGATAGGAATAGGATTGAGCTTTGATTGGTATCTCGCCCCCGGAGTGAAATTCGGCGATTTTTCCTGGGTATAAATTGATTCGCGGAATAGCATGGAGTTTTCCTTGTCCGTTGTTTTCTAAGAATTGAATTTGCGCTAGTAGCGGATCTTCTGTTTGGAGAAGATTGAATTTATGAAGCGGCTGCAAAGAAAGAGATTGTGGCCAAGAAATACCTTGGGTGTTGTTGAAATTACTCTTTATCTCAACAAAGGCTAAGCTCAATAAAAAATTTTCGTTTTGATCATCCTCTTTTAGTGGACGAATGTTGAGTCCGAAGGGCTCAAGAAGTCTTTTTTCTGAGTCCCTTATTTTTTCGATTTTCACTATAAAGTGATAGGGAGCTCGATTCGATAGCTCAACATCGGCGAGATTCAAAGACTGGGCTCTCTGTCTGATGAACTTCATGAGTTCCTCTTTGAGAGTGGGTGGAATTTCAAAGCCAAGATTTAAATTAATATTTTTTGGCTTTTCTTTGATGATCTTTAACCAGTCGTTCAACGAAAGTATATGACCCTTAATTGTGACCTCATTCTTATAGAGCTGATAATAAATTCCGGGAATATTCTTAAGAATCGAAAGATAGTCACTTTGGCTTCGGGATCGGACTTTAACTAAGAGCGCATGTCGGTTTCCCATTAGCATGAGAGTGCCCTCCTTCGTTCCGGTAAATGTGATTTTATTCTCGTGGACCTGAGAGCTCAGTATTCCGTTTACCGAGAGTTTTATTTGCTCCTTTGGACCGAGAGGCAGTGAGAAGGACTCGCCCAGGTAGATGGTCTTGTGTTCAAAAGAAAGGACGAGCGGACTGTATAAAATAATTAATGTCACCAAGGTTTTCATGATCTTGGTAATATGCAACTAGGGAGCTTTCCTTAATTGGCACTTTTTGTAGAAGGATAAGAGTTAGTTCGGTACTCGAACCTACAATTCGTTAATTGGAATCTATATAGTTTAACTTTTAACTAGATGGGCTAAATGGCCGAAAGCTGCGTCGGCCTGAGTGTTTGGGACTACAATAGATAGTCCCCATTCGCCATGAAACGATTTCTTTATATCCACACCCTTTGATTGAAGAGCAGAAAGTTGAGCTTTTATCTCTTCATTTTTTACAGCCCCCCAGCTCGTCAAACTGAGAACCGTGTACTCGTTGAAATCCGCAGAAGGTATAATCGAAGAATCTATGACGAGATCACAACGATTCAACAGGTCCGAGCTCATCTCATGCCTGTTCAATGCCAAGAAAAGACCTTTTTGAATATTAGCAGATTTGTCGGTTATTAGGCTTGTGTTACCACTTTGGTGGGCCCTTTGAATTCTGATTGGTATATTTAGGTTCTGTGCCAGTTCAACAGATTTAAAGTGTAGGATTTTTGCACCCTTTTTACACATATCAAGTGCGACATCAAAAGGTAGTTTTTCGTAATGAATGGAATTTTCATAAATATTGGGATCGAGACTAAAAATGCCATCGACATCTTTATAGACTTGGCATTCATCGGCTTTAAAGTGAGCAGCCATGGCGACGGCGGTCGTGTCAGAGCCACCACGGCCTAGGGTCATGACCTCTTTAGTTTTAGGGTTTACCCCTTGAAAGCCAGCCAAGACGATTACCTTATTTTGACTAAGGGCCTCTTCGACGCGAATTGGTTTTATTTCTGTGATGTGGGCATCGTTGTGACTACCGTCAGTCAAGATTCCAGCTTGTGAGCCAGTAAAGCTGATTGCCGGTGTGTTCAGGTCAGACAAAGCCATACACATAAGAGACATTGAAATGCGTTCGCCTGCGGTGAGTAGCATATCCAGCTCTCTTGGGTTGGGTGTGGAGCTAATTTTTTTGGCCAAATCTAAAAGTTCATTTGTCGTGCTTCCCATGGCACTAACAACTAGAATTATTTTGTGGCCTTCTTGATAGAGAGCTGAAACCTCTTTGGCGATAGACTTGAGTTTTTCAGGTGTAGACAGGCTGCTTCCACCATATTTGCGAACGATGAGATTTGAACTCACTTCAACCTACAGTTTTTGTGCGATACGTTTTTGTTTAATAAATTGGCTCACCATACTCGCGCTCCCTCGAGGAATGCGAACTCGATGCTGCCGGATTCCCTTAGGGATATACGATTTAATGAGCTCGGGGTTAAGCTCTTTTAGGTATTTTGACCTAACGCCTATAAATCGGGCCAGCTCCTGAAGATTTGTTCCACCTGGAATGTACATGTATTCGTACTTTAGAGGGAGTTCATAATTGAGATTTCTAAAGCCATAGAGACCCGGGGACTTTGCAATTAGAGTGGCAGCTATGATTTTGGGCACATAATTTTTAGTTTCATCTGGAATGACTCCCATGTCTGCGAGCCTCCAAAAGTCATTGGTATTATACTTTTTGATAAGGCGTTTGATCCGATTCTCGCCAGTATTGTAGCTGGCTGAGACTAGGTGCCAAGAACGGAACATTTTGTACAGATCTTTTTTATATCGAATGGCGGCCCGTGTACTTTTTAGGAAGTCTTTTCTCTCATCGAGCCACCAATTGGTTCTAAGGCCATAGCGATTCCCAGTACCCTTTATGAACTGCCACATACCTACTGCCTGGGCGTGACTTTCTGCTCGATTGGAGAATCCACTTTCAACCATGGCGACGTAAGCTAGATCGAGTGGTAGGTTTTCGTCCCTTAGAAGAGTTTGGATCAGCGGAATGTACTTTGTCGAGCGTTCAAGCCAACGCTTAAACCATTTTCTGCCATTTGTTTGAAAGTATGTCACCCAATAGCGAACTCTTGCATTGTAGGCCACGGGAAAGTCAAAAATTGGTCTTTGTTGCCCAGCCCGTTTTTTATATTTTTTAAGGTTTCCTTTTTTAATATAAAACTTTTGTGCCTGCTTCTTTCGATATCTCTGCACAGCCCTCGATTCGACTTTTTTTCTCTGAACTGTTTGAGTGGGTTTAATATTTTTTCGACGAAATGGATCTCTTTGCTGCAATTCATTGAGGGTTGTATGGTTTTGTCGAGCCGCATGGGCCAAAGGAATGCAGAGTGCTCCAATGAGTGCGAATGTTATTAATAACTGAATTCGTTTTTTCGTCGACATATCTTCCATGAGTATCTAAAAAAAATCCTTCGCGGTCGAGGTTAGTGGGCCAAAAAGGCTTTCTAAGTTGATAGACTCTACCTAAGTCTATGGTATTTCGTTCCTTTATAACTCTTACTGATTCAAAATCGGACAACTTGCCGCAAAAGTTTACATTTAGTGAATGTAAAAAACTAAAACTCTACATGAGACGGGACAAATGTAAGAGCTTTGACGTCCGGTCAAATAAGTGACGCCCTCCTTACAAAGGTCCTTTTACTGAAATTGACTAGTGGCCCCAATCCAAAGGTATGTAAAAGTTCTTCACGGGCAATGGAAATGAGTTGAGTACTATCGGTAGAGGGTTTTGCGAAGTTGAGTCCAGAAATGTTTTAATGGCATAGGCATTGCTCTTTAGTTCACTGAACCGGAAGGTCAGGAGGACCTTTAAATGTCTGATAAGGGAATCTATACTGCAGTCAGTGGTGCAATAGCACAAGAGAAACGCTTGGATACCATTGCCAACAACATTGCTAATGTTAATACCCCGGCCTTTAAGCGAGATGAACAGGTATTTAAAGAGTACTTAACGGCTTATGAAAAAGCTGGCGATGTTATCGAAGTGCCAAGGGTCCCTGCTAGTATCGAAAGTTTCTATGCCCTCAACGGCGGCGACAAGTCTTTTGTCGATGCTCAGGGGACAACTACGAGTTTTCGTCAGGGTTCTCTAAAAACGACTCACAAGCCATTAGATTTTGCGATCGAAGGTCAAGGTCTCTTCGAGGTTGAAACGCCTAATGGAGTTCAATATACGCGAAACGGCTCATTCATGATTGATAGCCAAAGGAAGCTTGTCACTAAAGAGGGTTTTCCAGTTCTTCTGCAAGCTGCCACTCCAGATCAAGAACCATCAACTCGACATATTCGACTCGACGGAAACAATGTCTCGGTGGGGGAGTCGGGAAATATTATTGTCGACGGTCAGCCCGTCGGAAATCTGTCTGTTGTAAAGGTTAACAATGTGGACTCCCTAAGAAAAGCCGGTAATTCGAGATTTGCCCTCAAAGACATTTATGGGGAAGCACCAACTCCAGCACAAGGTTTTAAACTTCACCAAGGATTTTTAGAGAATTCAAACGTTAATATCATTAGAGAAATGACTGACATGATTATGGCGACAAGGGTTTTTGAAAGTACTCAAAAAGCCATTCAAGCCTATGATTCGATGAAAGATAAGGTCGTAAATGATTTACCTCGGTTTTAAGGGAGGTCTTAAATGATTAAGTCACTGAATACAGCGGCGACGGGAATGCAGGCACAGCAAACGAATATGGATGTTATTTCGAATAACATCGCAAACGTTTCGACCAGCGGTTTTAAAAAGTCGCGCGCAGAGTTCGAAGACCTAATGTACGAAACCGTGAAAGAACCGGGTGCAACGACTGGGCTCAACGCTGTCTCTCCCACTGGCGTGCAAACGGGACTGGGTGTGAAAACAGCAGCCATACAAAAAGATTTTGCTTTAGGGGCTCCTAAAATCACGCGAAATCCACTCGATGTTC